>NZ_VTLB01000003.1 GCF_020514235.1 Synechococcus sp. MU1617
CCTGAGAAAATAGCTCGATGCCAGGTAAAACATTCTCTGAATAGGTTGATGATGCGCTGATTGCTGAAGCAGTCACCATCACCACCTGCGAAGAAGCCACCTCATCTTGAGGTGGCTTTTTTGTTGTAAGGTTTTAGTAGTCTTTTGCGCCAATCTGTGCCAAGACGTTCGCTTCTTCGACGCTTAAGTGGGCAGATATGGCAGGCCTGCCAGCGTTGGAATAACGCTGAATGTGTTGATTTAAGTGCTGCGTTTGCTTATTTCGTTCTTCAGTCGTTCTTCCCGCTGCTTTTAATCGCGTTGTCTGTCGCTGCACGGGTGTTTGGCAAAACGGACAGTGTGGATAATGTTCTGGCCTCCGTGACGCAGGTCTTGCCGCCATCAGCAATCAGCCTGGTTGATTCAACTTTGCGTGGCTTGGTCGATCAAGGCTTCGGGGCTGGAATTCTCGGTGTTGTTGTTTTACTCCTCACAGCTAGTAATGCCTATTTAACGCTCCAGCGTGGAGCTGATCGGTTGTGGTCCGAGATTCTGCCGGAACCATTAATTGGTTTGTCTTGGTGGCAACAAGTTGTGCAGTTTTGTAGAACGCGTATTGAGGCTTTTCTGACTGTTTTTGCGATATCTGTTTTGATTGTTTTTCAACAGTTGGTGCTTAGCGTCGGGCAGCTTCCAGAAGAGATTCTTGGCATTTTGGATGGGGTTGTTCCTGGCTTGATGGGATTTGTGCGCTCCAGTCCAATTCTTCCCCTCGGGCGGATTCTTGTGCCAGCCTTGATCTTGTCCTTGATGGCCTGGCTGCTTCAGGTGGTGTTGCCCAGTCGTCGTGTTCCTTCGATCCCTCTCATCCCTGGCTCCTTGTTGATTGGATTTGGTCTGGCTTTTCTCAATAAAATTTTGAGTTTGAGTATTGTTTCCCTCGGTAATCGCTATCAGGCCTATGGCGTAATTGGCAGTGTTTTGGTTTTGACGCTTTGGGTCTGGTTGGTGGGTGTAATTCTTTATTTTGGCCAGTGTTTAAGTGTGGAATTGGTTGCAGTTCGTCTTGCCAAACCTCGGCTCGGGGAACCGAACAGTGTGACGCCTTGAACTTTGATTCAATTCTGCGAAGCTGATTCAACGGACCCTCTCCGTTGAAGCCAATGAACCGACCACCAGCAGTGTTGTGGATTGCAGTTGTTTTGCTGCTGCTGGTGCCAACCGCTGCCGGTCGTCTCTTGCTTGATCTCGCCGGTGGTGTGCTGCTGGCTCTAATCGCGCTTCCGTTGATCCTCTCGGGGCTGGGCTGGATTGGTTGGAAGCTTTTGCAGTCCAGGATGATCAGCTGTACCGCCTGCGGTGCCACCGGACTGAAGGGGGCTGGAGTTTGTGCAGTCTGTGGAACGCCCTATCCCAGTGCAGGAGACAATCCCGCCAGTGCTGCAGTCCCGTCTACTCCCGCCAGTGATCTCACCATTGACGTTGTCGCTCACGACGTGGATTCCGATTCTTGAGCCTGCAGCTGTCGTTCCCGCAGGAATAAGAAAAACGGAGCAGCACAGGCAAAGGCCACGCCAAAACTTAAGGGGATGGCCAGCCACCAGCCTTTGATCTTTTGACGTGGGCCTTCCACACAGATCCATAGCGTGACGGCACTGGCTCCCACCAGCAGGTCAGCGCTCAAGGAGCGTGAGGCGGCTGTGCTGTTGGAATCGGCGATAAATCGCGCCAAATCAAAGGCCTGTCCACCCCCTTCAGCGATGAACTCCAGGTTGGCTTTCCAGGGCAGGATCGCTCCCAACACAGCCAGAAGCAGATAGATCCAAGGCAGGGCTTTACGCATCGTTTGTGGCTTTGAGGGTTGTGGGATCGAGTTCGATAATCGACTGTTCGACGCTGTCGAGCAGCTTCTGGCAACGGTTCAGATAAACCTCGCCGTGGAGAACTTTTTGCTGCAAGTCCGCCAAGGCAACATTGTCGTTCTGCAGCTCAGCAAGCAGTAGATCCAGAGCCTGCATGGCTTCTTCGTAGCTCAGGCCTTCGGCATCCTTTCGCCAACCTTCGATGCGATCACGGTGCTCTTTGTTGACTTGGCGCTTGCTCATCAGGAGGTGGTGTTGGGTTCACTGCGCTGGATCTGATCGACCCGGGCCTCAAGGCTTCCGTCGCTCATTCGAATGTTGAGCTGATCACCGATCTTGACGGATTCCAGGCCTGAGATGGACTCGCCGGCTTCGTTGCTGATCAGGGCTAAGCCGCGTTTCAGCCAGCGTTCCGGTGAAAGCGCCTTGAGCAGTTGGTGCTTTTGGGCAAGCTCCTGGCGTAAGCGCCTGATCTTCTCCAGTGGAGATTGTTGCTGCAGCGCAACGGTCCGATCCTGAAGCCGCTGACGCTCGCGAAGGATCCTTCCCAGCAGTGCGTCTCTCAATCGGCTTTGCCGTTGCACAAGTGCCTGGCGTTCCGCCTCGCGGTCGGGCAGCAGTGCCACGATCGCCGCCGTTGGTGTGGCTGCGCGATGGTCTGCCACCAGGTCGGCGACGGTGAGATCGTCCTCATGGCCCAAGCCTGTTACGACAGGTATGGGGTAGTCCGCCAGGAGGCGGCAAAGGGCCTCGTTGTCGAACACTGCCAAGTCTTCTCGGCTGCCACCGCCGCGGGCGAGCACCAAAGCTTGAAGTCCCAGCTCGGTGGAGCGTTCGGCCAAGTTCTCCAGGGTGCTGATGATCGTCGGGGCCACGGACCCCTGCACAGGAATCGGCACCACGATCAGTTGGGTCAGGGGCCAGCGTTCCGCCGCGGTGCGGAGCATGTCGGCCAGGGCGGAACTAGGCACGCTGGTGAGCACTGCGATGGACGAGGGTTGGCTCGGAAGCGGCCTCTGACGGCTGGGGTCGATCACCCCTTGCTGTTCCAGCAGTTGACGCACCCGTTCAAAGTCGCGGAGCACCGTGCCGAGACTGGGGCGGATGTCCAGCGCCTGAACCGTAAGGCTGGCCCGCGCTGCCCAGAAATTGAGCTTGCCCACAACGGTGACGCCGTCCCCGTCCTTGGGCTGATAGCTCAACTGCGCCAGTTTCGAAGCCCACACCACACCGGAAATACTGGCGGATCCGTCGGTGAGCGTGAGCCACAGGTGGCCCTTCTTGAGTTGAGGGCGGGAGATTGTTGCCTCCAGCAAAAAACGCGGCGCAAAGCCGCGTTCCAGCAGGCTTCCGATGGCTGTGTTCAGCTCAGCAACGGAATAGGTCGGAAGACGATCAACGCTCAAGGCGGCTGTAGGCGTAACCCCAGTAAATGCAGATAACGGCCGAGATGCTGGTCAGCAGAACGCCCCAGTGCTGGTGGATTTGGGTGGCACCAATCGTGCAGATCACCAAGGCGCTGCTGAGCAGCCTTGATCCATCACGTCTGTTCTGAACGTATAGCGGTGCCAACGATTGCCTCGGTGGAATCCTTCCCACTGTGCTGCATCAGCGGTGGCTGGTGGAGAGACAACAAAAAACCCCCCGGCAGGCCGAGGGGTCTTGTGAATCCGCGGCGCGGAATCAGCCGAGGCCGATCTGGGACAGGATGCCCTGGCCGGTCAGGAGCTCGGTGCCGAGGCCGATCACGATGCCCAGCATGGCCAGACGACCGTTCCAGGTCTCAGCGAAGTTGACGAAGCCGAAGCGTGCGTTGTCGGACATTGGTGTGAACCAGGTGGTTTCTACAAATGTAACAAAGGTTGGAGTTTTGTTGCATGTGCTAAGGGCTACGCAATTGGCCTTCCGCACATTTTTCAAGGTCGTCCTTCGTCCGACCTGCGTTTGGTCCGGGACGTCGGCAGCGCCTCGCGGGGATCGTCGGGCCAGGGGTGCTTGGGGTAGCGTCCCCTCATCTCCCGGCGCACCTCCTGGTAGCTGCCTTGCCAGAAGCCTTTGAGGTCGCGTGTGCGTTGCAGGGGACGTCCGGCTGGTGAGAGCAGTTCCAGCGTGATGGGGATGCGGCCATTCAGCACGTGGGGGCCGTCGTCAGATCCGAACATCTCCTGCAATTTCACGGCGAGGATGACCTCATCGGCGGTGTAAAGGAGTGCCGCCTGGCGGCCGGAGGGTATCGGGATGCGGCGCGGCAGCAGACCATCCAGTTGTTGCCTGAAGCTCCAGTTCAGATCGCCCCAAAGTGCTTCTTCCAAAACTGTGACGCTGATGTCGTTCCAGCCCAGGCAGCCTTCCAGGCTGGGACCAAGCCAGGTGTCAGCCTGCTCCAGCAGTGTTGTCAGATCGCGATCAGGCCAGGGGGCGCCAACCTTTTGGTGCATCAATGCCAGCCTTTGGCGCAGCTGATGGGAGCTGTCTGTCCATGGCAGGGCATCAAGGCTGGCACTCTTCTTCAGCTGCTCAATCAGCAGGGTTCGGCAGAGCGCTGGGGCTGGCGAAGGCTGTGGCGTGCGGCGCACCACCAACGCCCCCAGTTTCAGCTGGCGTTCGGCGCGGACCCGCTGGCGGTCAGGATCCCAGCTGGCCTCGTCCTGCCAGTGGCCGTCCCGCTCAGCGATGCTCTCCAGAGTGCTCTGGCTCAGGGCTACTGCCATCTGGATCCGCGTGTCCCTGCCGCCCATGTCGACCCTGGCAACGGCCAGGGCTGGACTGCCCAGGAGCGGATCCCAGGGCAGCAGCGTGGCTCCGCGGCCCTGACGCAGCTGATAGCGACCGGTCTGGTCTGGACGCTGTTGCGCCAGCCATTCCGGAAAGGCCGCCAGGATCAGATCGCCAGCATTGACGGAAGCGTCTCGCTCCTGGTGTGAGGTGCCAAGTCGTTTCAGTTGACGTCGGAGTTGCTGGCTGAGCGTTCGCAGGGACGGATGGCGCTGGATGTTGTTGAGCCGGGCCTCGAGATCGCTGCCGATTTGGCGGCGATCGAAGGGATCCCGTTCGCTGAGGATTGCCGCCAGATCACACCCCAGCTGTGGGGCGCCCTGTTCATGGGCTTCCAGCAGCAGCATTCCGAGACGGGGGTGAACACCTAGGCCGCCGATCAACCGTCCTCGCTCGCTGATGCGGCCGTCGAGCTCCAGCAGGCCGAGTTGTTGCAGGCCGTGCTGTCCCTCCTGCATGGCTGCTGCGGGGGGAGGGTCCAACCACGGCAACTCTTCTCCTAGCCCAGCTCCCCACTGGGCCAGTTCCATCAGCACCGGCTGGGGATCTGCCAGCAGAAGTTCAGGGGGGTGAAAGGGGGGGCGTCGTTGTTGCTCTGCCGGCGACCAGAGGCGGATGCAGCGGCCCGGACACTGTCGTCCTGCCCGGCCCCGGCGCTGCTCTGCACTGGCCAGGCTGGAGACCACCGTCTCCAGGCCCTCCATGCGGGTGTTGGGGTCATAGCGCAGTTGACGGCTGAGGCCACTGTCAATCACCAGGCGAACTCCATCGATGGTGAGGGAGCTCTCGGCAATGGCGCTGGCCAGGATGATGCTTCCGTCCTGGTTGGGTTCGCAGCGCTGCAGGGCTGAACTCTGCTGCTGCAAGGGCAGTTGACCATGCAGCGCCTGAATCTTCCAGTTCTGCAGGGAAGGGGCGGCCGTCAGGGTCTGCCTGCAGCGTTCAATCTCCGCTAGCCCCGGCAGGAAAACAAGAACACCGCTCCCCTGCGGTTGGTCGAGGGTGTGTTGCTCGATGGCGCGTAACACCTGCTTTGGCAGGGGTTCGTCCGGCCGTGGTGGTTGGTGGTGGGTCTCCACCGGGTAACAGCGGCCCGGGCTTTCCAGCACCGTCGCTTTGGGGAGTCGTTCCCTTAGATCGGATAGATCCAGCGTGGCCGACATCAAGATCACGGCGAGATCGGGATTCAGCAGAGGCCTCGCCTCTCGCAGCAAGGCGAGGGACAGGTCCGCATCACGCCCCCGCTCATGAAATTCATCAAAGATCACGCACCCCACCCCATCCAGCGAGGGGTCGCTCTGCAAGCGCCGCAGGAAGAGGCCGCCAGTGATCACCTCCACCTGGGTGCGCCCGGAACGCTTCTGTTCCCCGCGCACGGCATACCCGATGCGCGCACCGATCTCTTCTCCGAGGCTCGCGGCAAGGCGGGCGGCGGCAGCTTTGGTGGCCAGCCGCCGTGGCTCGATCATCCAGATTTTCTGACGGTCTTTAAGAATGCAATGGCCTTCCGTCAGGGCTCCGATCAGCGCCAGGGGAACCCGTGTGGTCTTGCCCGCCCCAGGCGGTGCCTGGAGCAGAACCGTTTGCCCTGGGCGCACCACAGAACAGATCTGCTCCAACAGGGCATCGATCGGGAACTGGCTCAAAGCGGTGTTGCCGCTCGCTTCACGGGACGAGATTCATCAGACCTAAAAGCATCAGGCTGCTGATGGCGCCGACCGCGGCCAACAGCCGCACAAGCGGGCCGATGGAAACAACAAGGGAGGCCATAAAGACTTTCTTAAAGGCCGAATTGATTCCGGTCTAGCTCCCTTGTCTGTCGCCTCGCTGCATTCATTCGCACGCCTTTACAGAATCCCCGTGCTTGATCAGCGCACGTGACGGGTCCCATCAACGGGGTGATACTCCTCTCCAGTGAGCTCCTCGAACACGATGGCCGGGAGGCCCGTCTCGAACATGGTCTGCAGCGCTTCCTTGAGATAAGGGTTCCAGCCTCCGGTGCTCACCTGGCCGTGGCGGACGGTCCAGTCCCAGGTGCCCTGAAGGTCACGGGGGATCCGGCCTTCCCGGTCACGACGGGCCACCAGATCAAGAGATTCGACAAGGCCCACGGTGATGGGCTCCTTTCCGTAGGCCGGAGTCAGGCTCAATTCCAGGCGAACCGGATCTTCTTTCATCAGCCGAAGCCGAAACCGGGGGGGCAGCTTGATGCCCTTGATGACCGCGGCAACGATGCGTGTTCTCTGATCCACTCAGGCGACCCCTGTCGACTCCAAGCGCCCAATTTATTCAGTGCCGGGTCCAGCGGCCGTCGAGGCTTCGTCATCGTCACCACCAAAGCGCACCGTCAGCAGGGCTTCTTCCGTGATGCGCCCCTCGCTGTCCAGCAGTTCTGGGTGGACGGTGACCTGGCCTGTGCGGTCGCTAGGAGCGTTGCTGGGCACGCTGTTGATCGGACCGCTGGCAGCGCGAAAACCCTTGCTCATCACGCGGAAGGCCTGCCACAACAGGGCCACGAATAGCGCTCCGTAGATGAGGGGAAACATCGAACCGAGCATGACCCTCCGTCCCAGCTAGACGTCTGCATCCTCACGCTATCGGGACCCCGGTCGCATGTGGTCACAGCTTTGACATGGAACGTGGCTTTTTTGGGATCTGCTCTGCGTAGCGTCGAGGCAGCCGATCGCCCTGAAGCTGTGGTCAACTCCCAGTCCCGCCCGCTAGTCGTCTCCGCTTTGGCGGGGGGATTGCTGGTGGCCGGTGTGTCGGTGCTTCCCTTAACCGTTGCGCCTCAGCAGGCCGAGGCCCGCCCGGCCATCCGTCGTGACTCATTCGTGGCAGCCGCTGTGAAGCGCAGTGGTCCGGCAGTGGTCACCCTGGAGACGGCGCGGACCGTCAATCAGTCCAGTGTTGCGGGTGTGCCGCCGGCCCTGATGCGGGACCCCTTGTTTCGCCACTTCTTCGGCATCCCACGCTCCACAGCCCCGCGCTCCCGGGTGCAGCGCGGCCAAGGCAGTGGGGTGATCTTCGATGCCAAGGGCCTGCTGCTGACCAACGCCCATGTGGTGGAGGGGGCAGATCAACTGACCGTGGGCCTCTCCGATGGCAGGAGGGTGCCCGCCCGAGTGGTGGGAAAAGACAACCTCACCGATCTCGCAGTGGTGCGTCTGGAGGCCCCCGGGCCCTGGCCTGTTGCCGATCTGGGGAATTCCGACCGGCTCAGCGTGGGCGACTGGGCGATTGCCGTGGGCAATCCCTACGGGCTGGAAAGCACGGTGACCCTTGGAATCATCAGCAACCTCAATCGCAATGTTGCCCAGCTGGGAATTTCCGGCAAACGTCTTGATCTGATTCAGACCGACGCGGCGATCAATCCCGGCAACTCGGGCGGGCCATTGCTCAATGCCGACGGTGAAGTGATCGGCATCAACACCTTGGTGCGATCAGGACCTGGGGCGGGTCTGGGCTTTGCTATCCCGATTAATCGCGCTCGAACGATTGCTCAGCAGCTGGTCTCCAGCGGCAAGGCCCGTCATCCTGTGATCGGCATCCGTCTGTCGCCGGTGCCCCGGCCCACCCCCACATCCCCGGTGCCGCCAGGTGCGGTGATTCGCGGGGTCCAGCCTGGAGGGCCAGCGGACCGCGCCGGGCTCAAGGTGGATGATGTGATCACGCGTCTTGATGGTCAGGCTGTCGCTGACCCTGCCGCGGTGGTCAGTTCCATTGAACGTCGCGGTGTCGGTGCCTCGATTGTGCTGGAGGTGAAGCGTGGTCAGGAGCTGGTCACGATTGACGTCAAGCCGGTCGATTTATCGGCCTTGACTCCTGGCTGATGCTGCGGGCTTAGGCGTCGTCGGCGTCCCTCAGTTGTTCAACGCATTGGGTGATGCACTCGCCATCGTCGAGCGAGCAGGTGGTGATGCACTCGAAATAGGTTTCCACCGCGTCCCAGGTCTGTTCATGGGGTGCCGGGCCTGGGGTTGATGACCCGCCAACGGTTTCGATGTTGCCTGGGCCGGAAACCATGTTCATCGGTGCTACGGGTCAGTTTTGTCAGCTTATGCAGATGAAAACTGCAGGTAAAGAGAAATAAGTCTTCCTGCCTAAGACTGTGTGAAGTTTTCGGTGCTGCGGTCTGATGCCAGTCAGGCCGCCTTTTTGCGCCGGGCATCTCGAGCTTTTTGCTTTTCCTTGTTGGCTTTCCGCTTGGCTTCTCGCTCCACAGCCAGTTCTTTCTCCTTGGCTTCAGCCCTTTCCTCTTCTTTTTTCTCGAGGTAGTAGTTGTAATCCCCTCTGTACATCACCAGTTCGCCCTCTCGCAGTTCGACGATCCGGTTGGCCACGCGGGATATGAAATAGCGGTCGTGAGAGACCAGCAGCGCCGCTCCTTCGTAGGCCATCAAGGCGTCCTCGAGCATCTGCTTGGCCGGGATGTCGAGGTGATTGGTGGGCTCATCCAAGACCAGAAGATTGCAGGGGGTGAGCAGCATTAGCGCCAGTGCAAGACGGGCTTTCTCGCCTCCGCTGAGCTTTCCAACCTCCTTGAACACCGTGTCGTTGCTGAAGCAAAAACTGCCCAGCAGCGAACGAACTTGGGTCTGGGTCCAATCGGGGACCGCTTCGTACATCGTGTCAATCACGGTCTTGGACAGATTCAGGGCTTCGGCCTGGTTCTGTTCGAAGTAGCCCGCAATCACGTTGTGCTCCCCAAGCCTGGCACTGCCTTCATCGGGGGTTTCAACCCCCATCACCAGGCGCAGCAGGGTCGACTTGCCCGCACCATTGGGGCCGACGAAGGCGATGCGGTCACCCCGTTCAACCTCCAGTTCAGCCCCCAGGAACAGGATTTTGTCCCCATAGCTATGGGTGACGTTGTCGATCAAGGCAACCTGAGCTCCGGAGCGCGGGGCAGGCGGGAACTGAAAACTTGGCCCGGCCACGGATTCGATCGGCGCCTCCACCCGTTCCACCTTGTCCAGTTGCTTCTCTCGGCTTTTGGCTTGGGTGCTGCGGGTAGCGCTGGCACGAAAACGATCGATATAAGCCTGTTGGGTGGCGATGTCTTTCTGCTGGCGTTCGAAGGCCGCCTGCGTGGCCTCCCGTTCCATTTGTTTCTGTTCCAGGTGGGCGGTGTAGTTCCCCAGGTAGCTACGGGACACCCCCCTCTCCGTGGAGACAATTTGATTGCAGACCCGGTCGAGGAAGGTGCGGTCGTGGCTGATCACCACGAGGGCAGCGCTCTGCTCCAGCAGGTAGTTCTCCAGCCACTGGATGGTCTCGACATCCAGATGGTTGGTCGGTTCGTCCAGCAGCAGCAGATCCGGTTCCTGGAGCAGGATTTTCCCCAGGGCGATTCGCATCTGCCAGCCCCCGGAATAGTCCTTCACCTGCAGCTCAGCGCCCTCCGGAGTGAATCCGATCGTGGGCAGGAGCTTGTCGATGCGGGCATCGAGTTCGTAGCCATGCAGTGCTTCGAAGCGGCTCTGCAGCTGTCCCAGTTTTTGGATCAGCTGGTCTAGATGATCCGGATCTTCAGCAGCGCGTTCCGACCCCATGGCTTCTTCCACCTGCTGTTGCCGGTTCATCACTTCGGCGGCTTCGCCGAAGGCTTGAAACAGTTCCTGGCGCACGGTGCGCTCCAGGTCCACGTCGAATTCCTGTTGGAGGTAGGCGATGCGGGGCTCCCCTTGCCGAACCACCTGGCCGCTGGTGGGCTCTTCGTGCCCGGCAATCAGACGCATCTGGGTGGACTTGCCGGCGCCGTTCACCCCCACCAGGCCGATCCTGTCTCCGGGTTTCACCTCCCAGGTCACGGCCCGGAGCACTTCCCCCGTCGGGTAGATCTTGCTGACGTTTTCGAGTCGCAGCACCGGCGGAAGGCGTGATGCCCCCCATCATCCCTGTCGGCAAACTGGTGACGGTTCCCGGAGGCTGGTCGCCATGCTGAAACTGGAGCAGCTGGCCGCTCTCGTGGTGGCTGCAGGCTTGGCGATCGTGAGTTATTTGCTCTTCTTCAGTTGGGCCGGAGGTGGCGGATACGAACGCCGTCAGCGCACTGAGCCCAAGGCATTCCTGACGTCCGAAGCTCCAGAGTTCAAAGACCGCCTCTCGCCTTGACCAGCCAGCGTTGGCTGTCTTCATCATCGAGGCTGGCCAGATGCTCCCGCACCTCTTGGGTCGTGACGGGTAGCCCTAGTTGGTCGCCCAGGCTGCAGATGCTGGCCATGGCGCCGTTGGGATCTTGCAGCGCCTGACGGAACAGCGCCTGGGTCTGCTCCGGATTGCTACTGATTCGGGCGTACAGCTCTGCGGCGTTGGAAGCCATCGCGATCTGAGCAACTGCTCAAACGCTATTCAGAGCCGAAGGTCTTGTCAGGCGGCTTGTTCGATGCCGTCATCGTGCTGCCCCAAGGCCGAGGCGTCCTTCATGCTGCGGGCATCCATGCAGAGCACTTTGCGCAGTTGGGCGTAGTTGGCGGCCTGGGTGCTGCGCCCTTCCTGGGAGGCGTTGTATTCGGCCCTTTGCAACACGTGGTGCAGGTGGGTCAGCAGGTAAGTGCTGACCACAGCTGAAACCAGCACGTCACTGTTTTCAGCGCTGCGACGAGGGCGTCGGGACCGAGGGCGGGAGCCGGCTGGGCTGCGACGGGGGCGTGGTGTGGCTTGTGTCATGGGGTACTCCGAGGAGGACCAATGCCCCCACCATAGTCATGGATACTACCCTTGACCATCTCTGTACACTTTTTAGTAGCAGAGCCTCTTCTTGGGGATCCGGTCGTGCCCACCCGTCAGACCTCATCCAGTGGGAAGCCCAAGTCCCCAAGAATTCAGGTGGTTCTGCCTGAGGATCTTTGTGAACGCTTGACCGCCATGGCCGAGCTGGAATCCCGCACGGTGAGCAACATGGCGCGGGTGCTGATCCAGCAGGGGGTTCAGCGCCACGAACAAGCTCTGGAGGCGTCTGCTCCCGCCCCAACCCGCGAGGAACGCTTGCGGTCGGCTCTGGAATCGCAACAGCCCCGCCGTTTGCGGGGCGCTCCCAGGCGCTTGCGCCTGCATCGGCCCGGTTAGGCCGGATTCACCTGTACGCCGAGCACGGCTTCCCGCCTGGCTCCGGTGACGGCGGGCACATTGCCGGGATGCCCTTTGTGGTGCCACCAGGCCAGTAACGCGAAGACCAGGGCTTCTCGGGCTGCAGTCGGCACCCCCAGCCTGCTGCTTTCGTCGAGCTGCAACCCTCGGCAGCGCCGCCGCAGCTCATCGATCAACACCGGGTTTTGACTGCCACCTCCAGCTGTGATCAGTTCGATTGGTGCGATGCCACGTCTTTGGCGCAGGTGCTCCAGATCCTGGGCGACCACAGCAGCGGGAAAAGCCGTCAGGGTTGCGATGGCGTCCGCCGCTGAGGCTCCACCGAGCTGAAGCAGGCGCCGGTTGAGGTCGTCCTGCCCGAAACACTCCCGTCCTGTGGATTTCGGTGGTGTCAGCTGGAAGTAATCCTCTTGAAGCCAGCGCTGGATCCAGCCCTCATCCGCACGGCCCTGCGCTGCCATCGCTCCACCATTGTCGAAGGGTTGGGCTCCATTGGTGAAGTGGCGCATGCCCAGGTCGATCAGGCTATTGGCCGGTCCGCAGTCCCATCCCAAGACAGCGGTATGGCGGTCGCCTCCACTGCCGGGGGGGATCAGGGTGAGGTTGGCAATGCCGCCCAGGTTCAGCAGTGCCCGCCAGCCCTGCGTGCGTCCCAGCAGCGCCGCATCTGCCCGAGGCACGAGCGGTGCTCCCTGTCCCCCAAGCACCAGATCAGCCGCGCGGAAGTTGTGGATCACCGGCCTTTGCAACAGATGGGCGAGCAGTGGGGCCTGCAGCATCTGCCAGCTGGCCCCTGCTGCCCCTTGGGCCGGGGGGCGGTGCCAGACGGTCTGGCCATGGCAGCCGATCAGCTCAGCTTGTGCATCGGGGTCGCAGGCCCGTGCCGCGTCGGCTTGCACCTCCGTGATGGCTTCTGCCAGCTCTAGCCAGACGGCTGCCGGCATCGGTTCGCCCTGGCCGGCTGCCACCACCTGCTGCTGCAGTTGGAGCGGATAGGGCTGATGGTGGTGGTGAAGCAGGGACCACTGAGGACGCTGGGATGGGCCGTCGAAGCGCGCCAGCACGGCATCAACACCGTCAGCACTGGTTCCGCTCATCAGCCCGAGGCAGTGCATCGGCTCAGTTTTTCGGGAGCCGTTGCAGGTCGTCCACCAGTCCCATCACCACCAGCAGATGTCCCTCCTCCAGCACGTGGGATGCCGGTGGGTTCACCATCAGGCTGCTTTGTGGTCCCGCCGCCAGCACGTTGACCCTGAAGTTTTTGCGCAAATTCAGATCCCTGAGCGAGCGCCCCACAAAGGGTTCTGGAACCTTGATCTCCTCGATGCAGTGCTGTTCATCCAGGGCCAGCCGCTCCATCAGGTTGGGGCGCACCAGTTCCAGCCCCAGGCGCTCGCCCTGCATCCGCGAGGGAAAGATCACTCGGTCGGCCCCCACCCGCTTCAGCATTTTTTCGTGGAGGTCACTCGTTGCCCTCGCGATCACCTGGCGAACGCGGCTCCCCTCGCTGTCTTTGGCGATCAAGGTCGCGGTGATGCTGGCTTCGATCGGTTCACTGATCGCCACCACAACAGTGCCCATTTCCAGCACGCCGGCTTCCCGCAGGGCCTCTTCGTCGGTGCAGTCCACGACGCGGGCCTCCACGCTGGGCTCCACTTGACGAAGTTCATCCACCGCTCGCTCTGAGCGGTCCACGGCCAGCACATCCGCTCCGTTCTGAAGCAGTTCCCGGCACACGGCGATGCCGAAACGGCCCACGCCGATGATCGCGAAGCCGAGGCGATCGCTGCCCTGGACCGGGCTCCACTGCCACCACTCCTTCATCGCTGCCTCCCCCGCTGATCGCGCTCAGACATACAGATCCTCGCTGGGGTAACCGACTCGATTCTGGCGATTCATCTGGATTTGTTCCTGAGTCATCGCTTCCCAGATCGCACTCAGCAGCAAAAGGATGCCCAGTCGTCCCACAAACATTCCCACCATCAGCACCGCCTGGCCGAAACGGGGGAGTTCAACGGTTACCCCCAGATCCAAACCCACGGTGGCAAAGGCGGAGATGCAGGTGAACAGCATTTCCATAAAGGTGAACGAATCCTTGCCGTTCAAATTGCTGGCGATGCTGATCAGCATCGCCATGGCCATCACGAACAGCAGGGAGCCCACCGTGATGCCGACGGCCCGCAGCACCACCTTGTCGCTGATACTTCTGTTGCGGATCACCACCACCTCCCGGCCCCGCAGGGTGGAGCGGGTGGCCGCCATCAAGGCCGCCACGGTGGTGGTCTTGATCCCACCCCCGGTGCCGCCGGGGCTGGCCCCGATGAACATCAGCACCATCAGCAGCAGCAGGCTGGATTCGGTGACGGTGTCGAGCGAGAGCGGAACGGTGCTGAAGCCGGCTGTGCGTGCCGTGACGGATTTGAACAGTGCGGTGAGCCACCGCTCAGACAAGGGCATGCCAGCGAAGATCTCGCCCTGGTTCAACCATTCCGTCAGGGCCAGCCCCCCTGCTCCGAAGGCGATCAAGATCATGGTGGTGCGCAGCACCAGGCGGGAGTGCAGGCTCAGACGACGCCGGCCTTGCCGTCTGCGCAGCAGCTGCGTGCTCAGATCGCTGGTGACCCGCCATCCCAGGCCGCCTGCCACGATCAGCAGCATCACCACGGCATTCACAACGCCATTGCTGCGGTAGCGCTCGAGGCTGTCGCTCCAGAGTCCGAATCCCGCGTTGTTGTAAGCCGAGATGCTGTGGAACAGCGCAGCCCAGAGGCGTTCTGCGTGGTTGGGGATGTCATCGAAGCCGAAGTGATACAGGATCACGGCCCCCAGCAGGATCACCAGCGTCGCCGTCAGGGCAATGCCACGAAACGTGCGCCCGACGCCCCCCACGCCGAATTCATCCAGGGCCTGGCCCCGGTCCAGCCGGCGTCGCAGGGCTGTTCCTTGCACCACAAAGCCCTGCAGAAACGTGGTGATGGCCATCAGGCCAAGGCCCCCCGCCAGGATCATCAGGGCCAGCACCACCTGGCCGAAAGTCGTGAGATCGGTGCCGATGTCGATGATCGACAGCCCCGTCACGGTGATGGCTGATGTGGCTGTGAACAGAGCTTCCCAAAGCCCAACGCGGCTTGAGGAGCACAGCGGAGTGGCCAAAAGCAGCGTGCCGATCAGCACCACTAGCAATCCAGTCACCACGGTGAACTGGGGAACCGTGAGCCGACGATGCCAGCCCTGGCTGCGTTCGATGGCCCTTCCGATCGGCACAGGCGCGCGTGAGATCTGACCAGTGTTGTTCAGGATCCGCCGTAATGCCAGAGAATCAAGGCCGGCACGAGAATGGTCATGATCACCGTCAGGCCAAGTCCGTAGCGGGTGACGTCAAGAAAGCGATAACGGCCTGGGCCGAACACCATCAAATTGGTCTGATACCCCACGGGGGTGAGAAAAGACTGACTGGCTCCGAACAGCACTGTGATCAGCAAGGCGGTGGGGGACAGCTGCAGGGACGGAGCCAGTTGCACTGCCACCGGCGCCAGCAGGGCGACTGAGGCCGCATTGCTCATCACCTGCGTCAACAGCGTGGTGCCGATGAAGACCACCATCAAAGCGGCATAGCTTGGCCAGCCCGCTAGCCCCTGTTGGAGCACCAGGGCGAGGGCATCGGCCAGGCCCGTTTTCTGCATGGCAACACTGAAACTGGTCAGGGATCCCAGCAGCAGGATCACGTCCAGTCGGATTGAGCGCTGCAGTTCACCAAGGCGAAGGCAGCCGGTGGCCACCACGCTCACCATGGCCAACAGCACCGCCGCCACTAGGGGGATGGGGGTGAGAGTCGGCAGCAGCAGCATCGCCAAGGCGATGCTGACGGCCACGGGCTTGCGCCGCACGGTGGGCAGGTCATCCTCCAGACGATCCAGCACCAAAAGGTCGTTGCTGGCCTGCAGGCCGCGGATGGAGTCGATTGGTGCCTGGAGTAGCAGCACATCGCCCTCCCTCAGGATCACCTGGCCGAGGCGTTCCTGAACGGTCTCCTGGCCGCGGCGCAGGGCGAGAACGGTGGCGTTGTGGCGCTGCCGGAACCGTAGTTCCCGCAAACTGGCACCGGCCAAGGTGGAGCCAGCAGGCAACAAAACCTCCACGGTTTTTTGTCCACTGGCCTCTTCGGTGTTCAGGCTGAAACCAGCGTTCTGCCCCTGGGTTGTGAGCTGAATTGTGTGATCCTGCTGGAGCCGCAGCAGATCAAGGCGAGTGACCCGCAACAGCAGATGATCGCCGGCCTCAAGACGACGGTCCGCCAGGGGTGGCAGGAGTCGCTCTCCACCGCGCTGTAGTTCCAGCACGTCAACGTCGAAACGACGTTGCAATCGACTGTTTAGGAGAGAGCTGCCCACCAGCTCCGACTCCGGTGGTATGCGCACTTCCGTGCAGTAGCTGCTGGTCTTGGGGTTGCCGCCGAGGTCATCCGTGCTGGCACCTCGGTCCGGCAACAGCACCCTTGGAGCCAAAACCAGATAAATGGCCCCTGCCAGCCAGACCGGCAGGCTGATCAGGGTGAAGCTGAACAGATCGAGGGAGCCATAGCCCAGTTGTTCACTGATATCGCTAACCAGCAGATTCACAGAGCTGCCCAGCAGGGTGAGGGTGCCCCCCAGAACGGTTGAAAACGACAACGGCAACAGCACCCGGGATGGCGAAATGCCGCGCCTTTGGCACCAGCCCTCCACCACGGGTAGCAGCGATGCCACCACGGGCGTGTTGGGTACAACTCCCGATACCGGGGCGATCACGAAAGCCATCAGCGCGATCAGACGGCGCGAGGAGCGGATCCGCTCCGAGGCGATCAGGGCCCTCAGGCGATCCAGGGCACCGCTTTTGAACAGTGCAGCGGAGACAGGGAACAGGCCCAACAGGGTGATCAGTGCAGGACTGCCGAACCCCGCTAGGGCCTCCTGGGGATTGAGCACACCGGTGGCGATCAGCAGGCTCAGGCTCAGCAACCCGGTGAGCTCCGGGGTAATCACTCCGGTGATGAACAGCACCACCGCCAGCCCCAACACGGCCAGGGTGATCAACGCTTGAGGGTTCTGAAGAGCGCTGCTCAGCTCGGCCATGGCGGCGACTCGCCGATCGTCAATTGCGGCGATTCTGCCCCGGGATCAAAAAATTGCTCGCGCAACCACTGCTGTAGGCCCTGCAACCCATCCCCCCGCACGGCCGAGAGAAAAAGGGCGTCGGGTTCCCGCTGATGAATCGTCTCGATCGCAGTCGCCTCACAGTGGTCGATCTGATTGGCGATCACCCGGCGCAAGGCTGTGCTGTCGAGGTCATCGAGCAGGCGATGCACTGTGTCGAGGTGGCCTTGCCAGTCGGGGTCGGCAAGGTCGACCACCAGCAGCAGCACATCGGCGTCCAGTGCCTCCTCCAGCGTCGCGCGGAAGGCTTCCACCAGTGGGGCGGGGAGATCGCGGATGAAGCCCACGGTGTCAGTGAGCAGAAGCCGTTGGGGTCGTGCCCCAGGGCAGGGCAGGTCGAGTTTCCGCGTGGTGGGGTCCAGGGTGGCGAACAACTTGTTCTCCGCCAGCACGCGATCACTGGCCCGTTTGCCACACAAGGCATTGAGCAGGCTGGATTTCCCCGCGTTCGTATACCCAACCAGTGCCACCCGCGGCAGACCACGCCGCTGATCCCGCAAGCGGCTGCGGTGGGATTGAAGTTGGCGTTGATCTCGAAGCAGTCGTTCGATGCGTCGGCTGATGGCCCTTCGGTCCTTTTCCAGCTGTGTTTCCCCAGGGCCGCGCGTGCCGATCCCGCCGCCCTGCCGGGAGAGGCTGCTGCCACGTCCCAGCAGGCGCGGCAGCCGGTAGCGCAGCTGAGCCAGTTCCACTTGAAGCCGTCCTGCAGCACTGCCGGCCCGCTGGGCAAAGATGTCGAGGATCAATTCGCTGCGGTCGGAGACCGGGCAGCTGAGCAGCCGTTCCAGATTGCGCGCCTGCACGGGGGTGAGCTCCCTGTCGGTGATGACTAGGGAGGCCTGGCAGCGGCGGATCTCGAGGGCGGCTTCCTGAAGTTTTCCGGAGCCCCAGAGCGTTTGGGGATTGGTTTGGCCCCGGCGCTGGCTGGTCCGGGCCACCGGTTCGGCGCCTGCACTGCGCACCAGTCCTTCCAGCTCAGCCAGATCCCGCTGGTCGCGCTGCTCATCGCCACTGGTGAGCGTGAGCAGAAGCACCCGCTCGTCTCCGGCCGCGGCGCTGATGCTTTGGGGTTGAGGTTCGTCCGGTGTGAGGGTGCAAAGGTCCCTCAGATCGCCCTGTTCAAAAGGCCTCCAGCCATCGGGTTGCGATGGGTCAGGGATCAACAGTTCGGCCGGCCGAGCTCCATCGGCCGCCGGGCACGGTGCAAAGCGCAGCCAGTGCCGAGGAGCGATGTCGAGGGCGACCACGGCGTCGCGGGGATCCTGGTGCAGCCCTTTGCGGGCGAAAGGGCAGCTGATCAGTCGCCATCCCCCGCTGCTCCGCCGCGGTGTTGCCGGCAGATGTTGCAGCAGCGAATCGCTGCCGGTGAGAGGCCCCAGCCAGAGCAGGCGGCAGAGCCCACGGCCGTCCAGCACCAGATGCAGTGGCATCTCCAGATCCAGCACCAGATCGGCCAAGCGTTCCAGGCTCAGCAGATCGGCCCCGCAGTCTTCGGGATGACGGCGATGGCTTAAGCGCTCCAGCTGCCGTTGCTGGCTGGGGCGCAGACCACGACAACGCCCGCCGAGGTGGGATTGCTTCAACGGTTCAACAACCAGGCGCCAGCCGAGCGCAGACCCAGGGAGAGCCCTGGCAGGCGCGTGAGATACGTGGCCCGTCGAAGCTGAAAGGCCAAGGGGCCAGCGAGGGTGATCCCCATGCCGGTGAGGGTGGCGTCACCGACACCGAGGCTGAGCATTTCGCCTCGGTCCTCGAACTGGAAGGGTTGAGGCTCTTCGTCCATCCTGAGCTTCGCGATGGCAGCTGCAGTGGTACCGCCCTGCTGCATCGCCACCTGGGCGCTCGCGGGCCATGGGCTGCCTGGCTGGGCTGAGACATCCCCGATGGCGAACGTGTTGGCGTTCCCCACCAGGCGCAGGTCATCGTCAACGGCCAGACGGCCCCGTTCCAGCACAGGCGTGGGAGAGATGGCGGGGATGGAGGGACTGCTCCCTGCTGTCCAGACCAAGCCTGTGTGCCGCAGCACAGCACCATCGGCAAGAACAGCAGTGCAGGACTTCACTTCGCTCACGCTGGTGTTCAGCTGCACCACCACCCCTTTGCGTTCCAGCGCGGCCTGGGCCCGCTCCCGATTGAACGCTGTACTGCCGGGAAGGATTACATCGCCCATCTCCACCAGTCGAACGCTGGCAGCACCGTCGATCAGATCCGCCAGCTTGCAGGCCAGCTCCACGCCGGTGGGTCCCGCGCCAACAATGATCAGACCGGCATCTTCATCCCGTTGCTGATCCAGGTTGTTGATCCATTGCTTGAGGCGGCTCACATCGCTGAGGTCTCGGAAGCCTGAGCTGTGTTCCTTGACGCCTGGAATGCCGAAATCGTTGGCTTTCGAGCCCGTTGCCAACACCAGTTGCGCCCAGCCCAAGCGGTCCCCGGAGGCCAATTCGATGCTTTGGCTGGTTTGATCGATTCCAACAACGCTGTCTTGAATCCAGCAGACGCTGTTGTTCAGTAGTTGGTCATAGCGGGGGGCCACCTCCCAGCCTTGAAGCTCATCGCTAAGCAGTTCGTACAGCAGCGGTTGAAACAGAAAGCGATCCCGCGGTTCGATCAGAACGATGGGGCAGCTGGGCTGTCGTCGCTGAAGAGCAAGTGCTGTGAACAGTCCTCCGAATCCACCGCCAACGATCACCACGGCATCCGATGGGGACGAGGGTGAACGCATGAAAGGAACTGCTGATTCTCAAACGATAGGAACCACCGTCGGTCCCACGACAGGGGAAGATGGCGTGATGACGGAGGCCCCCGAGTCCATGGTGCCCATGGCGGTGCAAAACGAGTTGCTCGAGGGGCGCAAGCTGCTGGAGTCGATGGAGCCTCAGCAGCGGTTGGCTTGGGGACTCGAGCAGTTCGGCGAGAACTTCGTCCTCACCACGAGTTTCGGGATTCAATCGGCTGTGCTTTTGCACATGCTGAGCACCCTCCCCGGCGGTGATGCTGTGCCGGTGATCTGGATCGATACCGGTTATCTGCCTCCAGAGACGTACACCTACGCCGATCAACTCACCCAGCAGCTCAGGATTCGTCTGGTGGTGAGTCAGAGCGAGATGTCCCCAGCTCGTATGGAGGCCCTCCATGGTCGGCTCTGGGAGTCCGGTCGAGTGGAAGACATGGAGATTTATCACCGTATCCGCAAGGTAGAACCCCTGGAGCGGGCGCTCAACAACCTGGACACGCGCTGCTGGGCTAGCGGTGTGCGGCGTGGGCAGACCGATCACCGCCGCTCGATGACGGCATTGGATCCGATTCGGGATCGCTGGTCGTTGCGACCCTTGCTCGAGTGGACGCAGCGCGACGTTTACTACTACATGCAAGCGAACAATCTCCCCCAGCATCCGTTGTTTGAGCAGGGTTATTCCACCGTGGGGGACTGGCATTCCAGTGGACCTGATGTGGGAGAACTGAGTGGCCGCGACACCCGATTCGGCGGACTGAAGCAGGAGTGTGGAATCCATGTACCCCAGGAGGCCAATGAAGGGCTAATGGGTGAAGGCATCTGAGTGGCGGGGTCTGAACGGGGCGGCGGTCGCGCTCTGCTGATTGGCAACAGCCGCTGGCATTGGGCTCAGCGGCATGACCATGGTGTTCGTGTTGATCACGGGGGCCCAGATCCTGCTCGCATCGGGAGCGAACCTCCGATCTGGGCGGCGGTGGGGTCGGTGCCCGAGCAGCTCATGGCCCATCAGGATCTGCGCATTCGCCTTGAGGATGTGCCCTTTCCGCAGGCGCCACCTTGGTTGGGTGTGGATCGAGCCCTCGGGGCCTGGATGGCCTGGCGCTGCAGTCAGGAGCGAAAGCTCGACTGTTCCAGGGGCTTGCTTCTGGTGGATGCCGGCACCGTCTTGAGCATCACCCGGGTGACGGCTGATGGTTGTTTTGGAGGAGGTCAGTTGATTCCCGGCTACCGGCTTCAACTCCAGGCCATGGCAGAGGGAACCGTCGGCCTTCCCTCAACTGCTGACCTCAGCGACGACGACGAGGCCTTCCAAGAGGTCTTCCCACAACTGACCGTCGCAGCCATGCGGCGCGGTGTGTTGGAGGCGATGTTGGCCACCATCACAGCGGCTCAGCAGCATGCCCAAGGGCTGCTGTGGATCTGCGGTGGCGACGCTGCCCTGGTGCAAAGGCACTGGACAGGCTCACCATCCTTGTTGCAGCTGGAGGGCGATCTTCAGTTGCAAGCGCTGCTGAATTTGGGTGCTGGGCTCAGCTCAGGTCGAGATCGCTGATCAGTGTGTCGGCCATGGTGGCCGCTTTCACCTTGAGATAAATCCGCTCGAGTTTTCCCTCTTCATCAATCAGGAAGGTGTGGCGCATCATTCCCATGTATTCGCGCCCCATGAACTTCTTCAACCCATAGCTCTCATAGAGGCTGGCGACGGCACAGGGCTCCTCATCGGTGAGCAGGGTGAACGGAAGTTCGTGCTTGTTGATGAATTTGTTGTGGGAGGTGGCCCCGTCCTTGCTGATGCCCAAGACGGTGATGTTGTGGGCCTTCAGTTCCTCCCAGCGATCGCGGAAGTTGCAGGCTTCTTTGGTGCAGCCTGGGGTGTCGTCCTTGGGATAGAAGTACAGAACAACCTTCTTTCCGCGCAGTGAAGCGAGGCTGATGGGATCGCCGTTTTGATCGGGCAGGGTGAAGTCGGGGGCGGCGTCGCCGATTTGCAGACTCACGGAAGAGGTTTTTTCTGTGGCGGCAGCGTACGGCCTTCAGGACAAGACTGTCTGTGCTGCTTACGTTGCAACCAGCCTGCAGCTTTTGGGCGATGGTGTCGCGGATTCGGGTCGAGCAAATCGCACGCTCTATGGCGGCTCTGGGCCTTTTGACCATGGGGGTGAGTGCACTCGTTGCGCCGCGACAAGGGTTCTCGTTCGATCACGGTGCTCCTCAGCCGTCGCCGGCGGACCTCAGCCGGCGGCTGATGCAGCGTGAAATCACCCTGCATCAGCGCAGCGAAGCCGAAACCCTGCTGATGGAGTTCACCCGCGCGCAGATGACGCGCCATTACTGGGGTGAATTCGCAAGTTCTCTGCAAGATCTGGGCCTGTCCTCCGGGCCGCAGTTGCTGGCGAGGGTGGATCGTGATGCTGTTCGGACCCGGCTGTGGCTTGAGCCCCATCACGGCACGGAGGCCTACCTGGCGGAGGTGGAGCGCTCGGGCGGTCGATTGCGGATGCACCACTGTCGTGGTGATCGGGAGGGAACAGGCCAGGCTGAGGCCGGGCGTTGTCCAGATGGCTGGCAACGCATTCAGTTGAATTGACTTGCGAGTTTTAGTTTTGATCCCACGTTGGGTTCGAGCCGATCTGAATTTTTCAGTTTTAGGTGATTCTCATGTGAGGGAGAATTCTCTTGACTGGCTTGGGTTCCCTAGGCGACCTAGCTGGGTAGGTGATTCCTGATTTGAGCTTTGAGAAGGTACAAATCGGCCTGAATTTTTGAGTCTCGCGCGTCTCTTTCTTTGGAAAGCTAGTGGTATCGGCACTCTTGGATCCTTAAGGCTTTTGGTGATGCACGCAGTTTCTATTTTCAGGGCTACGTTTTTCTTGACGTCCCTTTTTGTCGTCCGTGTTTAATCGTCTCGCTGCTGGCCTGCTGGCCGGTGCATCCCTCGCCGCCTTGGCTGTCCCTGCTGAAGCAGGCACCAAGCGTCCTGTCCGCTGGAACACCGGCGGCGCCGTGTGGACCACCACTTCTTCTGAATTCAAAACCTTCCTCAGCACCGGTGAAATCACCGACCGTGCTCTGGATGCCGGCATCAACAACTCCGGTTGGACTGCCGAAGAAATCCAGGAAGGCATGACCAAGACCTATGCCGTCGACATCATCGGCGTGCATCGCTTCCTGTACTCCGACGACGGCGTCAAGTTCCTGAAGGATCAGACCCGTTCTTACTTCCCCTACTGGAAGATGAAGTCCACCTCCGTGGTAGCCCTTCGTTCCGCGATCATCGCCGACTCCATCGACGGTGAAATCTCCTCCGCCGGCATCATGGCTGAGCTGCCCGTTGACTTCCGCCTGGCTGACACCTGCGGCACTTACGACGGCATCCAGAACGTCTGCGCTCCCGACAAGTGCGAAGGCGACGCCCAGTGCACCTCGCTGCTGTCCTGGTATGTCTTCCTGCCCGCCTGCGTTCAGGCCAACTCAGTGCTGCCTGAGCCCGCTGCACGTCCCGCCTACGTCGCTCCTGCACGTCCCCTCTGGTGATCAGGCCCTGAGCCCTTTGCCTTCACCCCGGCTTCGGCCGGGGTTTTTTTATGGCGTGCTTCGTTCGCCTTGGATCAATTGATGGCGCATCGGCAGTCGCAGGCCAACCTCGCCCAGGCTGTTCAAGGATCGGCGCAACTGCGTCAGCACCTCCGTGCTGATTTCTCCCATGGCCTGCCGGTAGGGCGACCCTTCGGCCAGCCATCGCTCAGCCAGCTCCGTCCCCCCCGGCAGGGTTAGATGCTCCACCCACTCCTCACAACGGAGCTGCCAGCCGGCGTTCGCCAACAACTCGTCCGGACGCAGCTGCAGCTCAAGCCACTGCTGTTCTTGAGCCACCAGATCGCTGAACAGCTCGGCCGTATCTCCGTTTTGCTGGAGCGCACCGGCGGGCCCCATTTCGGCGCGGCTGACCAACAGCCGTAAGCCCGTTGTCGGTAGGGCATGCCGGTTGATCGCCTCCAGCAGCGCTGTCCAGTTCTGTCCTTGCAGGTCGGCCGCGGCGAGCCGTCCTCCGATCCAGTCGAAGGCTTGGCTCGGTGGCAGAGCATTGAAGTCGCCGGTCAAGAGGTCTGGCCGATGCTCCGGTTCGAGCAGATCCATCTGCGCTTCCAAGCGGCTGCGGTCGGCTTCGTTGTCGCAGAGCACGGTCACGCCACCTTCCGGGGCGGCCCTCAATGGATCGAGGGCCCAGATCAGCGAGCGCATCCCTAACAACAGCACCCGATCTCGACGGGTCCAGGGAATCTCTCGCCAAAGCCGCTCGCGCAGGCGCTGCAGTCGTTCCCCCTCCTGCCCGAGTTGACGCTGCACCCAGCGATCCACGCCGGGACGGTCGGGTCCGCTGCTCAGCAGCAAGGGCTGGTCGGCTGCCAGCTCCGCGGCCGCGGCGAGTTGGGCCGCCCGGCGTTCGGCCATCCGCTCGCGCCGTTCTCCTTCCCAGCCGAGTTGGCCGGGCTGCCAGAACACTTCCCCTTGCAGGGATGTGGGGAGGTATTGCTGCTCTACCCAGTGTTCCGCGTAGGCGTGGGGGTAGCGGTAGCCCGCGCCATCGCCAAAGGCGGCTCCATCGCGGTTGGCATCGCGCAAATGACCGGGCACGTCTTGTTTCTGTGCATCGCGCACTGTTTTGAGGGCATCAAAGAAGCCCAGAACGCTGTTGCTCTTCTCTGTGCCCGCCAGGTACAACGCGGCCTGTGCCAAGGGATACAGGCCTTCGGGCAGCCCCACCCGTTCGAAGGCTGCGGCACAGGCTTCCACCACAACGATGGCCTGTGGGTCGGCCAGGCCGATGTCTTCCCCTGCTGCAATCAGCATCCGTCGAAAAATGAAGCGCGGGTTCTCACCGGCTTCCACCATTCGCGCCAGCCAGAACAGCGCCGCATCGGCATCGGAGCCCCGCAGCGATTTGATGAAGGCGCTGATGGTGTCGTAGTGGGCATCGCCGTGCTTGTCGTAAAGCACAGCCCGCTGCTGGATGGATTCCTCGGCGATAGCCAGGTTGATCTGAATCACGCCGTCGCCATCGGGCTCGGAGCTCTCCACCGCTAGTTCAAGGGCATTGAGCAGGCTGCGGGCGTCTCCTCCCGCCACATCAACGAGGTGGTCGGCGGCATCGCGGCTGATGGCGATTGAGCGGTCGCCGTAGCCCCTCTCGTCGTCCGCAAGGGCACGTTGCAGCAGCCTCTGCAAATCCTCCGCCTCCAGCGGCAGTAGACGAAACAGCCGTGAGCGGCTGACCAGCGCCTTGTTGACTTCGAAATAAGGGTTTTCCGTGGTGGCACCGATCAGGGTGACGGTCCCGTTCTCCACCCACGGCAACAGCGCATCCTGTTGGGCGCTGTTGAAGCGGTGCACTTCGTCGATGAACAGGATCGTGCGCAAGCCATGCCGTTCAAGACGCTGGCGTGCAGCATCCACCTCGATTCGCAGGTCCTTAACGCCGGCCAGCACGGCGTTAAGGCTGCTGAAGTGAGCGCGGGTGTGGTTGGCAACGATCCGCGCCAGGGTCGTTTTGCCGACCCCGGGCGGGCCATGCAGGATCAGGTTGCCGACCCGATCGGCCTTGATGGCACGGCGCAGGAGCCGTCCGTCGGCCAGGATCCCGCTCTGGCCTTCAAATTCCTCCAGCGTGCGCGGCCGCATGCGGTCGGCCAGGGGTGCCAGCCGCCGCAGTTGCTGTTCACCTTGAAAAGCGAAGAGGTCCTGAGCCAACAAACCATCGGCGATGACCCAGTGTCCCTGACGTTCTCAATCGGCGCTTGAGCTGGGCCGAATCGAATGTTTTTTGGCGTGCCTGTTTCGAAGCCTGCAGACCTTCGCAGTCAGGCCCCCAAGAACCCTGCATAATCCGGGTCAAAGCCCTATTGCCGTGCGTCATCCGCAGCGACTTCTGCTCACCCTCGCCGCTCTGATCACGGTCAGTTCCTGCAAAAGCGAGGCACCGAAGCCGCCGCCACCGAAGGTACAGGCCGTTCCCGCTCAGCTTGCTGAGTTCACCGAGGGTGTCGACACCGTCAGCACCTTGGAGGCCAGCAACCTTGTCGAGCTCGCTGCCCAGTCGGGAGGAAGAATTCTTGAGTTGAAGATTCGCCAGGGTGATGAAGTTGCACCTGGTCAGCTGTTGGTGGTGCTCGATCAGGTCGAGAAAAAAGCCAAAGCCGACACCGCCAAAGCCAATTACGAGCGTTACGTCTACCTGACCGAGACGGGTGCTGCGTCGCAGAAGGAATTGGATCGCTACCGCACCCAATACATCGCAGCCCAGGCCGAGCTCGACTACAGCAATCTGAGCTCACCCTCTGCTGGCACGGTTGCTGATGTGAAGGTGAAGGTGGGCGATGTGATTCAGCAAGGCCAGGTTTTCACCAGCCTGGTGCAGAACAACGAATTGGAAGCACGTGTTGAGGTGCCCGCCGTGTTCTCGACACGTCTGGCTCTAGGACAGCCGGTGTTGCTCAGTGCTCCAGGCAGTTACGAGTTGATTGCTACTGGAGAAGTCGGCTCGATCGACCCAAGGGTCAACAAACAGACCCAAGGATTGTTGGTGAAGGCGGTCTTCCCGAACACCGATGGGCAACTGAAGGATGGGCAGCGTCTGCGCACGCGGGTGCAGATCAAGGCGGAAGAACAGCTGGCCGTTCCCTTCGCCGCTGTCACCCAGACCTCGGGCCAGAGCTTCGTGTTCCGACTCGGCAGTTTCGAGGAGCTCAAAGAGAATCCTGGCAAGGCCGATCTTGAGACCCTGGAGAAGGGGATCAAGGCCGGCAAACTTCCCGCTGATGCCAAGTTTGCCCTGCAGACGCCGGTCACGGTGGGCGAGCTGGAGAACCAGCTGTATCCGATTACCAAAGGACTGGAAGCCAATCAGATGGTGGTCACCACCAATCTGCTCAACCTGAAACACGGCATGCCTGTGCAGGTGCAACCCGCCAAGGCGAACTGAGGTTGATCGATGTCTGCTTCCAATAACTTCATCACCCGGCCGGTTCTCAGCACGGTCTGCAGCCTGCTGATCGTGATCGTCGGTTTGATCGCGATTCCGATCCTTCCGATTGAAAACCTCCCCGACATTGCTCCTCCCACGGTGAAGGTGCAGGCCACCTACGTGGGCGCTGACGCTGTTGCGGTTGAACAGGGGGTCACCTCCGTGCTCGAGCAGCAGATCAACGGGGTGGAGAACATGGACTTCATCACCTCCAACAGCTCCTCGGATGGTGTGAGTTCAATCTCGGTGTCGTTCGACAGCGGAACCGATGGCAACATCAACCAGGTGAATGTTCAGAACCGCGTCTCCCTGGCTGAACCTCAGCTGCCGGAAGAGGTGCGCAAGTCGGGTGTGACGGTGAACAAGGCCTCCAACTCGATCCTCCTGGTTTACAACTTCGTTAACGAAGACCCCTCCAAAACCGAATATTCGGTGGAGACGATCAGTGGTTATCTCGACAAGAACCTCACCGACAACGTCAAGCGGGTGAAGGGCGTCGGTGATGTCACCTACTTCGGTAACCGCAAGATCGCCTTTCGTCTCTGGCTGGATCCCGAGAAACTGACCGCCAACAATCTTTCGGCCACCGATGTGGTCAACCAGCTGCGCAGTCAGAACCGTCTGGTGCCAGCAGGCAAGATCGGCGGCTCCCCTGCGCCGGAGGGGCAGGAATACACCTTCACGGTACAGCTTCAGGGTCGTCTAACCAGCACACAGGAATTCGAAAACATCATTCTCAGAACCACCGATGCCGGTGGCCTGGTGCGGTTCAAGGATGTGGGGCGGGTGGAGCTTGGCGGTGAGATCTACGGCATCGATGCCATGGATCTCAAAGGCACGCCTTCGGTAGGCATCGCCATCTATCAGCTCTCGGGCAGTAACGCCATCGAGGTCTCCAACGGCGTTAAGGAGGTGTTGGGTGAGTTCGAGAAAACCCTGCCGGTTGGTCTCGGCGTGCAGAAGATCTACGACACCACCGACTTCATCAACCAGTCGATCAAAGGTGTGACCAACTCCCTGCGGGACGCAGTGATCCTGGTGGTACTGATCCTGTTTCTGTTCCTGCAGAACTGGAAGGCCACGCTCGTACCCGCCATTGCTATTCCAGTGGCTTTGATCGGCACCTTTGCCCTGGTGCTGGCTTTCGGTTTCTCGCTCAACCAGCTCACCCTGTTCGGTCTTGTGCTGGCCACCGGCCTCGTGGTGGATGACGCCATCACCGTGGTGGAAGACACCTCTGCCAAGAAGGCTGAAGGGATGACGTCGGTGCAGGCCGCCATGGAAACCATGGATGAGCTGTTCGGGGCTGTGATCGCCACGTCGCTGGTGAAGATGGCGGTGTTCCTGCCGGTGCTGTTCTTCCCGGGTGCCACCGGCACGATCTACAAGCAGTTCGCCGCCACGATCCTTTTCTCGATCGGCATCTCCACCTTCAACGCACTGACGTTCTCGCCGATGCTGTCGGCTTTGCTGCTGTCCCGCGAGACCAAGGAGCTCAGCCGCAATCAGTACGCCACGGCCGGCGTGGTTCTTGGCTTTATCTATGGCCTGCTCAGTGCTGGCAACGGAGCGGCAGCTGCTCTAATTCCAACGGTGATCGGTGCGGTGATCGGCTTCATCGCGGGCAAGATCAGCGCGCTGCCCTTGCGTCTTCCCTTCACCGCTGGTGGAGCGGCAGTGGGTGTAATCACCACAGGCGTGATCTTCTCCAATCCGATCCCGGTGGTGCTGTTTACCGCTATCGGAGGCGGCGTTGGCTACTTCATTCCGGTGATCTTCACCAACTTCAATCGCCTCTACGGCGGTTTTGAAAAGCGCTACGCCACGATCCTCGACGGCGTTCTCAAGGCTCGCCCGATGGTGATGGCAGCCCTGGCTGCGGGCATCCTGCTCACCGGATTTGCCTTCACCCGCATTCCCGGTGGTTTTGTGCCGATTGAAGACCAGGGCTACGCCATCGGTTTCGTTCAGGCTCCTGACGGGGTCTCCAACGAGAAGACCCTGGCGATCAACCGTCAGGTTGCTGAAGTGATGCGCACGGAAGAGGACATCGCATCGGCAGCCCTGTTCAGCGGCGCCAGTCTCGATGGCAACGCGCCCAACAAGGGTCTGTTCTTCATTGGCATGAAGCACTGGGATGAACGGCCCGGTAAAGACCACACCGTGGGTGCTGTGGTGAAGCGGCTCAACGCCAAGATGTACGACGCCATTGATGCCGGACGGGTGTTCGTGGTGGAACCTCCCTCCATTCCCGGCTACGGCACCGGCGGCGGTTTTGAGTTCCAGCTGCTCGACCAGAGCAGCGGTGTGTACTCGCTGAATGAGTTCTTCGGCACGGCCCAGCAGATCATGCAGGCCGGCAATGCCGATCCCATTCTCAATCGGGTCTATTCGCTGTTTTCGCCCCAGGCTCCGCAGTACAAGATCGATGTAGACCGTGAGCAGATGGCATCGCTCGGGGTCGACTTCGGTTCAGCGATGTCGGCTTTCAGCGTCAACTTCGGTGGTCAATATGTGAACGACACCTTCCAGGAGGGCAAGGTTCGTCGCGTCTATGTGCAGGCGGATGAGGTGAGCCGGGCCACCCCACAGCGCTTGTCGGCCATCTATGTCGCCAATACCAAGGGTGAGCAGATTCCTCTCTCGGAGTTCTTCACCGTGAAGCAGACGGTGGGACCCAGCGTCATTCCCCACTTCAACTTGTACCGCTCAATCAAGATTGAGGGCACCCCCAAGGAGGGCAACAGTTCCGGTCAGGCGATTGGGGCGATGAAGCAGATCTTCAACGCCGGCAGTTATCAAGGTCTTGGTTTCGACTGGACTGGCATCTCCCGCGAAGAAGTGAAGGCCGGATCCCTCGCCGTGGTGATCTTTGCTCTTGGCATCCTGGCGGTGTTTCTGGTGCTGTCGGCTCAGTACGAGAGCTATACCGATCCGATCATCATCCTGCTGACCGTGCCGACGGCTCTGCTGGGAGCCCTTGTGTTCCTTGGGGCGGCCGGCCAGGTGCTCAACATCTATGCCCAGGTGGGTCTGGTGATGTTGATCGGCTTGGCTGGCGGTAACGCGATTCTGATTGTCGATCTGGCCAATCAGAAAATGGGCGAAGGTGAGTCGGCTCTGGAAGCCGCCAAGTTTTCGGCCAAGTCGCGTCTACGACCAATCTTGATGACGGCGATCTCTTCCCTCACCGGATTCCTGCCGCTGATGCTCGCCAGCGGTGCTGGTGCGCAGAGTCAGTCATCCCTGGGTCTGGTGGTGTTCGGTGGTCTGTTGGTGGCCACCTTCCTCTCCACCCTGGTGGTGCCTGTCTTCTATGTGGTGATGAAGACCCTGCTGGGAGAGGCCGATGCCAAGCCCCCTGAGGACGGCTCAACGCCCACCCCGCAACCGAGCTGATGGCTGAGCTGAACACTGAGGTGAATCAGCGCAAGCCCTTCAGTGGCATGCGTGTGTTGATTGCTGTGGCTATCGGTGCCGGACTTGGTTTGGCGGTGGCCTATTTCCTCAAGGTGCTGATTGACAACAGCCCTGCCGAGATTGCTCTGGGTCGTTTGCGTCTCTTCTATTTGATGGTGATCACATCAGGCGGTCTGGGGGGATTTGCGATCGAGACGATGCGTCAGTTGCAGGAGCAGGCCACCGATCCTGCCTATCGGCACAGCAATTCACATCGCGGTGGTCGCTAAGACTGGGTCAGTAAACCTCGATGGTTACGGGTGATTTGAATAACGCTGGGTTGTATTCGACAAGCCGTTTGTAGAAGCTGCGGGCTGATCTGTTGTTCTTGAATCGGATAAACCCTGTTCGTGTTTCATTCCCTTCGAGGAAAGAAATGGCGAAATCAATGTCGCCTGTTTTTTTGAAGAAGCGGATGAACTCGCGGCGCCGGCTGTCATAGAGATCAATGCTCTTGACCTCGTCTTTGTCGAGTACGACGAGCTCTGATGGGAAATTAATGATGAGCTGATCGCCTCGGATTTGTGGATGACATGTTGCATAGGCGTTGGAGATTGTGCATAGTGCTTCCACTTTGAAGCTGCCTGACGCTGAATCAGGCATGTTGGCGAGGACCGGTGTAAAACTTGCACTCATGGTGCTGAGTGCCAAGACAATGCTTGGTAGGCGCATGGGCATTCTGATTTCAATTGTGTGATATTTTATCGCGAGCTTTTAACTGTGTTTTGAAGGGCTTCGCCGCGACTCTTTCTGTGATTGCTGCCTCTACAGCGGCGGCTGCTCCTGCTGGGGCAATTTATGCAAATTCTGCAATTTTTTCGAGTCCCGTCGTGGCGGCGCAGCACCTTGCTCAGGTGCGGGGGGGCGAGCGAAATGAGAGAAACACCCGCTCCGATGACCCCGGCACCCCGGTTCAGCCTGCTGCAAGCGCAGAGGATGCACTCCGCAGCATTCGCTTCATCACGAGGGCGAAATTCATCGTGATGCCTGTTTTCGATAAATCAGGTTCTTCGATGCAGTATGGATCTGCGGGTGGGTCGATGACAACCACCAACGAATTCGCTACCGAAGTTCTGAACGATTCAATTCGTGAGGCCGGCGCGACCACAATCTCCTGGTTCAAGGTGAATTCCGCCATGAACAAGAAATTTGGTCAGACAGGTTTGAATCGCGCAGATCTGACCAACGACTCTTTCATTCCCGAATTGATGGAAGTTGGTAAGACTCTCGGAGCGCGCTACATCATTCGTCCAGTCATCCTAAATATGACGGACACCTCAAGTACGGAGACGAAGACGAATCCGGCTGCTTTTGTTCCAGTTTTTGGGATGTTTGCAAGCTCTACAAAAACAAAGACGAAGTCGAGCGCGACTGTAACGTTGAAGATTGATATCATCAGTATTCGGGAAGAAGATATTATCGGCGCTAAGCGTTTTGAGGGCGCTGTGAGAGATGAAAAGACGTCGTCTGGTTTCTCCTATTCCTACGGCGCGAGTTCTTCGGCAGGTGGGATGTCTGCCAAAGCGAAGGGTGCCTTGTTTGATGCGATCTATCAAGCAGTCGACTTTATCTCCGACAAAGTCGACTGATTGCTGTCAGGCTTAACGTCTCATCGAAGGGGTCTTTGGAGGCCCCTTTTTATTTGACTTCTGCTTCTGCGGCCTTGCGTCGTAGGGCTGCAAGCATGGGGTTGACATATTGGGAATCGCTGAAGTTCACAATCATATTTTGCTTGTCTCCAAAGTCATCTCTGTAGTTGATGCTGAAAACATGGCGATGAACTGCTTTTTTGAACAGAAGGCCGATGATGCCGATCCGAGCGGCCAGCTCTGTGTCCATTTTGAGCTTGGTTGAATCGGTGTAATTCCAGGCTCGGATGTTGCTGTATTTGATTTTGGTTGCTCGACCCGTGTCAAACCTTGCCGACATGGATCTGCGCATGAAACTCACATTGCATTGCTCCTCGAGTTCGATTTGCGAAACGCAGTTGGCGTTGAAATAAAACTGCTGAGCTTGAGCACCGGTCGCGCCCAATGCCACCGCCAGAGCGATGGCCGGTGATTTTCTGAGTAAAGATTTCATTTGACGACGTTTAGATCAGTGGATCCTATATCGATACGACCTTTTCGGTCTAGATGTTGATTACTCCTTTGATATTTGGGTTGGAGTGTCGCTGAACTTGTTTTTATTTTTCAGATAGACGCCTTCCCTCAGTCAGAAAAGACGTCTCGCATCGTCACCCTGAAAGGGGCTCAGGTGATCACGGTGGGTTGATCCATGCCCGTGCGTTGCTTGATCTCAGCAAGGTCGTTAATGGCGCTGATCATCTCGGCCAGGGCGCCCTGGGGATCCTGGTTGAGGTCGCCAGTGTTGGGCACATAGCTCTCCAGGTAGACGCGAATCGTTGCGCCTTTGGTGCCTGTGCCGGAGAGACGCACCACCACCCGGCTGCCATCGTCCAACAGGATTCGCAGGCCTTGGCCCTTGGTTACGGACCCATCAACCGGGTCGGTGTAGCTGAAGTTGTCGGCTGTGCTGATGACGCGTCCGGCAAAGGCTTGACCCACCAGGCTCGGCAACATGGCCTCCAGGCGGTCGTAGAGCCCATGAGCGGCGTCGCTGGCGACGGCCTCGTAGTCGTGCCGAGAGTAGTAGTGGCGTCCGAAGCGCTTCCAGTGCTCATCCATGATCTCAGCGACGCTGCAGCGCCGCACCGCCAGGATCTGCAGCCAGAACAGCACAGCCCAGAGACCGTCTTTTTCACGCACGTGGTTGCTGCCGGTGCCGAAGCTCTCTTCCCCGCAGAGGGTGATCTTGCCGGCGTCCAGCAAGTTGCCGAAGAATTTCCAGCCCGTGGGCGTTTCGAAGCAGTCAATCCCCAGTTCCTTGGCCACCATATCCACCGCAGCGCTGGTGGGCATCGAGCGGGCCACACCCGCCAAGCCGTTGGCATAGGCCGGAGCTGATGTGGCGTTGGCCGTGAGCACAGCGAGGCTATCGCTGGGATTCACGAAGCAGCGCTGGCCGAGGATCATGTTTCGATCGCCATCGCCGTCGCAGGCGGCGCCGAAGCGGTAGTCGTCACTTTCGAGCAGCAGCTCGGCCAGCTCGTGGGCGTAGGTGAGGTTGGGGTCGGGGTGACCGTTACCGAAGTCTTCCAGGGGTGTGCCGTTGCGCACGCTCCCCGTCGGTGCACCCAGCAGCCCTTCGAACAAGCGGGTGGCGTAGGTGCCGGTGACGGCATGCATGGCGTCGAAAGCCAGCGGGAAGTCGCTGCGAATCAGTTCGCGGATCTGCTCGAAGTTGAACAGCTCCTGCATCAGAGCAACGAAATCGTCGACGCCGTCGATCACCTCAACTTGCATCGCGCCGATGCTGTGCAGACCAGGGGCATCCTGCGGGATCGCTGCCGCATCAACAATCGTGTAGTGCTCAAGGGTCTTGGTGCACTCGAACACCGCATCGGTGAAGGAGGCGGGGGTGGGGCCACCGTTGGCGCCGTTGACCTTGACGCCGAAGTCGCCGTTCGGTCCGCCGGGGTTGTGGCTGGCGGAAAGGATGATGCCGCCGATGGCCTGGCGCTGCCGGATCAGGTTGGACGCGGCAGGCGTGGAGAGGATGCCTCCGGTGGTGACGATCACCTTGCTGAGGCCATGGGCCGCACCCATCCGCAGGATCACATCGATGGCGCGGCGGTTGCCGTAACGGCCGTCGCCTCCCAGCACCAGGGTTCCGCCTTGCACGCCCGGCAGCGTGCGAAGCGACGCTTCGATGAAGCTCTCGAGGTAATGGGGCTCCTCGAACTGGCGACTGCTCTTGCGTAGGCCGGAGGTCCCTGGCTTCTGGTCGGTGAAAGGGGTGGCCAGGGGCACCTGGCGTTGGGTCGGTTCCGCAGGGGCCGAGGTGGTCATCACAACGGATGGGGGCTATATGCGGAACCTAAACATGGAAATCCTCTTGCAATGCGTCGGGCGCGACCAGTTGACGCCGCTACCCTTTGGCCCGCACCAATCCCGTCGACCATGCATCGCTTTCTGCTGCTGTTGATCGTCGGTATGGCTGGCATGGCTTCGTCAGTTGGTGCATCTCAGAGTTGGAAACGGGCCCTTCCTTTGACTGTGGCTTCCCAGGAGGCAGTCAATGCCGCCAATGCTGTGATCACTCAGTCTGGCTCGGAAGAATGCCTGCGCGGCAAGCTTTCCAATGCCATCGTGCGGTTGTCCAACAGTTGCGATGTGTCTGGCCACTCGTCTACAGCGTGTGAGTTGGCCTCTGAAATTGCTGGTCAGGAAAGCGAACTCAGCATGGGTGAGATGCTTGCCACATCCGAGACCCTGCTCGATCTTCTCGGCGATCAAGCGACATCCCACTGATCAACTCAGTCTTCTGGAGACATTTGGCGGGACAGTTGATTCAAGAATCACCAGCCATGGATTCACGGCTGCAGATGCCTGTGGACACGATCAAGAAGCACCCCGACGTGACCGTGGCGGTTTTGGATACTGTTCGCGGAGAAGTCGCCGCCCTGATGCAGGGCCAGTGATTCAGCTTCGGCTTTGATTGAGGCAGCTCAGGCCTGACGCGCTTTGGGCTTTTCTTTTTTGATCGCAGGCTCGGCGCAAACCCTCGGGATGCGTCGGGCTGTGGTGGTGATGGTGTCCTTACGCCGGAAGTCGTTGGTGTTGGCGACTTTGGCTTCATCCATCAAGGACCACAGCACGTCTTTGCAGAGACCGGGCAACCTGGAGTGATCCATCAGAGGATCGGCGAGCTCACGGGCCCTCGCGCATGCCTCCGTTGAGTTGTCGCGTGAACACGCGTAGGCGGCCTGTTCAATGCTGCGCAATTGATCCTTGCTAGGCCATGGCTCGAAGGGCTCAGCCGCGATTGCGGGACTGGCGATGGCGAGGAGCAGCAGAACGCGTGTGAGCTTGGAAGTCATGGGTACAGTTTGGCGTGCTTTGCGCAGTTGAAGCCAATCAATATTTTGAAAGATAGGTCGGCAAAGTATTTGATGATGACTTGATCGCGTCAGCTTTCGCTCGATCTGCTTTCATTAGAGGGGAAAGATCATTTTCTTTCGCTTCTCGATGATGATGATGGAGTATGTTTTCTCGTTCATTGCATTGATATCCCTTGGTGAAGGTGTCTAGGTGTCTACAACGGTTTGTAGGCCCAGAATTGATACATACTTTGAAAGGTCGATGGATTGTTGTTCTCGAATTCTCCCCAGTTGCTCAGTGAGGTTCCATTGCTGTCCTCTGGAAAATGGTGCTGGTAAGCAGTCTTGATGGATTTCGGAAGCATGAATCCACAAAACACTAATTTCTCGGCTGCTAAAAGTTCTTCCAGGGTCCTGGTGGTGAATTGATGCTCCTGAACGTGAAAGCAAAGGTCGCGGCACTCGGAGAGCGAATAGAAGTCATTCGCAAGGATTGATAGATCTTTTAGTTTATGCTGATTATCGTCAAAGACTTGCTTGCGAAAATCTCTGATGCCTGCCGGTGTGCTTTGAATGCTCAGGTTTTGGATCAGCTCTCGTGCTGCTGAGACTTTCTGTCTGGCAAGTTTGCTGTAGAGGCCGATCTTGAAATAGCCGCCGGGCTTCAGTTTGCTGTTGAGTGTTGCCAGCCCCTTGGCGGGATTTTGCATGTGATGCAGGACGCCGCTGCACTCAATCACGTCATAGACATTCTTGAGTTGATTGGCATCCAGAATGTCGAGTTGCTGGAGCAGAACATTATTCATGTTGTACTCCTGAGATTTTCTTGCTGCGTAGGCCAGGCTATTTTTGCTGATGTCAATGGCAGTGATTTGCGCATTTTTATAGCGACTGGCGTTGATCACTTGGTTTCCCGTTCCGCATCCGGCAATTAGGATCTTTGGGCTTGAGTTGAGTGAGAGTTCATTCGTGAACGCAAGATTTGCAATGGTTGTTTCTAAGGAGATGAACTCAGCTGTTGGTTTTGCGAAATGGGGATGAGTGTGGTCTGCATGTTTGTATCGAGGGTATGGATTTTCTTCGTACATTTGCTGGACTGCAGTTGAGATATCGTCGGTTACTTCCTCGCAGAGGCTGAGGCTCGCTTTGATGCTCTTCTCTGCTTCGACCTCGTTGTATTGGGTGTCGATGAAGGCTTTGCTCTCATCGCTGTTGATGGGGTATTTGCTGATTGCTTCTTGAGTTGTAAGGTCGTGGATGGGTGCATAGCAGCCAATCATGGGTAAATATCGATTGAAAAGCTTTTCGCTTTTCTTCGCTTCTGCGATCAGATCGTTGATCCATTTTTTTTCCTCGTCTGATTGCCAATAGACATATTCATTGAGGAAGCATTGTGTGGCCAGGGCTTCCAGGAGGAGTTGTAGTTGTGGTGTTATTGAGCTGTCGGTTCTGATGTGTACCAAGAATTCCTGCCTTAGGCGTGTGAGGAATTCCTCGATCTTTTGATGAGGCGGTATAAGTAACGTCAGTGATTTTCTAAAGATCCAGTCTGAGGCAAGGCGATGAAGGGCCTGATTCTGGTCTGTGATGATGGGGTTTGATTTGGCTGCTGTTTGTATGTCTTCAAGGTAGTCTTGAACGAAGAGTGTGCAGAGTTTGCGATGGGAGAAGTCTTCGCGATTGAGCAGTATTTCGTAGGCTTTTCTGGCGTGCTCTCTATTTAGTGGGTTGATCTTGATGTCGCTGGCAAGGCTTTTCAAGTTTTGTAGCGCTTCGATGTTGCTTTCATCGAGCTCGATGGCCTTGACGGTAGCTGTTAGCGCTTCATCTGTTTTTCCAAGGTCTCGATAAATGCTGCCCAGATTCATCTGGACAGTTGACGATCGATCGTCAAGATCGAGTGACTTTAATGTGAATTGAAGTGCTTGATCAAGCTTTCCGATGTCCCGATATAGATTCCCAATATTGCTGTAGATCTGCGGGTCGTTCGGCTCGAACTCTATGGCCTGTTCGTAGTTTTCAAGGGCTTCTTGGATTCTGCCACTGTTCTTGCATATGATCCCGAGATTGCAAAAGACTGCGGGATCAGACGTTCCCGCATTGATCATTTTTTTGTAAAGCGACTCGGCTTCCCTGAGTCGACCTGTCTGGTGTGAATAAATGGCTTGGTTGAACCATTTTTGAAAGTTCAGTTGCGGCTTTTTTGTTGATTTACTTGCTTTTCCATTTGCTGCTTCTCCAAATCCAGCCACTTCATTTCTCTTTGCTTGTTTGAGTTTAGAGCTGAGCCAGTGGTCTTCATCTCCTCTCCACCCCATCCCCGCATCGAGTCTTTTGACGATCCAGTCTCCCGAGCCAGGGGACAAGCCATCTGCGCGGACATCTCGTGGGATGTCCAAGAGGGGGATTTGGACTTATCCCTGAATCGATACAGTCCATTGGTGGAGGGTCGAGACAAGTACTTGCTCGATGCGCTCAGGAGACTGGCAGAGAAGAAGAGGCGTGGATTTAGGTAGATGCAATTACTAAGTGTGCGACTTACGATGCAATAGTAAATTTGTATTTTTAAATGGCATGTACTTATTGTTGTTTTTCCTCGCCCTAGCACTATTTATCTTGCGGTGAATCCAAGTATGGGCGCGATTCTTGTTTCGAGGTGTGAGTAGTAAGTTAAGTCTCCAAAGGACTTTTCAAGCAGGGTTTTTAATTCGCTTGTGTAGCCTTTGGCTCTTGTTATTATGTGTTTTGGTTTTAATTCGATTATGTGCTCAAGAAGTTTGAATCCGCTTCCCCTCGATTTTCTCTCTAGGTGTTGGTGAACTGCCAGATAAAAGATTGTGTCGAATTCTCCATCTAATGAATCTAAGTTCTCTTCTTGTGATAGATCAGATTCTATAATCCGAGTCTTGTTTTTCGGCAACATATGACTTAGTACTTCAATGTTTTTTTTATCTAACTCAATGCACGTTATGTGAAGGCATCCTGCTTGAAGTGCTTGTATTCCAAGGTGACCTGTATTTGCTCCGATGTCAAGTATCCTCTTGTTGGCGCAAAAGTATTTCAGGGCTTGTAGGTCTTGAAGTCTTTCATGGCTTGACAGAAGCATGTCTTTCATTTGCTTAGTTGTAGCAATTATCATTGCCTCATTGTATATCATGAAACTATTTGATTCTACTCAAACATCTGCGCCTTCATGATTCGATCGTAAAAGCCATATTGCTTGAGTGCCTGAGTGATTTCATTTTCAATTCCCTGCTCTTGCTCTTTGGTGAATGGGAGTTTATTTTCTCTAGGGAAGTCGCGGAACGCATATTTGTCTTCTCCCTGTAGTCCCATCAAAGAGAAGATATCGTCAGATGCAAGCAGCTCCTGAAAGCCGAATGCTTTGACAAACGCATGCTGCTGAATTTGTTTGATGAATTCTTTGTGCATAGCCGGTGTCAATGCTGATGTGCCGGGGCAATGGCTTTCGAGAGTAATTTGTTTTTGGGTAAATTCAGTAGGGGACAAATCTCTTTCTCCTTGCATTGCCTGCCTTTGAAGAAATGTTCGTAAATATTTGGATCGTAAGTAGCTGATTGGCTCCCGCAGGCAAACTGAAACCAAGGCTTGCCTGCGGGTTGATTCTGATATGGCTTTGCAAGCTGAAATGTAAGCAAACGTTTGGTTGCTATCAATATGGCTTGATCTGCATACTAATGAAGCTGATGTGTCGCACAATCGTTCTGATGATATGACAGCAGGTTTGCCTGATTCGTTTGAGGCTTCTTCTATTAGCTTTATTGATTCTTTGAGAATTTTGAAATATGGATTTTCCCCTAGAGTGGATATTTGGCTGCCCGTTGAGAGAATTGCTGAGTTGATTATTAGTGAATTGAAAAAGTTTGTAGGCTCTTTCCTGGGGTCTATTGTTGAGAGCCAATTTAGTAGTGTTTCTGGATTTGCCCCACCTGCTGATGGATTTGGATTTCCTTTTTTTCGTGTCCCAGATGCTTGGTAGGCTTCTTTTTGGAAAACCAAATAGTTTGCTGAGTTGGGTAGTAGATATTTTTGGATAACAGTTGTGCCTGTTCTTGGTGCTCCAATATGAATAACAGTTTCATGCATAAAATCTATGCCCTTTAGGTTTATTTTAATCCATCTGGCATTACCGAATCCAGCTACTTCATTTCTCTTTGCTTGTTTGAGTTTAGAGCTGAGCCATTGGTCTTCATCTCCTCTCCACCCCATCGCCGCATCGAATCTTTTGACGCTCCAGTTTGCGTTGGATCCGTGGTGTGATCCCCAGCTCAGCGCTGTCCCAGAGGCGATCCATCTCACGGGTGAAATGCGCAGCAAGCTTGGCGGAGTGAATCACCAGCAGCGTTTCGTCGTTGGTGTGAGCAGCGGAGGGGGACCAATTGAAGGATCCCGTGATCACTTTGCGCTGATCGATCACTGCGAACTTGTGGTGGAGCTTGTCGCCGCGGGCGAGACGAGGGGTGCCGATTCCTTTCAGGCCCTGCTGCAGCGGGTGATTGCCAGCTTCCACCTTGCAGCTGTGATCTGGAAGGGTGACCCCCAGGAGATCGAGCACTTCCGAGAAGGGGCGGCTGGCAAAGCCAGGATCCGCAACCAGTCTGAACTCAACGCCTCGCTCGATCTGGTCCCGCAGCACGTTGGTGAGTTGCTGTGCAGAGAACACAAACAGGGCCATATCAATGCGCTCTCGTGCCGCTTCCAACTGGTCAGCCAACAGGTTCAGCCCGTGATTTGCATCTCTTTTCGGATGGGGGGAGAACAGCGCATCCACTCGGGTGCCACCGATCTGCACGGTTTGCACGCCTTCTTTTGCTTTCTGCAGGCCAAAGCGACTGTCCTGCTCGCCACCGGGGCCATCCCCCCACATCTGGGTGAATTCCTTGCGGAACACCAGTGCGAGCTCAGGGCTGTGGAACCGCAGCAGGTGATTCACGTTGCCGCGGCTGGATGGCCGGCCAGCATCACCGTGAAGGCCGGAACTGGTGAGATTGGCGCTGCCCGTAATCACCGTTGTTTGATCGATCACCAGAAATTTGTGGTGCATCAAGCCGCTGCCGCTGCTCCCGTCTTCGGTGTCGTCAATCAGTGGAATCTGCGCGGCTTGAAGGAGCGCCACGGCATCAGCGTGGAAGGCTTCTTCCGGACTCGTGCTGCCATCCCCATTGCTGTCGGCCAGGCGGTTCAACTGATCCCAGCGCTGCCTGCCTCGCTGGTTCAATCGGCTGGGTCGTTGTTCGCTCCAGGCTTGGCTGTAGCTGTTCTCCAGGATGACGGCAATGCGAACACCACGGTTCTCGGCTGCGATGAGGGCCTCGGCAATCCTTGGAAGACTGAGCTCTTGCACGGCCACCAGCACCTCGTCGTTGGCGGCATCAATGGCTTCAATCAGCCATGCCTCCATGTCGTCACCATTGCGCCAGTCGCCTGTGAGGGGTGAGCGGTAGCGCGATCTGGCGTTGTGGTTGAAGACCACATCGATCTGCTTGGGCATCGCTAGATCTGCCGGAGCCGTGCCCACCACCGATCCCGCCTGGCTGCAGCCACTGCAGAGAAGAGCCGCTGCCATCCATCCCAGCTTGCTCTTCAGCATCGAGACCAAGACCTTGCCTTGATCAGAGTTCCCCCGTCTTCAGTGGGGCATCTCCGATGTCTTCAGCATCGCAATAAACCAGAGTCCGCTCAACACGAGGGCGACGCCCACACCAGCTCCGATGCTGACCCGTGCCATCACCAAAGGCACCACCAATGGAAAAACCATCGCCCCCGCGAGGGGGGTGATGGCCACGAACCAGCGCAAGGACGCCGGTGCTTTGGGATCGGAAGGGTTCAGAACCACTCGGCGCGGGCTTCGCTGGCGGGGTTGCTGTTGTCTTCCGGGGTCTCACGTTTGAAGTTGAGCGTGATGTTGCGCTTCTGTTCCCCATCCGAGGCGGTCGCCTCAATGGCGTACATCTGCTCGCCATCCCGGAAGGGCACCTGGATTCGGAATGTTCCGTCGGTGGAGAGAGGCACTTCTTCGCCGCCGATGGTGAGGCGAGCTGAAGGGTCGGTGGCGCCGTAGACGATCAGTTCGGCGTCAGCCACCAGCCAGAAGGAGCGTTGGCGAGGAGCCACACCACCAAGACCAGATTCGTTGCGACCGCTTGCCCAGAGACCAGCTCCCGAATCGTTCAAGCCGCTGCTGTCACCGGAGACGTCAAAACCTTCTTGGAATTCTTCAGAGCCAACCCGACGGCGGCTGAAGTGGACCGTGGCAGTTTGGTAGAGCCGTTCATGCAAGCCACTGTTGCTTGACTCGATCGGCGCGACGGGAGCTGCAGCGGATTCGGCCGGGGCCGCATCGAGGCTGAAGGGCACGAACTGATCAAGAATCTGTTCGCTGGGGTGCAGAGCGGGCACGCGGGCCACTGAGGAGAAGGCCAGAGACATCCAAGTGGCGCCGATGCGATAGCCCAACTCAACCCGGTAATCCCGGTCGCAGAGAGGAACAGGCAAGTACCACTCTGTGCTGTGGCTATCGACGGGCACTTCCTGCAAGGTGTGCGGATGGGCATTGCCGTCCTGCATGCCGGTCACGTCCGCTAGGCGCAGGCAAAGTCGGCTGGCTCCATCTTTTTGGGCCACCTTGCGGTCTGCGTCCGAGATCTCCCAGAACACGTAGGCCCACTGGGGATCACGGGGCAGGAACACCACGCGGGTATCGCTGCTGCCCATGGCCGGTGCGTTGAGTTCCGCCTCGATGGCCTTCAGGTCTCCACCACGCTTCTGCTGACGCTGGGCAACCTCGTCGACCAGGGTCTCCTTGCTCTTGCGGCTGTAGAGCGGCACCCCTAGGTCGCTGGCGATCTGACGTAGTTGACGAAGGGTGAGACGTGCCAGTGATGACAGGGTTGGGGACACGTCCAAAAACTCCATGTTTCGTTTGGGATCATTGTGATCCGAAAAATTCCTTTTCGAAGCGTGAAGGGGCCAAGGGTCAGTGGATCCTGACTACTGGTTGAGCGCTGACCTCGGGGATCACAGTCAGTGACACAAAAAAAGCGGAGCCGAAGCCCCGCTTTTTTGAAGTTGCTTGGGGCCGGGATCAGCGGCCGATGCTGCGGTAGGGCACTTTCGACATGTAGTCCATGTCGGCGCCGCCGCTGGGGGAGACCCCGCGGGGGCCAGACATTTCGGCAGCCCAGGCCATGTAGTCCTGAGGGGAGCCACCTTTGCGGATCTTGGCGCGGGCGGGAACCTTCTTGGCGGGGCCGCCGGTGAAGACGATCTGGGGGAAGCCCAGGATTCCCCGGTAGTACTCGTCGTAGCGGGGGGTCGTGATGTTGAACGGCGTGTCGCCCAGCTCGCGGCCGGGAAGCACGCGGTTGCGTTGGTAGGGAACCGTGTCGTAACCGAAGGAGTCGAGGTACTCGGCGCTGTCGAGCAGAACATCGACTAGGCCTTCCAGGCCTTTGGTCGCAATCACGATGGACCAGGAGAGTTCTTCCCCCTTGCCATTCACCTTGCGTCCCAGGATCCGCTCGCACAGGTGACGGACAACTTTGTAGTTGCTGTTGAAGCCGTAGAAGGTGCGCTTGAAGGTGTCGGAGAGCACCAGGCCGCGAATGAAGTCGCGAACGGTGATCTGGCCATCCTTCAGCTGGGACTCAAGGTTGACGTCCCGATCTGTTTTGAAGGCGTGGAAGAAGATCTGCCGGTAGGCGGCTTCCACGACGGTGTCGAGATTGTCCCGATCGTCTGCGATCTCAAGGGAGTAGGCCCGGGATCCCTCATCGGAGCCGACACGGAGATTCGGAACACCAGTCCTCAAAGAGTTCTGGGTGATCGGTGCGTACTCCAGGAGAGGAATGGCCACGCGACTACAACATCCACTGTCGGCGATCGTAGAAGTGCTGGGTCTTGCCCCCTTCAGCAGCTGTTGCAGCGATTACATGCCGTAATACTTGCTCTAAGTATTTCTGCTTACCAGCCGAAGGGGGCGAGGGCGGCTCCGTTCGAAGCAATCGCTGGGCTGGTCTGATCAACATCGTCCAGCTGCCGGGTCTCGATGCAGAAGGAGGCGTTGTTGGAGAGCCCTTGCACCGTGCTGGTGCGCAGTCGTACGTTCTCGCTGGTGAACCAAAAGCGCTCGAGCGAACTCATCATTTCGTAGTCCGTGGTGAGGATCAGGCCGTTTTCGTCGTCCATGCGGAACTGGCCCGCCACCGGTGCTTTTTCGGCGTAACCGCGATCCCGCAGCAACAGTCCGCGTCGCCCCGTTTCGTCTTCGGGGATCAGTCCGAACATGGTCTGGTCTTCATGGGATTCGCCGGCGCGATCCCAGGCCATCGATCCGCTCCAGCGCACCCAGCAACCGCCAACGATCTGCTCGACGCTGGCGTTGTTGCGCTCGGCGATCTCCGCGAGCCGCTCGTCCCCCTTCAGCAGTTCCTCCACCACGATGAACGAGGCTCCAGCTTCGGCGCGGCGATGCAGCAGGTGGTGTTGGCTGCGCTGCGAGGTCCAGCGGCCACAGCTCAGGCGAAAGAAGCTGAGGGCGTCCGAGATCTCAAGCATCGCCGGCGTTGAGGAACTGGATTGATGATGGCAGCCCGACCGCGTCAGTCACGAGAGCCATGTCAGCCACGGCAGCGGGCTTCGGAGGCGCTGATCAGATCGTCGAGGGTTAGTGCCAGGGGAGGCTTGCCCAGCTCAAGCGCCAGTTGATCCAGTTGCTCGGCGGCAGCATTGAGCTGCAGCAGCAGGGTATCGAGGAACATTTGATCTTCAGCGACAACGGGTTGTTGCTGGCACCAAAGGCGTCGTTGGCTTTCGTCTGGGATCGCGCCAGTGTTCTCTGGAGCAGCCATGGCCTGAAAGCTGTCCAGGCAGTGGCTCAATACCCGCAGGTGATGGCGATCCAGCTGGGGCAGCAGGGTGGCGTCGATGCGTTCAATCGTGGCCCTGTCGATGGCCATCAGCCCTGCGCCAACGGGGTGATGCGGAAGCCGCAGGCGTGGCCGCCCTCGAGTCGCCAATGCACCCGTTCCACCCGGCAGTCCGGCACGGTGCGTCGGATCAGCAGTAATTCCTGGTCGCACACCGCGGGGAATTCTTCGGCAATGCGCTGCACAGAGCAGTGGGCTTCCTCGAGCCTCCAGCTGATGCCGTCGTCATCCCGGCTGCAGACGGTGACGTAGCCCTCGTCGCGCCGCAACAGTGCCAGATGTTCGAGTCGAGCCTCCAGGGAGGCCTCGCCGAGGCTTTGCCGGTACTGGCTGGCCTTCGACTCCGCCTGCTGATCCAGCAGTTGGCGCACGGTCGCTTCGGGGAGATGGCTGCGCATCGAATCCAGCAGGCCGAGGGCGAAGCGGCCGCTGCCATCAGGGAACTGGGCCCGTCCTTCGTCGGTGAGGCACCAGCGGTTGCTGGGGCGCCCCGGACCGCTGGCATTGCTGCTGGCGCAGACCAGGCCGCTGTCGGCGAGGGAGCGCAGGTGACGCCGCATGGCCTGAACGGAAATGCCCACAGCTCCGGCCAGGGCGCCAGCGTCCTCCTCTCCCCGCTCCAGTAGCAGGGAGAGCACGGCGTCGCGGGTGCTGTCGGGGGCCGAGGCGCTCATGACGAGGCGAAACCTCCCCACACGATGCCATCGAATTGCCTCGGCATGTCGGCCGAGTTGAGGGTCACAATGGAGAGCCCGCTGACCGGAGGCCTGTTGGCCTAGGCTTCCAGTAAGGAAACCGCGGGGTTTCGTAATTCGCCGCTCCCTCCACCTCCATGTCCGACGCCCCTCAAGAGCCGACAGCAGAAAGCCTGGAGGTCATCCGCAAGTTCGCTGAAACCTACGCGCAGCGCACCGGCACCTATTTCTGTGCGGACCCCAGCGTTACCGCTGTTGTTCTGAAGGGTCTGGCGCGTCATAAGGACGATCTGGGGGGAGCGCTTTGCCCCTGCCGCCATTACGAAGATAAGGAGGCCGAGGTCTCCCAAGCCTTCTGGAACTGCCCATGTGTCCCTATGCGCGAGCGCAAGGAATGCCACTGCATGCTCTTCCTCACCGAGGACAATCCCTTCGCTTGCCCTGAGAAGACGCAGACCATCACGACAGAAACGATCAACGCCACCGCCGGCTGAGCCGAATGACCAGTACCTCCACACGGGATCTCGTCAGCCAGCCGTACAAGTACGGCTTCGTCACCGAGATCGAGACCGACAAGATCGCCAAAGGTCTCAGTGAAGAGGTCGTTCGCCTGATCTCGGCCAAGAAAGAAGAGCCGGACTTTCTGCTGCAGTTCCGGCTCAAGGCCTTTCGCCACTGGCTCACCCTCGAGGAGCCCGATTGGGCTGCCCTTGGTTATTCCGAGATCGATTATCAAGACATCATTTATTACGCAGCTCCCAAGCAGCAGGAGAAGAAGGCCAGCCTCGATGAGGTGGATCCCAAGCTGCTGGAAACCTTCGACAAGCTCGGCATTCCGCTGAGCGAGCAGAAGCGTCTCAGCAACGTTGCGGTGGATGCTGTTTTCGACAGCGTTTCGATTGCCACCACCTACAAGGAGAAGTTGGCGGAACACGGGGTGGTGTTCTGCTCCTTCAGTGAGGCGGTTAAGGAGCACCCCGAGCTGATCGAGCGCTACCTCGGAACGGTTGTCTCCAGCAACGACAACTATTTCGCCACCCTGAACTCAGCGGTGTTCAGCGACGGATCCTTCGTCTTCATCCCAAAGGGCGTCGAGTGCCCGATGGAGCTGTCCACTTACTTCCGAATCAATTCTGGTGACACCGGACAGTTCGAGCGCACCTTGATCGTTGCCGAAGAAGGTGCCTCGGTGAGTTATCTCGAGGGCTGCACGGCACCGATGTTCGACACCAACCAGCTGCATGCGGCGGTGGTGGAACTGGTGGCCCTTGACGACGCCTCCATCAAATACTCCACGGTTCAGAACTGGTATGCCGGTGATGAAAACGGCGTCGGTGGCATTTACAACTTCGTGACCAAGCGAGGCCAGTGCCGCGGTGATCGCAGCCGCATCAGCTGGACTCAGGTGGAGACCGGTTCAGCTATTACCTGGAAATACCCCAGTTGCGTGTTGCAGGGTGCTGATTCGGTGGGCGAGTTCTATTCAGTGGCCCTCACCAACAACTGCCAGCAGGCCGACACCGGTACCAAGATGGTCCACGTCGGACCGCGCACCCGCTCCACGATTGTGAGCAAGGGCATCAGCGCCGGCCGCTCCAGCAACAGCTATCGCGGTCTCGTGCAAATGGGGCCCAATGCCAAAGGCGCTCGCAACTACAGCCAGTGCGATTCGATGCTGATCGGTGATCAAGCCGCTGCGAACACGTACCCCTACATCCGTTCGCAGCAGCCGCAGGCGGCCATCGAGCATGAGGCCAGCACCTGCCGCATCTCCGAAGACCAGCTCTTTTATCTGCAGAGCCGTGGCATCGGGTTTGAAGAGGCCGTCTCGATGATGGTCAGCGGCTTCTGTCGCGACGTCTTCAACCAGCTGCCGATGGAGTTTGCCGCTGAGGCTGACAAATTGCTGGCCCTCAAACTCGAGGGGTCTGTGGGCTGATCCCCTCCCCCGCTTTGTCTCTGTTTTTTCAACGACGCCTTCCGTGATTCGCCCTGACGCTGAGCTGCTGCTCGATATCCAAGACCTGCATGCCTCCGTCGAGGACAAGCCCATTCTCAAGGGTGTGAACCTGCAGGTGAGGGCGGGTGAGGTGCATGCCGTGATGGGCCGCAACGGCAGTGGCAAGAGCACGCTCTCCAAGGTGCTGGCTGGACATCCCGCCTATCGGGTTACGGGTGGCACCGTCCGCTATCGCGGCCAGGATCTGTTTGAGCTGGAGCCTGAAGAGCGGGCCCGTCTGGGGGTGTTCCTCGGATTTCAGTACCCCGTTGAAATTCCTGGCGTCAGCAACCTGGAATTCCTGCGGGTGTCCACCAATGCCCGGCGGGAAAAGCAGGGGGAGGAGGAGCTCGACACCTTTGCCTTCGAGGACCACGTGCACGAGAAGCTCAAGGTGGTTCAGATGGATCCTGCTTTCCTCGAGCGCAGTGTGAATGAAGGCTTTTCCGGGGGAGAGAAAAAGCGCAACGAGATTCTGCAGATGGCGTTACTGGAGCCTGTGGTGGCGATCTTGGATGAAACCGACTCCGGCCTGGATATCGATGCTCTGCGCATCGTGGCCGGAGGTGTGAACCAGCTGGCGACGGAAGACAACGCCACGCTGCTGATCACCCACTACCAGCGTCTGCTCGATGAGATCACTCCGGACTATGTGCATGTGATGGCGTCAGGCCGGATCCTGCGCACCGGAGGCCGGGAGCTGGCGCTTGAGCTGGAGCAGACCGGATACGACTGGGTGGATCAGGAGCTGGCCGCTCAAGGAGCTGCTTGACCATGGCGAGCAGTGTGCTGGCGCCAGTGCAGGAGCGCGGTCGAGCCGCCCTGGAACAGCTTGGTTTGCCCAACCGCCGCCAGGAGCCCTGGCGTCTCACCGACCTCAAACGGCTTGCTGCTGTATCGGCATTGCCGGCCAGTGCTTCGCCGCTGTCCACATCCCTGCCGGCCAGCCTGGAAGGGGTGACCCGGCTGGTGATTAATGGGTTTGATGATCCCTTGGCTGGGCAGGTTCTTCCGGACGGAATCACAGCGCTGAATGCCGAAGAGCTTGAGCAGGCCCTCGGCCACACCCTGGACCGCTGCGGTTGTGCCCAGGTCTGGCCCGTGGAGTTCAACCACGCCAAAGCCCAGCAAATCCTTGCCCTCAGGGTGCGGGGACGGGTCGGCCCGTTGGAGCTGGTCCTTGCGGCGGGTGCCGGGTTGAACGCCACGCGGGTTTTACTGCTGTTGGAGGAAAAGGCAGAGCTGGAGCTGATGCAGGTGCTGCTGGCTGAGGGGGCGTCGGCTCACAGTCATGTGTTGGAAGTGCATCTGGGGCAGGAGGCCAAGCTGCGCCATGGCGTTCTGGCCACGGCGGATGGCGCGTCATCGCTGATGGCCCATTTGGCTGTCGAGCAGGAGCCTCGCAGCTCCTATGCCCTTACCTCGGTGGTTCAGGGCTGGAACCTGGGACGGGTTGAGCCTCGGGTGGTGCAAGTGGATGGCCAGGCGCAGACCGTGCTCAAAGGTTTGGCTGTGGCCGGCGCCGATCAGCAGCTGGCCACCCACTCCGCGGTGCGCTTCGACGGGCCGGAGGGAGAGCTGGATCAGTTGCAGAAATGCCTGGCCGGTGGTCAATCCCATGCAATTTTCAACGGTGCCATCAGTGTTCCCCGCGATGCTCAGCGCACCAACGCTGCGCAGTTGAGCCGCAACCTGCTGCTGTCTGAACGTGCCCGGGTGGATACCAAGCCCGAGCTGGAGATCGTGGCGGACGATGTGCGCTGCGCCCACGGCGCCACCGTGTCGCAGCTTCAGGACGATGAGCTGTTTTATCTCCAGAGCCGGGGTATCGCTGCGTCGGATGCAACGGCGCTGCTTCTGCGTGGTGCCTGCCAGGAGGTGATTGCCCAGCTTCCTGCTGCGGCTCAGGCTTGGCGCCCCCTGGAGCGCGTGATGGAGAGCCTCGCCTCATGACGATCGCCGCCGAAGCACGATCTAGTGCTGATTTTGTGGATTTATCGTCTCGATATCGTGCCGATTTTCCGATTCTTGAGCAGTGTGCTCCCGATGGTCGGCCGCTGATTTATCTCGATCACGCTGCCACAAGCCAGAAGCCTCGTCAGGTGCTGGAGGCGCTGCAGCAGTACTACAGCTGCGACAACGCCAACGTGCATCGCGGTGCTCACCAGCTGAGTGCCCGCGCCACCGATGCCTTTGAAGCAGCCCGCAGCACGACGGCGGCCTTCGTGGGCGCCGCCAGTGCCCGAGAGATTGTCTTCACCCGCAATGCCAGCGAAGCGATCAATCTGGTGGCGCGCACCTGGGGTGACGCCAACCTCAAGCAAGGGGATGAAATCCTCCTCACGGTGATGGAGCACCACAGCAACCTGGTGCCCTGGCAGCTGTTGGCTCAGCGCACCGGTTGCGTGCTGCGCCATGTGGGTATCTCCGAATCTGGTGAGCTGGATCTGCAGGATTTTCGGGCCCAGCTCAACGAGCGCACCCGACTGGTGAGCCTGGTGCATATCAGTAATTCCCTGGGCTGCTGCAATCCTCTTGATCAGGTGATCCCCGCAGCCCATGCCGTTGGCGCCAGCGTGCTCGTGGATGCCTGCCAGAGCCTGGCTCACAAGCCGATTGATGTTGCGGCTCTCGATGCCGATTTTCTGGTGGGCTCCTCCCACAAGCTCTGTGGCCCCACCGGCATGGGTTTTCTCTGGGCGCGGGAGTCGCTGCTGGAGGCGATGCCTCCTTTCCTGGGCGGCGGGGAAATGATCCAAGACGTTTTCCTCGACCACAGCACCTGGGCGGTGTTGCCCCACAAGTTCGAAGCGGGTACGCCTGCCATTGGTGAAGCGGTGGGCATGGGGGCCGCGATTCGTTATTTGCAAGCGGTGGGTCTGGAGGCGATTCAGGCCTGGGAGGCGCAGCTCACCCGGCATTTGTTCAACCGGCTGCAGGCCATTGATGGTGTGAGGGTCTTGGGCCCCACGCCTGAGCAACAGCCCGAGCGCGGTGCTCTGGCCACATTCCTGGTGGATGGGGTGCATGCCAACGACATTGCCGCTCTGATGGATGCCTCCGGGATCTGCATCCGCAGTGGTCACCATTGCTGTCAGCCCTTGCACCGTCTCTATGACGTGACGGCTTCAGCGCGAGCCAGCTTGAGCTTCACCAGCACCTTTGAAGAGATCGACCGCTTCAGCGAGGAGCTCGCCTCCACGGTTGCCTTCCTGCGCGAACACAGCTGAGCTAGCTCAGGCGGCCAGCTGATCGTTGCTTGCTGCTGATTCGCGTTGCGGCAGGGGGACAACCTTGTTGGTCTCAATGGCGTACTTCACCCAGCGGTAAGAGCGTGCGCCGGGACGGGGTGCCGCGTTGATCGGCTCAGGGCTGGCGTAGCTGTTGCCGCGGTAACGCAGGATCCGCATTAATACTCAAGAGGCTGGCGCCACCCTCTCAGGTTCAACGCTTTTTGTTGGGTTCCGTGGGGCACAGGTTGAAGTTTCCTGCTGGTTGCTGGCTCAACCCATCACATCTGCTGAACGGGGTTGTGTGGGTTGTAACCATCTGCTAGCTCAGCTCTGGTTCTTCGGTGGATGCAGAGGTTTGCCGCTCAATCCGTTTGATCGCCTTGAGGATGAGAAACAGCATCCAGGCCACAAGGAGGGCTTCGATGATGGTGTCAAATAACTTTCCAATCTCAATGGCGCCGCCGAAATAGTCGATTTTGAGATCTTCGAAACTGCCTTTGGGAACCAACGGGTTCAGGAGTGGCATCAACAGGTCTTTGGTGACTGAATCGACGATTCTTGTGAATTGCTGCCCCACAATGAATGCAATCGCGACCGTCAAAGCACTGCCCTTGGTGAAGAAGAACTCGACAAATTCGCGGCGCCAACGTTGAAGCATCAATACGAAACCAAGCTTTTTTTATCGTATATGGACTTTAGATTTGGTCTATTTATTGTCTCGATCTGTCGTGATTTGATGATGCCCTCTGGCCTTCACTTTCGCTGCTCAGACAGGCCCAATTGACGCCGAAAAAAGGCTTCTGTCTCTTCCAGAACCTGGATTTGGGTGGCTTGGTTGCGGAAGCCATGGCCTTCGTCGTCGAAGAGCCGCACCTCCACCGGGATGCCATTGCTGCGCAGGGCTTCGGCCATGCGTTCGGTTTGTTCCGGAGGCACCACCTTGTCTTTCAACCCCTGGAAGAACAGCACCGGACAGCGAATCCGATCGGCATGAAACAGTGGCGACCGTTGCTCATACAAAGGACGCGCTGCGGGCCATTCCCCCACCAGGCGATCCACATAGCGCGCTTCAAACCGGTGCGTGTCTTCAGCCATGGCTGTGAGATCACAGACCGCATAGCGGCAGGCTCCGGCCCGGAACACCTTGGTGAAGCAGAGGGCCGCCAGGGTGGTGAAGCCGCCGGCACTGCCGCCTTCGATGGCGATCTTGCCGGGATCGGCGCGACCGGCCTCGATCAGGGCCTGGGCTGCGGCGGCGCAGTCGGCCACATCCACCACGCCCCAGCCCCCGTTGAGGCGCTCCCGATAGTCCCGGCCGAATCCTGTTGAGCCGCCGTAATTCACGTCCACGACGCCCCAGCCTCGAGAGGTCCAGTACTGAATCGCGAGGCTGAGGCCGCGGCGGGCCATGGCCGTTGGTCCGCTGTGGCTTTTCACCAGCAGTGGGGCGGCCCCTGGTGGGTTGCCGCTGGGGGGGTAATACCAGGCATGGGTGCGTTCCCCTTGATGGCCGTCGAACCACAGCGGTTCGGCCACGCTGATTGCCTCAACCGGTAACGGTGCCGTGATGGCGGGGCTGTGGCTCCAGAGCGGGGTGGCCGGTCGCAGGTCGAGTTCCAGTAGGCCGGCCACGCTGGTGCTGTTGCTGGCCACGGCTACGGCGCGGCCGTGGCATGCGCTCAAGCCCGCGAGGTCATCAAACGGTTGCGACAACGGCTGCACCGTTCCATCCAGACCGAGCCGTTGCAATGACCAGGCCCCGCGGCTGCAGACGGCAGCGATCAGCCGTTCCCCATCCCAGGCCGTGGTGCTCATCCTGTAGATCCACTGGGGCATGGCCGTTTCGGCCGCCATCGGCCAGGGCCTCTCCCAGGCGGCGTCGGCGCTGGACTGGAGCATCAGGTTCCACCAACCCGTGCTGTCCTCCGCCACAAGCAACTGCCCTTCGGGCAGCCATTGGGGTTGAAACACCGAGACGCCGTCGCCTCCGGCCAGCTGACGAGGTCTGAGTAGCCCGCCTGTGTCGCTGAACTCCGCGCACCAGAGACTGCTGCTGTCCCAGGGCATGGCGGGTTGCTGCCACTCCACCCAGGCGAAGCGCTGGCCATCGGCGCTCAAGCAGCCATAGCCGGCAAAGTCCGTCGGTTGGTGCAGCAGCAGCGGCGTCTGATCCGTTGCGTTCAGCTCCAGGGTCACCAGCTCGTCATGGCCGTTGATTTCACGGATTCCGATCCAGCGCTGCCTCGGCAGATCGAGGACGCCATCCGCAAGCTCCCAGTCGCCCTCCCGGCTGAGCCGTTGAGCTGCTGCCAGGGGGGTGGGGTGATTTGTGTTGGTCTGCGGCAGGCGCCAGTCCTGACGCCAGAGGCAGCCGCGCTCGATCCAGGTCAGGATCAACCTGTCCTGCTCCGCAGCAGTGGCGAGCACGCCGCCGCCGTAGTCATGCACGCGACTGCGCAGATTGCTGGGGGCCGGCGTCAGCTCCTGGGGCGTTGCCTCGGAATCGCCGAAACGGCGGATCAAGGCTGTGGTGCGGCCGCGCTCCTGGGGGCGCTGTTCCAGCCAGATCAGCCATAACGTTGCATCGGGTCCACTGACCAGGGACGGTTCCTTGAGTCCCGGCAAACGGCCAACGGCATGTTGCGCGGATAACGGAACGGCTCCCATAACGGCTGATTCAGGCCAATTACCATGCTGAATCAACGCGGCATTGGTCTTGGCAGGAAGCTTTGCAGAGTTGGCCCGTCAGGCCGATAAGTCGCGGGACACGATGCTGGTGCCCAAGACGGCCCTCGAAACTCCTCCTCTGGAGATTCACACCCTGGGCGATGAGGTGTTGAGGCAATCCGCGCGCCGCATCGGCAAGGTGAATGAGCAGGTGCGGGAGCTGGCCCGCGACATGCTGCGCAGCATGTACACCGCGAAGGGCATCGGCCTGGCGGCTCCTCAGGTGGGGATCCACCAGCAGCTGCTGGTGATTGATCTCGATCTTGAAAATGCAGCCACGCCGCCCCTGGTGCTGATCAATCCGGAAATCACGGCGGCCAGCGCCGGGCTCGACACCTACGAAGAGGGATGTCTCAGCATCCCTGGGGTTTACCTCGATGTCGTCCGCCCTACTGCGATTGAACTGAGCTTCCGCGATGAGATGGGTCGGCCCCGGAAGATGAAGGCCGATGGCCTGATGGCCCGCTGCATTCAGCACGAGATGGACCATCTCAATGGCGTGTTGTTTGTTGATCGCGTCACCGATGAAGACGGTCTGCAAAAGGAGCTCAAGGAGAAGGGTTTCGAGCGCCAAGATGTGCGGAGCGTCGCCTGAGTTATGCCGATGAAACCCCTGGCCGGCGTTTTCCTGGCCCTCGCCTGTGTTCTGGGTATCGCCAGCACCGGCTGTGTGTTTGAACTGGCCTACGGCGATCCCGATCTCGGGGTCAAAACCACCAGTTGGATCCTGGCCCTGGCGGCCCCTGGAACCGTGGGGACTCTTCTGTTCGCGATTCGCCTGAACAAACCGGCCTGATCGGGGGCGACCGATCCAGGCATCACTTTTACGATCCGCTCAGTTCCTCCATGGACGTGATGGCACGCTTTCGAATCGTGGCCGCTGCCGGCCTCGCTCTCGCAGCGACCTCTGCACCGGTGGCCCTGGCCCAGGGTTCGCTGTTCACGGCGGTGCCCGTGGAGTTAGGCAATTTCGTTTTGGTATCGGCCCCGATCGGTCAGGGCGAGCGTTCGCAGCTGAACATCTACGAGCAGCGCACCACGAAACGTCCCTGTTTTGCTGTGGCCGCAGGATCACCCGCCATGGTGGATCCCTTGTTGTCCAAGTTTGATTTCACTGGGGTCTGCAACCGCTACATCGATGGCAACGGTTATTCCCTGCGCATCGGGGGTGATGACCTCGGCACCCGATACCGGCTCAGCGTGGTGAACACCGGTAGAGATATCGAGTTGCTGGCCACTCCGACCAAGAATCCCTCCCAGCCGACCATGCTTGTGGCTCGGGCCGGTGGTGCCGCAAGTGGCTTTGTTCAGCTCAAGCTTGAGCCGGGCTGGACCTTGAAGCGACGGGCCTATGGCAAGAAGAGCCTGGGCCATCTCTACGTCTATCGGGACAGCGCACCAGTGGCTGGTTCCAGCCCAAACAAGGCGCCTGCTGAGACTGAACAGATCGAGAGCTCTACTGCTCCGTCTTACTGAGCCAGTACAGAACCGGTGTAAACACCTGTTGTTCTTCTTTGTCAGTGATTTCACACTGAAGGAGGACCCCCCGGAGGCTGTGATGAAAACAACGGTTGTGCAATGGTTCCACTGGTTCGGTGAAGCGATGACCCATGCGCTGGGGTCGTTCGACGACCGCCATCTCCAGCCCCCACCGATCGGCACCCAGCCCTACCGGGACACGCCTGAGAAGCGAGCTCGCGATTACTGAGATCCAGGCTGCTTGAGCAGATCTGTGCAGCGGAAGCAACTCGCTTCCGCCACGGCGTTTCGATCGACGCTGGTCCGGTCGTTGAGGTCGGCAATGGTGCGCGCCACGCGCAACAGTTGAAGGCTGCTGCGTGTGCTCAGGCCGCGCTGGTTGATCAGCTGTTGCCAAAGGTCGAGTGCCGTTGCCTCAATGGCTCCGCTCTGCCGCAGCGCTGCAGCCGACAGCCGCCCGTTGCTCTCTCCACCAGGATTGCGCCTCCGCATCCGCTGCCGGGCCCTTTCAATCCGTGCGGGGGTGCACCAGGACGCTGAGGCTTGTGTTGGGCTGGGCTGCTTCAGCACCGCTGCCATCTCCTTGGCGGAGCGCCGTTCCAGCCGCAGTTGGAGATCGAGCCGATCCAGAAGCGGGCCGGAGAGCCGCTGCCAGTACCGCTGGCGCTGGCTGATGCTGCAGCGACAGCCATGGTCGCGGTCGCCATGCCAGCCGCAGGGGCAGGGATTGGTGGCCGCCACCAAGGTGATTAGGGCCGGGAACACTGTGCTCTGCTGGGCACGGCTGATCTGCACGGCGCCGTCCTCCAGGGGCTGCCGCAATTGATCCAGCACCGTTCGCGAAAATTCCGCCAGCTCATCGAGGAAGAGCACGCCACCGTGGGCCAGGCTCACTTCCCCGGGACGGGGTGAGCGTCCGCCGCCCAGCAAGGCGGCAGCGGTGCAACTGTGGTGTGGCGATCGAAAGGGGCGCTGCTGTTGCAGTTGATCGATGCCATGCAGATGGCCGGCGACGGAATGGATGCGCGTGATGGTGAGCGCTTCCTTGCGGTTTAGGCCTGGCAGCAGCCGCGGCAGTTGATGGGCCAGACGGGTCTTGCCGCAGCCAGGGGGACCCACGAGAAGCAGATGATGGCCGCCGGCCGCTGAAAGAGCCAGGGCGCGGGAGGCCAGGCTGCTATCGAGGCAGGGCCAGGGATCAGGACCGGTGTTTGCCGCTGAGGTGCGTGAGCGACTGCAACCGATCCCCGGCCAGGGTTGTTCTCCTTTGAGGTGCTGAACCAGCGCGTGCAGGTTGGGCGCGGTGTGGATCGCTAGCCCTTCAATCAGGCTGGCTTCATGGGCATTCTCAGGAGGAACCACCAGGGCCCGGGCCCTTTGCTGATGGGCTTTTTCGGCGAGGGCAATCACCCCTCGACAGGGCCTGAGGCTGCCATCGAGTCCCAATTCTCCGGCACACCAGAGGCCCTCCAGCTGAGGGCGGGCGAGCTGCCCGCTGGCCACCAACAGGGCCAGGGCGATGGGCAGATCAAAGGAGGGGCCTTCCTTGCGCAGATCGGCAGGTGCCAGGTTGATCACCACGCGCACCAGGGGGCCGCGGAAGCCGCTGTTGCGCAGGGCGGAGCGGACCCGCTCCCGTGATTCTTGAATTGCTTTGTCCGGCAGACCCACCAGCTGGACGCCTGGCAGCCCCGGGGCGAGATCCACCTCCACCACCACCGGTCTGGCCTCCAGGCCTTGCAGGGATGCACTGAGACAACGTGCCAGCATTCTTTGGAAGGTGACGCAGGAGATTCATGCCCCTGCTGTCACACCGGTCCCGCTGTTCCTTCCTTTTCGAGGCCCATGGCAGACGACACGATCTTCGGGAAGATCCTTCGTGGCGAGATCCCTTGCGATGAGGTCTACAGCGATGCGCAGTGCCTGGCCTTTCGCGATGTCGCCCCCCAAGCTCCGGTGCATGTGCTGGTGATTCCCCGCAAGCCGATCGAGAGCCTGCGTTCCGCTGCTGCCGAGGATGAGGCTCTGCTGGGTCACCTGTTGCTGGTGGCTGCGCGCGTGGCCAAACAGGAGGGGCTGGACGACTTCCGCACGGTGATCAATAGCGGAGCCGGTGCTGGACAGACGGTGTTTCACCTTCACGTTCACGTGATCGGTGGGCGTCCTCTGGAGTGGCCCCCCGGTTGATGTCAGCGGCGAAGTGGCGCGGTGACAGCCAGACTGAGCACAGTTCAGCAGTGGCATGACCCACCAGCTTCAGAACCTGCGCAATCAGGCCGCCAAGCTGCGTCGGCTTTCGCAGCCCTACTTCTTCCCCTACACCGAAGACAACGGTTGGCAGTTCTTTGGACTGCTGGTGAGCCTGCTCTTCTGTGTGGCAGGGATCGTGCTGTTCCTGGTCACCGGGTTGATGAACGGCCTGTCGTGGCTGTTGCCGGAGTTGACCGGCCAGTACCTCGGTGGTGTCCAGTCCTCCCTGGCCATGCTCTGGTCCCGTGGATGGGGGGCCGGGATTAGTGCCCTGTTCGTTCTGGGGGCTGTGGTCTTCGCTTCCGTGCGGGGCCAACTCAGGCATCGCCGCTGGCTGCCTTGGCTGTTTCTCGGCCTAATCATCCTGATGCTGTTGAGTGTGAACGGCATCAATGCCGGTATCACATTCATCGCCAGGGATCTGACCAATGCGTTGATCTCTAAAGACGGCGATGCGTCTTATCGCAACCTCTGGATCTACGGCGCCTGTTTTGCGGTCGCGCTGCCGATTCGCAGCCTGCAGTTTTATTTCACCCAGAAACTGGGGCTGTTCTGGCGGGAATGGTTGTCGCTGAGCCTGGTGGACGACTATCTGCGGGATAGGGCCTATTACGTGCTCAATCCCAATGATGAAGCGGCCACCAATGTTGATAACCCAGATCAGCGTATTTCCGAGGATGTTCGTGATTTCACAGCTCAAGCACTTGGTTTCGCGCTCAATATCTTTGATTCAATTCTCACGTTTTCCCTCAATATTCTCATCCTTTATTCGGTGAGTGAGGGTTTGACGTTCGCTCTCTTGGCCTATGCCGCGGCGATTTCGGTCTTGATGATTGTTGCCGGTCGCAAGCTGGTGCGGTTGAACAATTTCCAGTTGCGTTTTGAAGCGGATTACCGCTATGGCCTCGTGCGGGTGCGGGACAACGCCGAATCGATTGCTTTCTATGCCGGAGAGCAGCAGGAAGCCAAGGAGGTGACGCGTCGTCTGGCCACTGTCGTTGAGAACTTTAATCTGCTGATTGTCTGGGAGGTGCTGCTGCGGGTGCTGCAGCGCTCAAGCATCTACGCCAGCAATTTCATCCCTTATCTGATTCTTGCAGCGCCGATTCTTGCTGGGGAAATGGATTACGGCGGCTTCGCTCAGGCGAACGTTGCTTACAACCTAGTTGAGGGATCGTTGTTTTTCATCATCTACAACATCGAAGCCTTGGCTCGTTTTTCGGCATCGATCAACCGGCTTGAAGGTTTTCAATCAAACATCTCCAACCTGGATCGCGAGGAGTGGAGTGATTACGTGCCGCGAATTGTGCCGTCCGAGCACCTGGCGCTTCAGGGGGTGACGGTCAAAACACCTCGCACTGACAACGTGCTGGTTCGTGATCTCAGTTTTTCCCTTGACAGCGCCGAGGGGCTGCTAGTGGTGGGCCCCTCAGGCTGTGGCAAAACCTCACTGCTGCGGGTGGTGAGTGGTCTTTGGGGTTCGCCGACGGGCACCGTTTATTCCCCTGGGCAGGGAGACCTGTTGTTCATTCCCCAAAAGCCCTACATGGCGTTGGGATCCCTGCGTGAACAGCTTTGTTATCCCCTCGATCAGGCCCGTTTCAGCGATGAGCAGCTTCGGGCTGTTTTGGATCAAGTGATGCTGGGCAAATTGCTGCAGCGTTATCCCGACCTCGACATCAAGCAGGACTGGCCGCGGCTGCTCTCTCTGGGTGAACAGCAGAGGCTGGCCTTTGCGCGGCTGCTGCTCAATTCGCCCAAGGTCGTGGTGCTGGATGAAGCCACCAGTGCCCTGGATGTCGAGACCGAATCCCGCCTTTATTCCCTGTTGCGAGACCGGGAGGTGGCTTTCATCAGCGTGGGCCACCGGCCAACCCTGAAGGACTTCCATGACACTGTTCTGGAGCTCAGCGGTGATCGCGACTGGCGGCTGATCCCGGCGACCAGCTATGACTTCGGGCGTTCCTGAAGCGGCCGGATGACCTCCACCAGCGAGCCCCCTGACACCACGTCCGTTCCGGAGACGTCCGCTACCACCAACGATGTGCCTGCCTTCGGCTGGAGTGGCTATGCCGAGCGGGTGAATGGCCGCTTCGCCATGGTGGGTTTTGTGGCTGTGCTGCTGATCGAGGTGCTCAGCGGCGACACGTTCCTGCATTGGGCGGGCCTGCTTCCCTGATCAGGGCAGGCGGATTAGATCCACATCCCAGCGGCCGTTTCGGCTTACCTGCACCGCCAAGCGCCGGCCTGAGCCGTCCAGGCTGACGCTGCGGGGTACACCCGGTGGATCCAAGGGAAGCCGTTGCGTCGCCCCAACGTTGCGCCGGTAGAGCACCAGTTCGGTGCGGTCTTCCCGCTGTTGGACCACGGCCAAGCGTTGCCCATCGGCACTGATGCTGACGCTGATTGGTTGGGCATCCGCACGGTTGAGGCCAGGCAGTGGGACAGGGTTGCGAGTGCGCAGGTCGATCAGTTCGACCCGCTCCCGTCCATTGCGTTGGCCCAGGCTGGCCAGCCAGCGTCCCCCTAGGGATGGATCCCGCCGGCTGTTCACCGATTGACGCAGCAGGCCGTTGAGGTCGGGCCGAGGGGTGGGCCTGGGGCTGCTGCACCCGGTCATCAGCATCAGGCTGAAAAGCAGAGCGACGCGGATCATGGCTCTGACGACAACGCCGGTGTGGAGAGGCTCTGCCCAGGAGGACGGTCCGGTTCGAGCAGATCACTTAGATCCAGCAGTTCCACGCGCCACCGGCCCTGATCCGTCACCTGGAGGGCGATTTGCTGTGCATCAGGCGCCAGGCTGAGCTGCACCGGGTCTCGGCCTCCCGGCAGCGGCAGGGGATGCATCCGGCCGTTTAATCGGTCGGTCACCACCGCGAGTCGGCGGCGCCCCCGCTGGGTGATCGCTGCAAGGTAGCGGCCGTTCCAGCTCAAAGAGGGGGAGCTGTGGGGTTGATGGCGGCTCAGCTGAGGAACAGACACAACTGATCTGTCGCTGAGACGGCGCAGCTGCACCGTGGGTCTGCCGCCGCGATCGCTGATGACCGCCAGCCACTCACCACTGCCACTCAGGGCTGGTGCTTGCTGACTGGTTGCGAGTAAGGCACCACCGGCCCGTTCACTGCGACCGTTGCAGCCCGCCAGCACCAGACTGGCGAGCAGGATCAGCAGCGGGCGAGACAACTGGCTCAGTCGTCGAAGCGGGAGCTGTTGTCCCGCGGTCTGCCGGAGGAGGGCCGTGAGCTGCGGGGGGGTTGGCGGTTGCTGCTGGGCCGGTTCGAGGCCAGTGGCTGTTCCGCGGATCGCCTGGAGTCGCTCGCGGCACTGGAATTGGCGCTGGGGCGTCCCCGGTTCGGTGCCGCACTACTCGGCGCTGAACTGCGGCTGGGGGTGAAGGCGGCATCCTCTGCTCCTGAGGGAGCGGGTTCGCCGGAAGGACGCTCAGGCCGCCCCATCGGACGGCTGCCGCGGCGTTGTTCGTCTCGATCCGTCCGTCTGGAGCCGAAGTCGGGACGGCGTTCATCCCGGGCTTCTCCGGCACGGAAGCGAGCCATGCGACGGGAGCGTTCGTCGTTTTGTCCCCAGCCGGAATCGCCTTGATCAGGTCCTGAGGAGCGACGACTGGCGGCTTCCTCAGGAATGGCGGCACGGCTGGAGCGGCGCGGCCGGTAGAACTCCTCTTCGGGCCGGTCTTCGGCCTCATCGTCTCGGCCGGAGAAGCGGCGTCGCACCGGCTGGGGTTCATCAAAACGGTCGTAACCGCCGTCCTCCCAGCCGCCCCGGAGACCGCCTTGGCCTCCGCCCCGGGCTGGCGCGGGTTCGTCGTCGAAATAGGCGGAGCGCCGCGCCTGCTCGGTGGCGACGCCACGCAGGCGCACGCTTTCGTAGGCGAAGAAAACGGTTGTCCCTGCTAACAGGAACTGGCCGAACTGAAGAATCGGGTCGAGGCGCCAGCCCTGGAAGAACAGGATGCCGCCGCAGAGCAGCCCGATGGCTGCAAAGAACACGTCGTAGTCCCGGGCCAGGGCGGGCTTGAACGACCGCATGAAATAGAGCAGAGCGCCGCCGACGGCCAAAACGATGCCGACGATGCTGGCCCAATTGAGACTGGCGTTAACCAAAGCTCTGCTCCCGCTTAGGAGTCAGTCTACGAGGGGCGCCAGGGGAAGATCAGAGCTTGCGATCGACTTGGTCGGTCTGGCTCAGCAGAAACAGGGCAATGGAGGCAGGAATCACGACGATCACACCTCCCCAAAGGAGGCTGCTCAGAAAGTTGGAGAGGGAGGGGGTCATGGGGTTACTGCCGTCTGCATCAAAGCCGCGGTGATCTTAAGAAGCGATGCCGTCTTTCTACGATGAGGAGACGATTTGCTTTGAGCTTTGTGATGCCGCTGCTGCTCCAGGCCCTGCCAGTTCTCCACCTGTTTCTCGGCCTGCTGTTGGCTGCCTGGACCCTGGCATTCCTGCTGCGCATCGTGCTCACCTGGTACCCCCAGGTCGACCTGAATCAGGGGGCCTGGCCTGTGGTGGCGTGGCCGACGGAGCCGGTGCTGGCGGTCAGCCGCCGCGTGATCGCCCCGATCGGTGGGGTCGATGTCACCCCGGTGATTTGGGTGGGTTTGATCAGTCTCGTGCGCGAGTTATTGGTCGGTCAGCAGGGGCTGCTCTCACAGATCCTGATGAACGCCCAGGCGGCTGCCTGAGCTCAGGGGAGCATCTCCTGCTCCACGAATTTGGTGTGCACATCGCCGTTGATGAACTCCGGCCGATCCAGCATCTCCAGGTGGAATTCCACAGTTGTTGGGATCCCGGTGACGGCACATTCGTTCAGGGCCCGCTTCATCCGGGCCATGGCGTGGTCGCGATCCTTGCCCCAAACGATCAGCTTTCCGATCAGGGAGTCGTAGAAGGGTGGGATGTCGTAGCCGGTATAGACGTGGCTGTCGACGCGCACACCCGGCCCGCCGGGGGGCAGCCATCCGGTGATGCGTCCGGGGGCGGGACGGAAGTTATGGCGCGCATCCTCAGCATTGATCCGGCATTCGATGGCATGGCCGGTGAGTTGGATTTCTTCCTGGCGCACGCTGATGGGTTCGCCACCGGCGATGCGCAACTGCTCGGCGATCAGATCCACACCCGTGACCATTTCGGTCACCGGGTGCTCTACCTGGATCCGGGTGTTCATCTCCATGAAATAAAAGCCCCCGCTGCGGTCCAGGAGGAATTCCACCGTTCCGGCGCCCTCGTAATTGATGCTTTGGGCAGCAGCTACGGCGGCTTCTCCCATGCGGCGGCGCAACTCGGGATCCAGGGCTGGGCTTGGGGCCTCCTCAAGCAGTTTCTGGTGACGGCGCTGAATCGAGCAGTCCCGCTCGCCAAGATGCACCACATTGCCGTGGCGGTCGGCCAACACCTGCACTTCCACGTGGCGCGGCCGATCGATGAATTTCTCCATGTACAAGCCGGGGTTGCCGAAGGCGGCTTCCGCTTCCCCCTGGGCTGCTTTGTAGAGGCTTTCCAGCTGACTGGCGTCTGGGACAAGGCGCATGCCGCGACCGCCGCCGCCGGCGGTGGCCTTGATCATCACGGGATAGCCCATCTCTTCGGCCAGGACGGCCGCTTGCTTTGTGCTGCTGAGCAGACCTGCACTGCCGGGCACCGTGGGAACCCCCACCGATTGCATGGTCGACTTCGCGGTCGACTTGTCCCCCATCGAGCGAATCGCGTGGGGGGACGGTCCAACGAAGGTGAGGCCGTGATCACGGCACATCTCGGCAAACTTGTCGTTCTCCGCCAAGAAGCCGTAACCGGGGTGGATGGCGTCAGCACCGCGGGAGGTTGCGGCCGCCAGGATGTTGGGAATGTTGAGGTAGCTCTTGCTGCTCAGGGCTTCGCCCACGCAGACCGCTTCATCTGCGAGCTGCACATGCAGAGCGTCTTTATCCACCGAGCTGTAAACCGCCACGGTGGCGATGCCGAGCTCGCGGCAGCTTCGAATGATCCTGAGGGCAATCTCGCCGCGGTTGGCGATCAGCACTTTGCCGATGGGCATCCCGCAGCATGTTCAGGCCTGACGCCGGATCGTATCAGCGCAGACCGAAGATGCCGAGAGCGAAGACCCTGCCCGGTATGATCTGTCCTCGACAACACCCGAGCGGTGAAGTCGACCACGCGGATGTGGTGGAATTGGTAGACACGCACGTTTGAGGGGCGTGTGGCTTCGGCCTTGCGAGTTCAAGTCTCGCCATCCGCATTTTTTTCTTTGGCCCGTCCCCGCCCAGCAGAACCAGGACCGGCCGTAGTTCTTGTTTCGAACGGTCCCGGTGAGTTGACCACCTGGGTCCGCCCACTGGCCGAGCGGCTGCACGCCAGCCTTCGCCTGCGTCCCCGGTCTTCGAATGCACCGGCATCCCTGCATTTGGTGTTGGTGCCCTGCCCCAATGCCACCGGCCAGGAGCGCGCGGCAGCTGAGCCCTGGGGCTTGTTTGAGCGCATCGTGCCGGCATGGCGCTTTTGGTCGCTGCTGTTGCGTCCCCAGCGCTACGGCCCATGGCCGCAGAAGGGTGTGGTGGTCTTCTTGGGCGGTGATCAGTTCTGGACTGTCCTGCTCTCGGCCCGTCTCGGCTACCGCCACATCACCTATGCCGAGTGGGTGGCGCGTTGGCCGGGCTGGAACGATCGGATTGCGGCGATGTCGGACGCGGTGAGGCGCCAGCTGCCGGTCCGTTACCAGCCCCGATGCCGCGTGGTTGGCGATCTGATGGCGGATCTGTCGTCCTTCGCTCGCCGCGAGGATCCCCTCCCTGAGGGCCGGTGGGTGGCCCTGCTGCCGGGATCCAAGCCGGCCAAGTTGAGCGTTGGTATGCCCTTTCTGCTCGACACCGCGGATCGTCTGGCTCGGTTGCAACCCGGATGCCGCTTTCTGCTGCCGCTGGCTCCCACTACAAGCGTTGATGAGCTGCTGCGTTTCGCCGGCGCATCCAACCCGATTGCTTCCCGCTACAGCGCCTCCGTGGCGTCGCTTGACCGGAGTGGGTCTGCAACAGAGATCGTGACCGCGGCTGGGACGCGGATTCTTCTGCTGGAGCAGCATCCGGCCCATGGCCCCTTGAGCCAGTGCGCCCTGGCCCTGACCACGGTCGGTGCCAACACGGCCGAACTCGGCGCCCTTGCGGTGCCGATGATCGTGATTGTTCCCACTCAGCACCTGGAGGTGATGCAGGCCTGGGACGGCGGGCTGGGGCTGCTAGCGCGACTGCCGGGTCTGCGGCGTCTGATCGGAGTTCTGTTGACTTTCTGGCGTCTGCGTAACAACGGGTTTATGGCCTGGCCCAACATCAGTGCGGGTCGCGCCGTGGTGCCGGAGCGGGTGGGGGCGATCACCCCCGAGGCGATTGCGCTGGAGGCCTGCGATTGGTTGAACGCGCCCGAGCGGTTGGAGGGTCAGCGCCAGGACCTCCAGGCCTTGCGCGGAGAGCCTGGGGCGGTGGCGGCATTGGCCTCCGAGGTGAGGGGGTTGCTTCCTCGAGAGCTCAACGCTTCCTAGGCTGCGCTGGACTCTGGTTTCGACGACCATGACTCCGTCCAATCCGGTCGAACGCAGCGCCGAGGAGTGGAAACAATCACTCACCCCGGAGCAGTTCCAGGTGGCCCGCTGCGGCGGCACCGAGCGAGCGTTCACCGGGGCTTACTGGAACAACAAAGCCACCGGGATGTACCACTGCGTCTGCTGTGGCGCACCCCTGTTCAGTTCCGATACCAAGTTCGATTCGGGAACGGGTTGGCCGAGCTTCTGGGACGGAGTGAATTCTGAGGCAATCACCATCAAGGAGGATCTGACCCACGGGATGGTGCGCACCGAAATCAATTGCGCTCAATGTGACGCTCACCTCGGGCACGTCTTTCCTGATGGCCCCGCGCCCACGGGCCAGCGCTATTGCGTCAACAGTGCATCGTTGGACTTCAAGGCGTCCTGAACGACTATCGGCGCCTTCGGCCCGTTCACCAGGGATCGTCGAGATCCTGGCTTCGGCGCTGGGGTGCTCTGTCTTCCATCGGTTCCACATCCAGGGGCTCGCCGGACTGCTGAACCGCTCGGCGGGAGGCTGGCATCGCTCGCCGTGGGGGCTGTTCTTCGTAAGCAGCCTGTTCTTCATAGGCAGGCTCCTGTTCGTAGGGCGCGGGCTCGTTGAAGGTCCGAGCTCGCTCAGCAGGCCTCTCGTCGTAGCGGGGTGGTTCCGCGTAGCTCTGCTCGTCGTACCGCTGGGGCTCATCGAGGTAGCGGCGTTGCTGCATGGACTCCTGCCGCCGGTCCTCCAGTTCCACGTATTCCAGTTCTGCATCAGCTTCAAGCCGCTCGGCTTCTGAAGCCTTGAGCCGTCGTTGCTCCTGCTCCTGCGGTTGGCCGGAGGTGAGCTGATTTTCGACGGGTACCAGGTTGACCCGGTAGCGCTCCCGCTCCTGCTCTTCCCAGCTGGGGCCACCGACCCCCAGCTTCTCCAGCACGCCGCTGTTCAGCTGTTTGAGCTTATCTTCGGCACCCTCATAAACAATGATCCGATCCGGGCCACTGCTGACGATCTCCTCCACCGGCATTTCCCAGGTGCTCAGCACTCCTTCCCCCAACAGGGGCACGCCAAGGGCTCCCATCACCAGGGTGGTGAGTTCTCCGGTTTCGATGTCGAAGGCGAAGCCGAGTACGCGCCCGAGCTGCTCGCCGGACTCGGTGATCACCTGGCAGTTGATCACCCGGCTGTAGCGCTCGGGGTTGAAGTTCTCACTCAGGGAGTCGGCGGAATCCACCAGGATCACGTCGCCCACCTGACGGATCCGGTCCAGCGGCATCCAGCGCGGCAGGCCGGGCAGAAAACGGGTCAGTGGGTTGTCCCGCAGTCCGACGGCGACCACTTCACGGCGGTCGATATCGACGATCACTTCACCCACCACCCCTAGGCGGCGGCCGGTGTCACGGGTGATCACCTGGGTGCCCATCAGTTCGGAGCGCAACCAGAGGCGATCGCTGGGCACGCCAGTGGTGATGGCGTCAGTTGGGGTAGGGGTCGGGGTCAAGCGCGGGCCCTCGGCCATGGACAGTCAGATCATTGTGGCGCAGGGGTTCCGCCTGTCACGTTCAGATTGCACAGCGAAAACTCAGTTCGTTTAGGCGGCATCCGGTAAACCCACCACCTGGGTGTGGGCGCCGCGGGCCTGGGTCACGCCGATGGTGCGCTGGGCTGCGCCGATCATTGGGCGGCGGTGGCTGACCACCATGAACTGGGCTGCCTCGGCTTGACGGGCGATCAGAGCAGCCAAGCGCTCCACATTGACGCCGTCGAGGAAGCTGTCCACCTCGTCGAGGGCATAGAACGGCGACGGCCTGAAGCGCTGCAGGGCAAACAGGAAGCTCAGGGCGGTGAGTGATTTCTCCCCACCCGACATCGAGGCCAGGCGCCGCACGGTCTTGCCTTTGGGATGGGCCACCAGGGTGAGGCCTCCTTCCAGGGGCTCCTCCGGGTTCTCCAGTTGAAGGTGGCCATCACCATCGGAGAGCGAGGCGAAGATCTCGCGGAAATGTCCGTCCACGGCCGTGAAGGCCTCCATGAAGGCGTCCTGGCGCAGGGTGGCCACCGTTTCGATCCGTAGCAGCAGTTCCTCCCGCTCGCTGTTGAGCACCTCGAGCCGTTCGTTCAGTTCGTTGAGCCGCTGTTCCAGGGCCTCCAGTTCCTCCAGCGCCAGCATGTTTACGGGCTCCAAGGCTTCCATGCGTTGCTGGATCGCCTGCAGATCGGCCTGCAACGCCTCCAGGCCCGCCAGGCGCAGGGCCTCCGGGATCTCCGGTCTCGGGTCCGGCAGGGCCTGCTCCATCTCCTGCAGGCGCACCGCTCCGCTGCGCTGCTCTTCGATCAATCCTTCGCGGTCTTCCTTGAGTCGCTCCAGATTCCATTCGGCCTGCTGCAGGGCCTGACGCTGCCGGCCCACCTCGGCTTCCGCGGCATCCCGGGCCCGGCGTTGGCTGCCGAAGCGCTCCTGCAGGTCGCTCTGCTGCTGCTCGAGCTGTTTGCGCTTGTCCTGGAGGTCGCTCTGTTGCTGGCGCCAGGCCCCATGGGCGCTAGCCAGGACCTTCACCGCCTCCTGCAACCGGGCTTCTTCGGCGGCCAGGGCCTTCTCCTGATCCCCCAGTCGTTCAATCGCCAGCTGCCGCTCGCGGCGGGCATTCAGCAGCTGGTCACGTTCGCTGCGGGCCGTTTCCAGCCGTTGGTCGGCGGCTTCCTGTTCCGTCTGCAGTTGGGCCCAGGCGGCGGCATCGTCGTTGTTACCGCTGTTGCGCTCTGCCTCATCCAAGGCCTGGAGCTCTGCGGTGAGTGGGGTGAGTGCAGCGCTGATGGCTTCGAGTCGTTGCTGTTGCTCGGTCTGATCCTGCTGCAGCTTGCTGAGCCGTTCGGCCCGCTGGCGGCTGCGCTCGAGCAGGGGGCCGTGGTTGCGCCGGGCCGCATTGCGCTCGGCGATCAGGGCTGCTTGTTGCTTTTCCAGTTCGCGCAGCTGGGGTTTTTGTTGCTCGATCACTTGCGCCAGCTTCGACTCCTCCCGCCGGCAGGCCACCAGAGATTCCCCCAGTTCCAGCAGGCGCCGCCGCAGGGGTTCGGCTTCGTCCTGATCGCTGCTGCGGCCAAAGCTGAGGCTGCTGCTTCGCTGGGAGAAGCTGCCGCCGGTCATGGCGCCGCTCTTCTCCAGCAGCTCGCCATCCAGGGTCACCGCCCTGGAGCGGCCCAGCTGTTGGCGGGCACTGGCCAGGTCGGAGAACACCAAGGTGTCACCGAAGACGTAAGCGAACACCTGGTCGTAGACCGGCTCGAACCGCACCAGTTCCACGGCCCGGCCGATCAGTCCAGCGCCGCTGTCCCCACCGGGGCGTGCCCCCCGGGCAAAAGCGGCTGATCCACCTCCACCAGGAGCGCGGATCTTGTTCAGAGGCAGGAAGGTGAGCCGGCCGGCACGGCGGCTCTTGAGCAGTTCGATGGCGCGGGCGGCGATGCGGTCGTCGTCGACCACCACCTGGCCGAGACGGGCTCCGGCGGCCACCTCCAAGGCAAGGCGATGGCGATCCTCCACCTCCCCCAGTTGGGCCACAGGACCATGGATGCCATCGAGGCCGGCCTCCAGCAGCAGGCGCAGGGCTCCGGTGCCGCGGCTTTCCTGAAGGGCATCCCGCCTGCTCTCCAGGCGAGCGATCTCCCGTTCCAAGCGGGTCTGCTCCTGTTCCAGTCGGCTGCGGGTGCGCTGTTGGATGGCCAGGGATTCGGCGGTCTGCTGGAGCTCCTGTTTGCCGTCGGCAATGGATTGCAGCAGGGTTTGCCAGGTCTCCTCCAGGGTTGCGAGCTGTTGCTGCACGGCGTCACCGTCGGCGCCGTCTTGGTGCTGCTCCTGGGTGAGCTCCTCCAGCCGTTCCCGTTCCTGGCGCAGCCGTTCCTGCAACTGCTGCTGTTCCTCCAACAAAGGAGCGACGCTGGATTGCAATTCCTGACGCCGACCACTGCGGCGCTTCTGTTCCTCCACCCAGGCGCCGGAGCGGCCCGCCACATCCGCCAGCCTGCGGCGGGACATCTCCACCGCCGCTTCAGCGGCTTTGCAGTGGTCTTCTGCAGCGTTCAAGGCGTCCTGATGGGGATCGCGTTCAAGCTCCCGTGATTGGAGCTGCCACTGCTGGCGACGGGTGGCGAGGTCTTGGCGCTGCGCCTGCAGTTTCTGCCCTTCCTCTTGATGGAGGCTGGCCTGGCGATCCAGTTCGCGGTTGCTGGTGTCGAGGCCAGCCAGTTCCGCCTGAACCGCCAGCAGCTGGTCCTCGCCCAGGGCCTTCACCTGCTCCTGCAGCAGGTCCAGTTCGGCCACAGCCTTGTTGAGCTGCTCCCGGCCGTTGGCAATGGCCGCGGCGTCTCTCTGTTCCTGGGCTTCCAGCGCCTGTTGACGCGTGGCCAGATCTTTGAGGGCCTGCTGGGCTGCCTCATAGGCCAGCACCATTTCCTGGCGGCGTCCCAGTTGCAGCCGTTCCCTGAGCTCCTGGTACTGCCGGGCCTTGGCGCAGTCCTTTTCCAGCCGTTGGCGGCTGGCTAGCAGTTCCTGCTCAATGATCCGGCAGCGCTCTTGGCGCTCCTGAACGTCATCGAGCTTGCGGCGGGTCTGTTCGATCCGGGTGTCGAACAAGGCAACACCGGCCAGTTCATCGATCAGGCCGCGGCGGTCGCGGTTGCTCATCGAGACGATGCGGGTGACGTCCCCCTGCATCACCACGTTGCTGCCCTCGGGATCAATCCGGAGGCGGCGCAGCTGGGTCTGCAGCTGCTGCAGGTTGCAGGGCACCCCGTCGGCGCTGTAGCTGGAGCTGTAGGAGCCCCCCGGCATCACCCGCAGTTTGCGGGTGACCGTCCATTCCGTCTGTCCCGGTTGAATCCACGGTCCCTCTGCCGGTGCCTCCAAGCCTTCCTCGGCGGCATCGGGTGTCCAGTCGCTCAGATCAAAGCGGACACTGACTGTTGTTTCAGCGGCCTTGCCGGCCTTGAGCATGCCGCTGTTGACCAGGTCTGGCAGGCGGTCTGCCCGCATGCCACGACTGGTGGCCAGGCCCAAGCAGAACAGAACGCCATCAAGAATGTTGCTTTTCCCGGAGCCATTGGGTCCGGTCACGACGGTGAATCCCTCCTCAAGAGGGATGCTCATCGCTCCGCCGAACGACTTGAAGTGCGTCAGCCCAACCTGATTGATATGAACCAACAGGAACAGGGGCTTTCAGCAGGCTGAAACTAGCGGAACCCACAAAAAGCTCAAGGGTTCGATAAGGAACAGTGCCCAGCTGTGATGCGCAGGCAGCCCTGAAGGTCGCCCTCGAGCTGCAGGGTGACGTCCGCATCTGTTGCCTTTGGGATCACGCCGCTGTAGCTGCCGGCATGGATTCGTTCGGCCCAGCCCCGATCGCCCGAAACTGCAGCACTGCGTGGTTCCAGCCACACCTTTCGATGCGCAGGCAGGGGGACCGCCGGTTGAGCTGCTTCGTTGGGTTGCGGCACTGTGGATAGTCGCCAAGTTCGGCAGCTGTCCCCATCCTCAAGCAGCAGATCGAAATGGCATCCAGAGGGGTCGTCCGGTGCTCCGGTGTGGCGCAGGAGGGCGTATCGCGGCAAAGACTTTCCCTCAGCCTTCAGTCTCCCTACCCTTCTAAAGGTTTCTGCCAACGGTCTTTATGGCTTCGCCATCGCCGCAGTCCAACGGCAGATTCGAGCACCACTTCCGCGAGAGGTTCGAAAGCCTGCTGCCGACAATCCAGGAGCGCTGGCCGGATCTGGCTGAGCACACCCTCGAGGCCACCCGGGGGAGTGTGGATGAGTTGGTTCGGTTGATCGAACAGAACACAGGCCTGACCCCTCAAGGGGTTCGCGAGCAGCTGGAAGAGCTCCTCCATAGCGCCGGTGACCGAAGCCGCGACTGGGCCGACAGCCTGGATCCCCTCGAAGAGCAACTCGAACAGTTGCTGGATGAGTTGAACAGCACCCTGAGGCCGAAGATCGAGGCGCCTGTGCGCCAGCGACCGCTGCTGGCTGTGGGTGTTGCCCTTGGTGTTGGGTTGCTGCTGGGCAGCATGCTTCGCGGGGGCCGGCGTTCCTGATGGCTGATAAGAACTCTCCCCGCGGATTTGGAGCGGCAGCTCGGGTGACCGCACTGGCGGCGTCAGTGATGGACCTGCATGTGCGGATTGCGCTGCAGGAGGTGGATCGGGAAAAACGCCGACTGATCAGCGGTGGCTTGTTCCTCGCCATCGGCGGCACCGCCATGTTTCTGGCTTTGCTGGCGGGGGAGGCGTCGTTGCTGCTGTGGATTCAGGCCCAGTGGGAGCTGGATTGGATGCGCGCACTGTTGACCCTCGCCGTGGCCAATCTGGTGCTGGCGGGCATCAGCTTGCGCATCGGTGGCCAGGTGCTGAAGGGGCCGTTCCTGCCTCAAACACTGGAGGGACTGATGAAAACGGTACGGGCGGTGATCGGACGGGCTTGAACGTTTAAAAAAAGGATTAAAGCTGGGTTAAGATTGGAATAATGTCCAAGGAGAAGAAATTTGGGTTGGCCCGATGCCCTGAATTTCTTTGGCGTAAATCCACCTCGTTCTTGCACGGATTTTTCGAATCAAGATGCTCCTGATTCGAATACATTGATGATTGTTGCTGGCCCTTGTGGATCGGGTAAGTCGACTCTTTTACAGGCTGCTTATAGAGAGAAACTGCCTTTGTTTGGTCCTGAGTTTGCCCAGTGTTTCAGTAAGTCGTGCAGGGATCGTAGCTATCGAGAGCATGATGATTACAAGGTTGCTTGGCATAAGAAATCTTTTTTTCAGGCCAGTCATGTGAAGTTGCTGGCTCGTGAGCCTTCATTGCCTCAGTTTGTGTTGCTGCATGTGGATCTTTACCAGGTGTTGCGCGGAATCGACTCCTCCTATTGGCCCCGTTCTCTTCGAAAACGTGAGCTGCTGAAAGGGGTACGGGACGAGAAGGGAAATGGCCAACACCGTGTAAGCACAAAGCTCGCCAAGCGTTCCATGGGGCGTTTGCAGTTGCCCTCTGAAAATGATCAGATGATGCGTGCTTATCTCCAGCACCCATTTTTCAAGCGTTTCAAGCGCATTGTGGTGAATACAGTTCGTTGTGAGTATTCAGAGAATGCTCAGCAGTTGTCTGAACGGAAAGCAAAGATGAGTGCAAACGGGCTGACGTTTCAGGCGCAGCCCCGATACAAGTATTTTCAGGCGCCAGATGCGATGGCTCAAGCCATTCACCAAGAGCTGTATGCAGCTTGGGAGAGGAACCTTTCGCTTCTTGAGCCCGCCGCTTTATTCACCACGCAGGTGTCTGAATCCGGGGATCTTTTGCTCAACGGTTCGCTACTTGTTGCGGGGTGGAGCAAGCGTTTTCAGCGAATCTCGTATTGAAGCCACCGGCAATCGATGCCGCCGTTGCTTACAGGAATCCGCCGTGATGCTTTGAGCCGAAGCGCCCCGGTGAGTTTGGGATTGCCACTGAGCAGCCATAGCTGCCAACCGGAGGCTTCCTGGCGTACGAATTGCCCCAGGGCGCTGTAGAGCGCATCGAGTTCCTGTTCGTCGCCGATGCGCTGGCCGTAGGGCGGGTTGCAGACCAACACCCCTGGGCCTTCAGGTAGGGCTTCGGCTTCGAAGGAGCCGGTGCAGATGCGGATGACTCCACTCAGTCCTGCGGCTTCCACATTGGCGCGGGCCTGATCGGCAATGCTGGGATCCGCTTCGATCCCCAGCAGTAGGGGAAGGCTGAGGTCTCCCCTGCGCCGTTGCCGGGCGCGATCCACTTCCTTGTCCCAGAGGTCGGGTTGGAAATCGGCCCAGCCTTCGAGGGCAAAGCGGCGCTCCAATCCTGGGGCCTGCTGCAAGGCGGCCAAGGCCGCTTCGATCAACAGCACTCCGGATCCGCAGCAAGGGTCCACGAGGGGCTGGCTTCCATCCCAGCCCGTCAGGCGGATCAGACCAGCGGCCAGATTTTCTTTCAAGGGTGCTGCCCCCATGGCTGCCCTGTAGCCACGGCGGTGCAGGCTGCCGCCACTGCCATCGAGGCTCAGTTGTGCTTCCCCACGGCCGAGGTGGAGATGCAGGGAGAGGTCGGGATCGTCGAGATCGATGGAGGAACGCTCCCCCCAGAGATCCCGTTGGGCATCCACAAGGGCGTTTTTGACCTGCAACGCCGTGAAATGGCTGTGGTTCAGCCCCGGTGTCGTTCCGGTCACATCCACCCGGAAGGTCATCGATGGATGCAGCCAGCGTTCCCAGTCGAGCGCTTGGCGGATGCCGTCGTAGAGGTCGTCTCGGCCTTGGCAGGGGAAGCGCGCCACCTGCCGCAAAAGACGGAAGGGCAGTCGAGCTTGAAGGTGCAGCCGGTACAGGCAGGCCATGTCCGCTTCGAAGCTGACGGCACGCCTGCCAGGCTTCACGTCATGGGCCCCAAGGCCGCTGAGTTCTTCGCCGCCAGCTGCCTCCAGGCCTTGGGGCACAACGGCAACAGCGGATAGCCGGTTTGTTCGACCCAAGGGCGTTGTGCTCCAGGCCACCACTCCTGTCAGAATGACAGGGTCCGGCTTCGTCGGACTAGGTGATCCACACCAGTGTTTCGGACAGCGGTTCGATTCCGCTCAGCTCCATTCCCCCTTACGGGGCTGCAATGGTTTCGACGGGGCATGAGGAGGGTGACTGAAGCCTGCTCGGTGAGAGCAAACCCGTAACTGCGAACAACATCGTTCGTTTCTCCCGTCAAGCAGCCCCTGTTGCTGCCTGACCCTTAGGGGAGATGGGGTGAAGTCAGCCTTATCACCCAAATGACTCATGGGGGCTGGAAGGCCCCCTCAACCATTCCAAGACAAGGGTTCTCGCTAACCAGGAATCGTGGTGTCCGCTAATCAGGACAAATTTCAGGACAAATTCATGGGTACTTTGGCCGCGGCGCACGGTTGGTGTCTTGGCCCACGAAAATGGTCATGGATACCAGTACCAGTCCTTATGGCACCCACCAAAAAAGAGATCCTCGCGGCATCCGCGGGCTGGGTAGCCGTCACCTTGAACGTGGTTCCGGGGCTAGGTGCTGGGTACTTGTACCAGCGCCGCTGGAAGGCTTATTGGATGACATCTGTTCTGGCAACAACCTGGTTCGTACTTGGTGCAGTGCTTGGACAAGAAGCAGATGGTGCTGAGGAAATCCAAAACCAGTTGATTGGCTTGCTAGGGCTAGTCGCTCTCGCGGCTGGAACAGCGGTTGAAGCCGGGCTTGCGGCGAAGAAATCTCGCGAACAGAGTTGAGATGTGTAGAGGCAAGCAAACTCTCAGCGGAACCTCAGAACAAAAACGAATAACGCTCTTATGAATGGAGGGTCCAAAGCAACGAGGGACCCAGGCGACGCTCACGCCTGGGTTTTTTCTTGCCTGCCAACAGCAGGGAACACTCAAGGCAGTCACGTCGGACCGATGCCTCAAGACACCCGCATTGCTCTGTTCCTGATGGGGGAGCTGGTGGCAGCACTACGTGCCAATGACCCTGATGCCTTCAAGTGCTGGCTGTCTGGAGGGGGCCAAGACCTAGGGGAGCCAGTGGTGGAGGAGTTGCTGCTGGATTGACACTTGGGAGCAAGCCTGTCGCTCCTTGATGCAACCCACTCGAAGCTTGAGCAGCCTTGCTCGATGGAATTGAAAATATCTAATTTTACAGCTTTGAATCGATAATTATTCTTTAAAAAGATGGTACGGATATAGCGCTTTTGCTGCAAGCATCAAGACAACTGCTTACCGTGAAAATGGTTAATAAATAGCAACGATGAATTCCAAATCAATCGCATCTCTTCTCTTGGTGAGTTCGCTTGGTTTTTTCTCCGCAAGCTGCAGTGGCAATAATGGTGATTTTTCAAACTCAGTAAACAAAGAAGCCAGCATTGTCAATGCCAGCCAGGAGAAAGAGCGGGCTGAAAAACCATCTCCAATAGTTGTTACAGAAGAAAATTTTCCACAGGCATATACAAATATGCGCTTTGACGCAATCATTAAGCAAGCCGGGGGGATCAATAAATTCAAAGAAATGGGCAAAGCGCCAAGCGACCCGTCTAAGCAATTTGTTGTACGCATGAATCGAGACACCCATTACTCAACGGGCGTTTTTGACATGGAAGGGGGTGTGTACCTGACAATACCTGAAACAGATAAATATATTTCAATACAAATCGTGGATGAGAATCATGAAACCCAGCCAATGATATACGGCCCTGGCAAGCATAAGCTAACAGCCAAGACGAAATATGCTTTTATTGCCGTAAGATCGTTAGACGATGAGGCTCGTAAGAACCTTGAAGCCGAAGCAAATAGTTCAGATGATTTCAATGTTAAAGAGTGGGATGAGAAGTCCTTCAGCGAGGTGGCAGCCGCCGGAAATAAAATTTTTACCGATGGGTATGATCAATCAAAGGCATTCAGCAACAAAGAAAGCGGGCAAACCCCTTACTGGAACTTCGTAGGCGCTGCCGGAGGATGGGGAGGCGCAATGGTTGTGGACAACATTTATCAGACAAGTAAATACATGAGTAATGAAGGGTGTTATGAGATGAATTTTGTAGACCCACAGGCAAGAGATTTTTGGTCTGCCACTGTCTACAATGGTGACGGCTACATGTTTAATGATGTTGCCAATATATCGAGCGAAATGAATCCCGAGATGAATCCTGATGGAACCTATACTCTTAGGTTTGGTTGCGATGGCCAGCCCAATAATATTCCTATTCGCGAAGGAAATGAAACAGGTAAATTCAATGTGCTAATGAGGCACTATGGGCCTAGCGATATGGTAAGCAATAAGCAGAAAGGCTACAATCCAGTAGAGGGTATTGAGAAGATTAAGTGAAATAATTTGACTCGCCTTGATTGTGCATTGGCTGGTCTTCCCTCAATAAAACATTCACCCCGCCAGCAATGGCGGGGTTTTTATTGCTTGAACAGAGCGGGGAACACTCAAGCCAGGCATATCTGGCCCCATGACTCTCGACATCAGCACTGCCACACGATGGTGGGCTGCAACCTTAAGCACAAGCGGCCCAGCAGGGCCAGTATCTGAAGAAGCGCCGCAAGCTCTGGGTGCCGATGTGGCAGAAGAACGTGAGCTAGTGGCTTCTTAGCTCTTTCCGCATAGACTCAGTTGTCTGGCATAAGTCAATTGAATTCTGGAACCATACGGCGGCTCATTATTACTCTTGCTACTGGGTATCTAACTGTATTTGGCGTAAGACAGATCCCTTATGAATTTGCCAATGAATGGCTTGTGCTTGTGCCAGCATTGATTCTTGTCTATGCGTTAACTGTCTGGGTAGAGGGCAAGATATTCAAGGACGAATCATTCGCGGTTCCTGTGAGTAAACCTGTCAAAAAGAAAGCCGAACCCTCAATCAAAGGATTTAAGTAAAGAGCTAGTCCACAGGCCAATGTTTCCTCTCGGCTGATCTGGAGTCATTCACAGCAAATAACAGCGTAGATGGCAAAAGAAGGATGCATTAATTTCAGTCATCGGGAAGGTCTACGAAGCTCACGTTCCTCCTTTTCATGCTGAATTCTCTGCAAGCGGAGATACGCATTGGCGCAAAGAGGGCATTCACATGGAATGCCAAAATCTTCAAGCTGCCGCAGTGCAGCTTGGGCCTGATAATGCTCAGGCCAAGAGTATGAAGTCACCGCAATTGGGGCGGAGTACAAGATGACTTTGCATGAATTTCAAAAAACCTTCTGTACCAGCAGGTCAATGTTGGGAACTCAACAACACAAGCTGTGCATGTAGTTCCATCTTAAGAGCGGCGAAGCGGAACAAGTTGCCGCCACCGTACTGGTGACTGCTGTTGCTGCATGTGCTGTTGATGCTTGTTCAGTGAAGCGGCGAGCCCATCGACTGGCTTCTCCCAAGTAAATAAAGGAATTTCCAATTGACACGACTGGTGGTGACCGCTCGTATGGCCATGTGGGGCCCACTATCAAACGTCTGTTTCCACCCTCATCGCTGCCGGCACACCCATGCGACTCAAGCAATTCGGCGCGGAGTTAATGTTTTTACCCTTTCAGCGACGCTCGGCCGCAGTTCGACGGGAACCATATCTCCCTACGTTCTTGCTCAGCCTGGTGAGAGTTCATCTCTCGAATTGGGTTGACGGCCCGTTCTGAAAAGAATCTATTACGCCGCCATCCGGTGTTCCATGGGTGTGAAGTCCCATCCGATTGGTGTCTGATTCTGATTCAGTGTGCTGTGCTCTTCGAATAGATCTTCAATTTCTTTGCAGGCTGCACTGTATGCACTCCAACCCATCATTCTGCGTGGATTTGCACGACCACGCTTGTCAATTGCCTGATCAACCGTGACTCCTTCTGTTTCTGCCTGTTCAAAGGCGCTCAGCAGTGGAATTTGTGCAGCTAGAACCTTGATATCGAATCCTTGAAGTAATTCTGTGGCTTGTTCAGCTGCAGCCTCTTTGCGTGCATCCACTTTGACAAGCAGTGCCGCATAGGGAACTTTGTATTGCCTCAGCATTTGTGACATCTCGACTGTCAATTCGATTGATCTGCTCTGCGTGGTCGTGGGTAGCAGAATGAAATCAGCCCCCTCCACTAAGTTTTTTATTTCTTCTTCGTTGCTGCTGGCCTGCCCATCTGTGATCACAATCTCTGCTGATCGAGTCGCTTTGGCTGCCGCTTCAATGGGTACAACGGTACAAGGCAAGAGCCCTCTGGCGCCATAAGCAGTCGCTGAGCGGTTGCGGTCGGCATCAACCAGGACCACGCGTTTTTGCTGTTGGCTCCAGCATGCTGCTATGTGAACGCTGCTACATGTTTTGGCGACGCCACCCTTCTGGCCAAAAACAGTGATGAACATCAGGCAACGGCTAAAGGCTTCTTTTCAGGATCGCGTTCTTTCCCGGTAAGGCAATACGTGGTTTGTCGTATTCATGGCGATGACAGCGTTGGTTGGCTGCAGTTCTCTCACCCATCTCCGGGCAGAGTGATCCACCGTGCATGAAAAGCAGATCACTCGAGCCAAGTCCACCACCTCTCTGGGGACGAGTCTCTGCTTATGTCATAGCTCTCATGGCATTGGCTTTTCCATACCCGATGGGAGTTCAGTCAACGATTTCAGTGTCTTTGCGGACAAGCCAGTCGTTTTCATCCGCGAACTTCTTATCGATTCGGCGCCGAGTCTCGATGAGGTGGCGGCGTTGTGCCCACAACTCACCAACGAACTTGGCGAGTCGTTCCCTGTGATCTCCAGTCTGCATGGGCACCAAGGGATTCTGCTCCGTGATTTCTGGATTTCCAGAGGTCATCTAAATCAGGATGCTTGAACTCAACCCTTAGCCAGATCTTTTGTCGTGGACCATTTCCTAAAAAGAAACCCCGGAGGTGTCTCCGAGGCCTTTCATCCATTCGGTTGATCCCCATCACCCGGCCGGACTGGACAAAGCTAGCCTCGTTGGACTCAAAAGTGCCAGCAAATGCGTAATCCGCACATAGTGCGGTGAAGTTCTGTGCCGATCCTTAAGACACCAGATGTGGGGCTAGGCAGCCGCTATGAGCTAAGCCATATTGATATTTCCCCCATCACCCGGCCCGATGTGCATGTCACAGCGGGTTTTTTTATGCCTTGAAGCACTAGCAGTAGTGCTTTTGAGGGTTTTGAAGCTTGTCGTTGCGTGTGGCGCACTTGATCTGTGGACAACGCGAGCCAAAAAGAACCCCCGCTGTATTTCATCTGCCATGGCGGTGCACTGGTGCCTTCATCCTTCGCGCATGCGAGGGGATGGCTGAGGGGCTTACCCCTTTTTTGTTGCATTAGCTGCTGGGGCATAAAAAAGCCGGGTCGTCACACCCGGCTCTATGCGCAGATAAGCCTGTCTATCGGCTGACCGACCACAGGCAAGAGGGCGGCAATCCCAATCGCTCCAGGAAGCCAGCTCACCAGTCGTAGAGCTTGGGTTGATTGGCCGGAGAGAGCTGCGCGACCTCAATGAACAAGAAGAGGACAGAAATCAGCGCACGTAGCGGGCATAGCTGGGGAGTCTTTTTAATCGAATCTGAGTGGAGTAACCCGTCGGCGTGATGATGTTGACCACCTCAGGAGCAGGGCAATTCAGCATGTAACCGCTTTTGGTCAGCTTGTCCCAAGATTGTTTGAGTAATTCAGTGTCCATAAATCCTCGATAACACAAGTTGTCAGGATTTCGCCAGTGCTTCCTGACCATTCCTAGTGGTTGTCAATATGTGCCACTTGATGCAATTTGGGACTTACGGAGTTATTAGCTTGTTGGTCATGCCTGATTGATAGTTATGGCTTTTGACGAACTTGACCGGACGACGCGGTATATCAGGGATGCCAAGTCTCGTGCCCTAGAGGTACTCAATCAAAGCTCTCCAAAACTCACAGCACTTGAGAAGGCGATGTGGGTGAAGTTGAAGCGGGGTGAACGCCCCTGCAAGAGCAGCAATGGCTAGTGTTCGGGCTTGTCCCAATTGGGGAATCAGGCTTGTTCAAGAGCATGGTCATGCCCAGTGACATTGGCTCAGCGTTGATTTGATCCAGGGGAAGAAGTACTGGCGGCTCTGAAGTGCACCCGCCAGTGGCTTCTCTTCAGCTTCTTCCTTCGACCTACCGTTATCGAGCTTGTCGATCGCTGCTGTCTGTCAGTGCCTCTAGGCGAGCTGGAGCTTGTTAATACACCAAGGATTGCAGTTGTTTTTTAGACCGTCTGCATGCCAAACAATTCCTTAGCTTTCACGAAGCGCCAGCGCCAGCAATGCCCGGGCTTCAGCCGCCCTCGCAATACCTGACCCTTTCCGGAGACAACGGGGGGTCCCAGCCAGACCTAGGGGTCATCACGCAGACCGCTGTAGGGATGGTCTGAATCAACAAGCAGAACGCGATGACCAGGAGCGCGAAGCCTGTGCCCGGGGCGTGGATGTTGGCTTGGAACCAGGGTTTGTTTGCCATGCCATCAGTTTGGCGTTGAGCGTTTTGACAAACAAACCTTTCGGCTTAGTTGTTGATTTTGCTGAGACAGGCGGACCCAGCAGTTGCCGCTGACATGGGTCCGCGTCCCGGCCGGAGCCCTCCAGAGCGGGACACATCTTGAATAAGACAGTGACTTCAACCGATTCAGCCTGAATCGATACCGGTCTGGGGTTTTTGTCACAAGCAGAAAGAAGACGGTCTGGCGTCCATTTCGCAAGCCCATGCCTGATCGTCCTCAGCAGCACTTGAACTGATTCGGTTTGCAACCTGGTCTCGCTGTGATTTGCCATCTGTCACGGGTTGTCCTTTGGGCTTCATTCGAGCACTCACTCAACATTGGTGAGATGGGGAGCGAACATCAGCTGAGCTTGGCTTCTTGCTGAAAGCTCGGTTTATTGGGGCAGCAGCTGAAGCAACGTGGTCCGCACTCTGAAAGATCAATGGTTCGCTTTGGCGGTCGGAGCCACGGCACTTGCCGCATTGTGCTGGCTTGAGTTGATTGCCTACTGATCAGGATTCTTTAGATCAGATGTCGAGATCTGTTTCCGCGGCTTCGTTGATTGCTGTTGGACTCCTGTTTGCTTGTTCTCCAGTTGCTCGGTCTGACGAATGGGTGACGTGCAAGCGTGATGCCTCCACTGGCCAGCTTCTTTGGCTGCGCGGTAAGTCAACTGAGCCTCTGAAGAACGCTGAATACCGGCCTGGGGCAAGCAACCCGGATCTGGGCACTTGCTTGGTTGGCAATGACCAGCTTCGTCAAGCTCACGGTTTGAGGTTTTGATCACCGCATAGGTGATCAGGCAGGGCAGAAGCACTTTCCCTCCACGGCAAATGACCTCAGGGCAACTGGCCATCCCGATGCGGCTTAGACGCAGCTTGAAGAGCACAGCACTTTTGAAGCTCCTGCAGGCCTGCAGGCCGAACCGCGCGGAAGCGTAGGCTCGGCCTGCGTCTGACGAGTCTCGTTTTGGTCATTCGTCTGATGCTCGCTCTCGCCTTGTTGGCTTCCTGGGCGTCCCCAGCCCGAGCGATTTCACTTTCAGCACGCACGGATCGGTTGATCGACCGGCTTCAGCAGCTTGGTGTTGTGATAGATCGCCTCGAGCGTTGTGGCCCCGGGGCCGAACGAGCCGCTTACAACATGGGCGTGAACCGTCTCTGTTTGTCGCAGGGACTTCGCGATGAGCCAGGGCTTCAGCTGGATGTTTTGACCCATGAGGCCATCCATGTGGTTCAAGACTGTCTGGATGGTTTGGAGACGCCGTCGTCGTCCACGATCAGCTTGATGCTGCAGGCGCAGGGTGGCTTCAGTCCCGCCCAGGTTGATCGGTTTTTGGCGCACCATCTCGACCATTCAACAGCGGGCCACGTGCTGACGGTGACCCAGGCGCTCGGGCCGCTGCAGCGCCAGCGCGAAGTCGAGGCCTATGCGCTGCAGAGCCAGACCGGCATGGTCGAATCCTTGTTGGCTCGACATTGCTGAAGTCGCTTGAGGGATGAGGCTTCGGCTTGAGATCTTGATCTGCTTGACATCGCTAACCTTGATTGATTCGTAGGAACAATCTCGGGTGAAGCACCAGTGGATTGCGATGCTTTTGTGGGCTCCAGTGGTGTTGCTGCAGGCGCCCTCATCATTTGCCCAATCCTTGTTTGATCGCCCCCCAATTCGGGTGATGATTCACAACCCTGAATCAACCGAAGGCCTGCGCAATCGCACCACGATCACTGTTGTGGTTCCTCCGGATGCTGGCAATGCCTTGGGCTCGATTGTTCTGCGGCAGTTGCCCAATCTTGATCAGTGGGACTGGGGCCGCCTGGAGCCTCGTGTCTATCTCGGTGATTATTCCCTTCGCGGTAAAGGAACAAGCGGATTGGCTTCTGCTGATGTCTCAGAGTCCGAAGAGGTCTTGACCATCCAGCTCAATCCAGCGGTTCAGCCGGGGCAAACCGTGAATGTTGTATTCCGTGGTTTTAATCCTCAGTCCAGTATTTATCAATGGTCAACGGAACTTATGGCGGATGGAGAGGATCCCATCCGTTATCTCGGCCCCACCCTGCGTTTGAACGTTTACGAGCAGGATCCTTACCGGTAGCTGTTGGCTCCTAGAGCAGATTTGGATAGGCATTGAAGAGTCCCCAGATCACCAGTGCGGTGATCGATGCAAAGATCACGGCAGTCCATGCCGCAAGATCAGCGTTGTTGCTGGACCCCTGCAGAAGCTGAAGAAGACGTGCCATCAGAAGGAATGCAAGCCCTTCGGTTCTGGCTCAAGTTGCTGGCAAATTCCAGCCTTGTTTGCGAGTCCTCATACACCGAAAAATGTACTCAGATTTAAATCGTTTCGCTTCAGCAGCACGAAGGTTGTTCCTGCATTGCCGCGGCAGATCCGCAGTTGTTCATCCAGCACGGTGATGTCGAGCCATGCCGGCGTGCTCTGCTGAACTTTTCGTATCCAACTCAACTGTTGGCGGTTCGGTAGGGAAGGGCCGACCCAGCCTCCCTGGCGAAAGCACACCATGACCCGCGTGCTGTCGGCGACCTGCAGCTCGGCCTGCACACGGATGCCCCCTAGAGCACTCAAGGGGCCGCGCAAGCGCAGCAGATTGCATCCACGTCCGTGATCTGGATCCAGGATCTGAAGGTTCTCCAGCTTGGCGTTCGGTTTTAACCATGGTTGCTGGGAACTGCTCCAGTTCAACTCCCAGACCCCACGCAGCAAGCCTGCTGAGTTGGTGAGGTCGGCGGGCTGCTCCTGTTCCACCCGTTCGATCAGCGTCTGCAGGCCTGCATCGTTTGGCTTCTGCCGCAGCAGTTTCACCAGTTGGTCGCGGTGATGCCCCAAGGGTCTAGTGGTATTCGCCGGGGTGCTGAATCTTGGTGACGCTCACGCCTGAAGAACTCTTGCCGGAGAAGCGCAGCAGTTCATCGCCGGAGACTTCGTAACCCAACTTCTGGGCAATCAGGGCCGCAGCATCGGCACTCACGGCCTGCAGCACCTGCTCTCGTAGAGAAGGGTCTCTGGAGATGTGAGCAAAAAACTGCCGGAGTTGGTCCGTGCTCATGTCGCTTGAGATGACGTGCCGATTCTGACCCGTCTGCTCTTGCCTCTTGCCTGTTGACTGGTTCATAGATCAAGTCCGATGGGATGACGCAACTGGCGGTGTCTGGCGCCTCCGGCAAAACCGGATGGCGCGTGGTGGAGGAGGCGCTCAAGCGTGGTCAATCGGTTCGAGCCATCGTTCGACCTGCGTCAGTGCTCCCTCCTGCCCTGGCCCAGGCCGAGCAGGATGGGCGCTTGGACGTCTGTCGCCTGGAGCTGGACACGGCGGAAGCGTTGCTCCATGCGCTTCAGGGCTGCACCGCCTTGGTGATCGCCACGGGTGCTCGACCTTCGATCAACCTTGCGGGTCCCTTGCAGGTGGATGCCTGGGGAGTTCAGGCGCAGGTGCAGGCCTGCCGCTCTTTGGGGCTGAAGCGTGTTCTGCTGGTGAGTTCCCTCTGCGCCGGCCGTTGGCTGCATCCCCTCAACCTGTTCGGCCTGATCCTGGTCTGGAAGCGGGTGGGTGAGCGCTGTCTCGAGCGAAGCGGCCTGGATTGGACCGTGATCCGGCCTGGAGGTCTCAGTGAAGACGACAACCGCAGCACCACCGAGGGCGTACTGGTGACCGACGCTGATCAACAGCAGAGCAACAGCATTCCGCGGCGTCTTGTGGCGCAGGTTTGCCTGGATGCTCTTGAGCAGCCGAGGGCCTGTGGTCGCATTCTCGAAATCACAAGCTCCCCTGGGCAGCCCAAGCAGCCGCTGGCCCAGTGGTTGGATCAGAACGCTTGATCTGAGGATGGATTCAATCCCAGGCCCATGTGTTGATGGGCCGGCCAGTACTGGTGAGGAAGCGTTCGCTGTCGGGGCGAATTAAATCAATCGTTTTTTGTTTGAGTTCGTCGTTCCAGCTGGGTGCCGCCACGTTTTTTCGTCCTTTCGACCCCGCTGGATTCATCAGCGGCAGTTGTCCCTTCTCCAGCAACTCGGAGCAATCCGGCGTGGCGCCGATGAAGCTCAGGATCCGCCGCAGGCTTGATTGCGGCTGTGTGCTGAGTTCTTCGGTGGTGATGCTCAGGATCAACTCCTGCGGAAACCAGCTCCGATAGCGCTGCCATTGCTTGTGATACATCGAGGCGTCCATCACGCGTTGTCTCAAGCGAGGTGAGTGCAGCAGCTGATCAAACGGCGGGCAGTCTTTGATGCGGCCCTGCCAGTGACGCCAGTGGGATTCAATCCGTCGCAGCGGATGGCGCACCAGATAGATCAATGGAATGGGGCCGAGGTGGTGGTGGATCAGCTCCGGGGTTCTGGCGTAGGAGCCATAGGACGACGAGTACATCGTGCTGGCTTCCCCCCGCAGGGGCCGCCGCGGATCGGCTTCAAACTGATTCGCGTACCACTCCCAACCACGCAGATAGTGCCGGCCGAAAAATTTCGGCTCCATCGACTGGCTGATCTGGATCTCGGGATGGCGCCGTAAAGCCGTGGCAAGGCTTGTTGTGGCCGACTTGGCGGCTCCGATGATGATGAATGTGGGCAGCTGGGAGCGGTAGATCGCTGCGATCTCGTCGTGCTGCCCCTGCAGGCTTCGGTTGATCTGCTGCCGGCAACGCCAGGCTCTCAGCCAGCTCGAACGTTCAGCGCCCGAAGCCATGGGACCGTAGCCAGTTCGACAGCTTCAAGCCTGTGCTGTGGAGTGGATTGATTGCCGGGAGGGGCGCGTTCTGGATCAAGTGGTCGACAGAGACATCGTTATAGAAAAGGCGCACATCGTCGCCATAGATTTGCATTGTTTTATTGATCAGAGCTTCGTTGTTGAAGTAACTCTGCAGGCCGCCACGGTCACTTCGCCGTACGTTTTTCTGCGGTAAAGACTCCATCACATTGATGCCGCGTCTGGCGAGAATGTCGCGCAATTCAGCCCAGTGTTCGTTGATCTGTTCAACGCGTCCTACGAACTTCGGCACGATCTGATTGCCGATGCAAAGCAATTGGCTCTGGGGGAGAACGTGAACGTCGTAGTGTTTGAACGGTGTCTCGATCAAGACATCGAGAAAGGCCTCAAACGACATGCCATGGGTGACGCCCATGTTCTGCATCGGCAGAGGTGGAGTCTCGATCTCGATCACTTTGTTGTTGTACGCCGCGATCAATCGGTCGAAAGGGTTGCGCACGAAACTGAAACTGAAATGACTTCGCCGGTATTTGCGTGCCCGACGCAGGGTGATCAGCTCCGTTTCCTGATTGGTTTCATGTTGCCAAAACTTATCGGATGTTGTTTTTGTGCCTTTGGGGGGCATTTCGCTGAGCAGCCGGCACAGGGCTGCTTTGATTGAGGAATTCGCCGCCTTGGGAACCCGCCCATAGAGCAGGTTGTGGCGTTTCATCCGGATGAAGTGATGCGGTTGGGCCATGGATTACGGGCTTTTGGCGAAATTTTTTTCGAGGAATTTGCGAAACAGCTTCCACTCGCTGCGTTTAAAAAGGGGTCGCGCCTGGATCGCCAGTTCAAGCCCGCGTTCATTCAGGCCCGGATTGGTGGTTTTGTTCAGGTTGGGGTTGTCGGTGTTGGCTTCCATCTGCTGCCTGAGCCTGTCAGCTTGCTTGGGCAGGGCATGCTTCAGCACGTTCCATAAAAAGGTGCTGGGAGCTTCGGGGTCGCTGGCTTGTTCATAGTCAACGCATACCACCTTCAGATCGCGTTTGCTGGCCAGCTCCAAGAGGGATTGTTCCAGTGATTGGGGATCGGTACGGGAGAAATCGGCCGTTTGCCGGAACGTGTCGTAGTGGCTGGTTTCAGGCGTGTGACGCCCTTCCTTGAGCAGCTGGGTGTGGCAAGAGCGCACGAAGGCCTCATGGCTTCTGCTGGCAAAGAGGATGGTCCAAGTGATCGAACGGTGCTCGAGGCTGTCTTCCAGACCAGTGATCAAGCGTTTGGTGCGTGACTTGGCGTAGCGATACAAGCCTGTCTTGCGTTCCTTGTTTGGTGTTTTTCGGCGGGGTGGATCCGCAAGGCCGCTGCGCAGCGTTCCGAAGATGGCTTCGAACGACAGAACGATGGTGTGGATGGTTTCCGGATGCTCCCCCGCCAGTTCCATCAGGGTGGTTCTGGTTTCTGATGTCAGGCGTTGGGGCGTTTTGCGATCCAATCGGCCCCACTGCAGGTGACGCCACAACTCTCCGCAACGCTTTTTGAAGGTGTTCGGCCCGAGGTACAACACACCCTGTTTCAGCAGTAGCTCGCGGTTGGTCTGCAGGTTTCGCTGGATGTAAGTGCTGCCTGTTTTGTGCAGCCCGCAGTGCAAAACGATCCTGCTCGGTTTGAGCTGACTCACGCGACCTGCTTTTGCGGGCTGGATTCGACACAGCTTTCAAGGCGTTCAAGCGCGAGCCAGGCGCCTTCCCCGTTGTTTTTGTGGCCCTGCCAGATTTCGGGGATGAAGCTTGCCTTGGGGGAGAGCTGCTCCATCAGGGCAAACAGCTGCACCCAGTCGATCTCACCATCGTGGATCTGCAGGCCTTCGCCATCAACGCCTTTGGCATCGGCCAGATGCAGGTGTGCCGTGAAGGGAAGGATCGCCTTGAGGAAGCCGCTGAAGGAGGCGTTGAGGTGCGTGCAGGCGAGCTTGGAATGGGACGCATCCAGGCAGACGCGCATTCCGGTTTCCTCGCAGAATTCCTGGATGAAGGCGGTGTCGACAAACAGATTGTGATAGCGCTGACCGCCGAAATGCCAGGGGAAGGGGGGCATGGTCTGGGGAATGATCTCCACCTCGCCTGCGGTGTTGATCTGCTCAAGGCTGTTGATCAGGCGTTGACGCAGCGGTTGCAACTCCGGACGCTCGAGATGATGGTGCTCGGAGAATCCTCCGACGTTCGTCACCAGCAGTACGGGATCGGGGCAGTCGAAACGTCGGCGCAGGTCACGCGAGATGTCGACCACGCGCTGGAGTTCCTCAATCGAATGGAGCCGGTAGTGGTCATCAGCGCTGCAGAGATCGAGGGTGTGATCGCCGGCAAAGAGTTCGGGGGCATGCACCACCAGGCCGAGCTGCTGTTTTCTCGGCAGTACTTGATCGAGGTCGACCTCTAGATCCTTGTAGCTGAGATGGATTTCAACGAGGTCGAGATTGCTGGTGACTGCAAAGCTCTCAATGTCGTGGTAGCGGACCGGCAGCCCAAAACGATGGAGGAACCGATAGTTGCGCGGGGTGGCAGCCGGGGTCTCGAGGTCTGAGGGGAAAAAAAAGTCGCCGGCGGCTTTGCTCACCGGCAGGGTCTTGCCGATGAGGTCGTCCAGACGGTTGGGCTGCAGTCCTTGCCCCGGGCTTTGGATGCCAACCATCGCCGCGGTGATCTCCGTACCGGCGGGCACGTCGCAGGTGGCGACGAGGCTTTTGGCCAGCACTTCGCGGTTCATCATTTCGCCCTGGCTGATGCTGCGTTCGCCGCTGCTGCCCATCGACTCCTCAACACGGCGAATGCCGTGGATCATCTGGGCAAATTCATCGGGCAGCAGGCTCACCTTGTGGTCGTTGCCCTCCATGGAGCGATCGAGGGTGATGTGTTTCTCGATCACCACGGCGCCCAGGGCGGCGGCGGCAATGGGCACTTCGATTCCCCGTTCATGGCCGGAATAGCCCACGGGCGCCTCGGCCAGTTCGCGCAGACGCTCGAGGTAGCGCAGGTTGACGTCCTTGAAAGGGGTGGGATAGGTGGAATTGCAGTGGAGCAGCACGTAGCCGGCCCCTTCGTTCTGGAGATGGCGAATGCCGGAGCGGATCTCCACTTCCGAGGCCATGCCGGTGGAGCAGATCAGGGGTTTGCCGGTGGCGGCCAGGCTGGAGAGCAGGGCGTGGTTGGTGAAATCGGCCGATGCCACCTTGAAGCCTTCCATCCCCCAGCGGTTGAGCTTGTCGAGGCTGGCTTCATCCCAAGGGGTGCAGAGCGGCACCAGACCTTTACTGGCCGCATGGTCAAAGCAGCGGAACAACTCGTCGTCGCTGAGCTGAAAGCGCTCGAGCAGATCGAGGGTGTATTGGGTGCCCAGATCGGAGGCCATGTCATTGCTGTCGCCCGCATTGCGGTACAGCTGGCTCATGTCCCGCATCTGGAACTTGGCGCAGTCCGCCCCTGCGGCGTGGGCCGCATCGATCAGGTGGAGAGCGGTGTTGAGATCGCCGTTGTGGTTGTTGCCGATCTCGGCGATCAGGAAGCACGGGGCGTCATCGCCGATGCGGTGGGAGCCGATTTGGAGCCCGTCGGTCGCACGACGGGCCACAGCGACGATGCGGCCATGGCTGTCCAGCAGTGGCAGCGCAATGATCCGTGAATTGAGCAGGGCGCTCAGGTCACTGGCGCTGGTGCCTTCGGCAGCCGAGCGGCAGTTGGCATTCATGGCGGCGGTGACCGGCCGATTCAGGTCGATCTCGCCGCAACCGGCAATCCAGCGGCGGAAGTCGCCGTCGGTGAGAACGCCCTGGAGGATGCCGCTTTCCGAGACAACGAAGATCAGGCGCGACTGGTTGGCCGTGATCTTGCTGAGCGCCGAAAGGATGCTGTCTTCCGCGAAGACAACGAACTGGGTGAAATTTCGCTCAATCAGGATGCCTCTCACCGTTCTGTTCGGCCGCCTGGGTTGAGTCCGTTGTTGAACCTACTTCAGATCTCTGTAGGAGATCAGCAGTGCGATCTGCCGCAGCAGAGGGTTTGCCTGGCGGACGGCCCAATATCGGCGGGCGACGCCGCGGTGGAGCGGGCGCATTAGGGCCGCCTGGCAGAGCAGCTCTCGGGCACTTCTCCAATCGCCACTGGCAATGGCGGCTTCTGCTCCCAAACGGAGTTGGTTGAAGCTGGACTGGGCATTGCCCGGATAGCCGATGCTGCTGGGGAGTGGCTGCGGCTTCTGGTGTTTTTGTTCATTCAGGGCTTCGAGAAGGGCGGCAGGGCTGAATCGTTCCCCGTAGCCCATCCACTCCAGCCAGCCTGGATCTGGGGATAGTCCCTCGGCATCAAGGGCATCCAGGTTGGGGATGTCCTCGAGGGAGCGCCACACGCCGCTGCCGGCATAAACATGACCTCCATAGTTCGGCTGTAGGCCCAGATCGCTGATGGCAATCGCCCGGCAGCCGAAGTCGAGGGCGTCGAAGAAGGCGGTTGAGGACAGGGTTGCCAGCAGCCGGGCCTGCTTCAACAGCGCCGGCAAGGGGCGATAGTCCAGACGCAGATTGGCTGGAGGCACCCCCAGGGTCTGCTTCAGCGTTGTGCTGATGTGCGTGTCGACGTCATGAAACGTGGTATCGCCGGGCGCGATGCGGGGTTTGATCAGCACCTCCCAGTTGGGAGAGCGGTTGGCCAGATCGCTGAGCAGGCGCACGAGCCGGGCCCGTTCGCTGGTCGTTGCAGGCATGATCACTTGCTCGGCAAACACCAGGCGTCGTGGGCGCTCATTCACGGGAAGCACATTCGTGTCGGGAGCGTTGCGCCGCAGACCAGTAAGCACGGTGCGCTGTTTTGCAAAAGGGGTTCCAGCCACCAGCTGCTCCAGGGCGTCCTGATCGCGCGGGCCGCTGAGGCAGATCAGGTCGTAGCCCAGCCGCCAGCTCACCCCCTCGATGAAGTGCTCCAGCACCACGCCATTGAAACCACAGAACAGCAGGGGGCGCTGCAGATCCCGTTGCAGGGCCAGACGGATGTCATTGAGCTTGCTGCCCGTCAGGAACACGCCGATGGCGTCAAAGCTCTGCAGCTGCCGATCGCGGAGCAGCCGAGCCAGGCTCTGGTGGCGCAGGGTGGCCCGCTGGGCCAGGCGTTGCAGCAATGCCTGGGGTGTTCCATCCCGTGGAATCACGTTGATGCTCCACTCCACGTTCAGCGCAGTTGGGGCGCTGCAGAGGGCTTCACAGGCCAGCAGTTGGCTGTCACTGTCGGCGATCAACAGCAGCTTCAGCGTGGGTCTGGTCGGAGTCGCTGTCATCGCTCCTCCTGGCGGGTCTTCGCATGCAGGGCTTCGATCAGGCGCTCCGGCCCGTCGGCGATGTCAGCCCCGATGCCATTAAGCCAGGCCTGGTTCACCTTGGGCAGTTCAGTGATGGCATCGAGATGGGGGATGCTGCGCAGGCGATGCATGGCACCACAGCCGAAGAACCCCGTTGTGCTCTGTTCATCGTGGATGCCGTAGTCGCCCACGATGATCGGGATGCGTCCCCAGGCCATTGCTGCCAGGCTCCAGGGCGAGCTCACCGTCAGGCAGGCGGTACAGGATCCCAGCAGCGGCAGCAGCTGTCCTGGGGCTGCTTCCACAAGGTTGTCCGCTGGGGGGACGTCGCTGGGCATCAGCGCCGTCGAGCTCCAGCCGTGATCGCGTTGCAGCATCACGGTCCAGTTCGGTCGCTGCCGCGCCCAGTTGTAGAGAACGCGGAGTAGTTGATCACGGGCTCCGATGTGGGTGGGGATCCGCTCCTGGATCAAGGCCAGGAGCAGGGGCTGCTTGGCGGGGGTACAGGGCGCGGCCTGGGGGAACCAGAAGCCGGTGCTGATCACGGTCGGCACTGCGAGGCTGGCGGGCCAGTTGAAGGTGAGGGATTGAAGCTGTCGGAGCTGGTGTTCGCCGCTCACCAGCAGCACATCACAGTCCAGGCGCAGACTGAGATCACGAATCAGGGCATCCCCCACCAGTGGCACCAGGGGACCGCTGAAAAGTGTCGCTGCGGGCAGACCGCGGGCGCTGCAAAGCCCTCGATATCTCTTGATGAAGTACCGAACCTGTTCTGGGTTCTGCAGGAACAGGCCGATGGCTGACACCTGGTCCAAAAGGGGGTGTACAGCCAGTTGTTCAAGGTCGATGCTCAGCTGTGGTGCCGGTGTGGCAAGGGGCTGGTGTCCCTGGAGTGGTGGCCCTGCGGTGATGCAGCGCTGACCATGCTGTTCCAGCGCATCGGCCATCAGCAAGCAGGCGCAACGCTCCAGGCCTCCGTCGCTGAACAGCAGCAGGGTCATCGTTCCCGCAACAGTTTTGAAAGCCAGCCGAATCCCACCACGCCATCGCGCATGCTGCGCAGTATGCGGCGGGTGCGGTGACGTTTGCGCTGGCTGGATCGGGCTCCACCACTGCTCAACATCCGCCGCCCCCCGTTGCTCAGCGCGGCTTTCTGCCAGGCACTGCTGCCCCAGCTCAGGGGGCCATGGTTGGCGGCACCGAGAGGTGCGGCTGGGTTGTTCAGTCGGTCCACCAACGCCGTGATGAAGCGATCCTCACCGTCGCGCTGCAAACCTTGCTGCTCGAGCCAATGAGCGTCATGGATCACCTCGAAGGGGTTGGCCTTGATCGCTGCGAAGTTGGCGATGGCTCCTGAACTGGCGAAAAAGTGGTTGCCGAGGGTTTCGGTGACCCCCAGATCGCCCACAATTCGGGTGCTGATGCCCATCGCCATGGATTCCATGGCGGCCGTTGACGAGACGGTGATGGCGCAACCGCACTGGCGCAGCAGTCGGGTGGCGGGCTTGAAACTCAGCCGGAGATTTGGCTGGTCGCGGGTCATCTTGTCGATCACGCTTGCCATCTCCCCATGGCGCCGATGCAGGGTGCTCTCGATGCTCGACGTTCGCGGTTTGAAGATCACGGGGTGATCGGGCCAGGCCTCCGCCAGCTCTTTGATCTGATCACAGAGGAACCTGCGCTGCAGTGGATGCACCGGAATTGAAGGTTGTTCGAAGAACACGATCGAGGGGTTCTCCGGAGCTGACGAGCGCGGTTTGGTCTGCCAAAGAATCGGCAGACCCGTCACCATGGCATTGCTGCTATCGAGGCCTAAGGCTTTGCGGCCACGGCCATACAGCGCCAGATCATCAGCACTGTTGAGGCAGAGCAGGTCGGCGCCCGATCGATCCATCATTCCTTCGAGGCCGAAGCGAAACAGGATCCCCGGGTAAGCGCTGATCAGGCGTGGGCGTTGGTCTTGATCGGCCCAAATGGTTTTCAGCTGCAGCAGCGCATCACGGCTGCGTTGGCCATCCAGACCCAGAATCAGGGCGTCGACATTCCCCGCCATGGCGCCACAGAGCTGGCGCAGATCGTTCCAGTTGTGCTTCTCGATGCGGGTCTTGGGGTCGATCCGCCGAATTTCCAGGCGCTGCCGCCGGGAGAGGGCCCGGTTGTTCAGCTCCAGCAGCAGCAGTGTGGTCTCCGCGCCTTCCCGCCGGCAGGCCGCCAGCATGGTCATCGCCAGCTTGCCGAAGGAGTCGAAGCAGGCGACGGCGGTCACCTTGCGACCGACGAGGCGCTTGGATTCTGCGGGCGCCATCGACTCCGAAACCTTGCTGGGCAAAATTACTCGCCTTTCTGGGCCGCGATGCTGCGGCAGAGGGCCAGATCCTCCGGCGTGTCGATTTCTGGCCCTACGTCGTGCAGCACCACTGGGCTGGTTGGCGGGCAGAAGCGGCTGCCACAGCCCCTGAAGGCCGTGACGCCCATGGCGTAGATCGCGCCGGTTTCCAGAAAAGCCGGTTCCAGGTCCTGACGGCGTTGGCGTGGCAACTCAGGGTTGTGGTTAATGCCTCGCCCATCGGCCCGCCAGAGGAAGCCGTGCCAGGGGCTGACAGAGAAGCTGCTGTTGCAGCCTTCTTGCTTCAGTGCGGCCAGCACCGCATCGATCTGGACCCCGGTGGTGAAGGGGGAGGTGCATTGCAAGAACACCAGCTCAGCTTCGAGGGGGCCCTGCTCTTCCAGCATGTCGAGGGCATGCAGCAGCGCCGATTCCGAACTGGCCTTGTCGCCGGCGATGGCTGCTGGGCGACGAATCACGATGGCGCCTTCGGCTTCGGCGGCGGCCGCGATGGCGTCATCGTCAGTGCTCACCACCACTCGGCCCACACCGTTGCTGGCTTGAGCGGCACGGATGCTGCGGCAGACCAGGGGCACATTGCCCACTGTTTGCAGGTTTTTGCCTGGAATGCCTTTCGAGCCACCGCGGGCGGGGATCAGGGCCAGCGCGCCACGGGGGACTGCCATCGGTGAGGATTCAGTGCGACCTGTCTTACCCGATGACCAGGCCTGCTGCTCTGAGGCTCGGGGTTCCGACCCGGGGGATGCTGACGCACCGCACACTGGCGCAGCTGCTGGCACCGGACCGTTTGGTGCCGGGTCGCCGCCGCGATGTGGACGTGCTGTTGGCGTGGGGGAGGCGACCCAGTGCGCTGTGGGTGGAGCGCCTAGCTCAACGGTGGGATCTGCCGGTGTGGCATCTCGAGGATGGTCTGCTGCGCTCGTTGGCCAAGGGCCGGGAGCATCCACCGCTTGCTTTGTTGGTGGATGAGCTGGGGGTGCATTTCGATGCAACCGTCCCCAGCAGGATGGAGCAGCTGATCGCAGCGCCGATCACGGTGGCTCAGGCCAACAGGGCTCGCGCGTTGCAAAGGCTCTGGTGCGATCAGCGGCTCAGCAAAGTGAACCCCCCGCTGGAGGCGGAGGCACCGCAGGAGCCCTACGTGCTGGTGGTGGATCAATCCGCTGGGGATCGATCGATTGCACTTGGCTTGGCCGATGCCAGCTGTTTTCAGCGGATGCTTCAGGCCGCCTTGGAAGACCATCCCGAGTGCACGGTGGTGCTGAAGGTGCATCCGGATGTGATCTCTGGCCGGGCCAGGGGGCATTTCAGCGCGAAAAATCTGGATCAACCCCGCGTTCGCCTCAGTGCGGACGGCTGCCATCCGGCTCGGCTGCTTGAGCGGGCCCGGGCGGTGTATGTGGTCACGTCCCAGATGGGTTTTGAAGCTTTGCTTTGGGGTCGCCCGGTGCACTGTTTCGGGATGCCGTTCTATGGCGGCTGGGGGCTGACCCACGACCAATGCGAGGCCCCGATTCGGCGACGCCAGGGCGCCAGCCTTGAGGCTTTGGTGCATGCCGCCCTTGTCGGGGCCTGCCGCTGCATCGACCCCCATGGGCATCAGGCCTGCAGCATTGAAGTCTTGATGGATGCGATCGGCTTGCAGCGGCGCCTTCAGACGCAACAGCCCCGGAGGTGTGTGGCCTTCGGCTTTACCCCCTGGAAACAGCGCAATCTGCGCCGCTTTTTAGCGGGCAGTCAGCTGCGGTTTCGCGCCCCATGGCGGCGGATTCCGCGAGGTGCTGATGCTGTGGTGGTTTGGGGGCGCCGCGCCAAACCGCGTCTGCTTGAGGCCGCGGCGCGCCGGCAACTGCCGGTGCTGCAGGTGGAGGACGGTTTCCTGCGTTCGGTCGGACTCGGGGCTGATCTGGTGGATCCGGTGTCCTGGGTGGTGGATCAGCAGGGCGTCTATTACGACGCCACCAGGCCCAGCGATCTGGAAACGCTCCTGGCGACGCAGCAGTGGACGTCGGCTCAATGCCAGAGGGCAGCGGCGTTGCGTCAGCGGTTGGTGCAAGAGGCGATCACCAAATACAACCTCCAGGCGGAAGCTTGGATTCGTCCTGCTGGACAGCGCCGGGTGGTGATGGTGATCGGTCAGGTGGAAAGCGATGCCTCGATCCGCTACGGCGCCCCTGGCCTGCGAACCAACAGGGCTTTGTTGGAAGCGGTGCGGGCGGCGGAGCCTCAGGCCTACCTGGTGTACAAACCTCATCCTGATGTTGTGGCAGGTCTCTGCAGTGCCGGCGCCGGCGAGGACGCCGCCGCTCAGCTCTGCGATGAAGTGCTGCCGCAAGGGTCGATCCAGCAGCTGTTTACCCAGATCGATGCCCTGCACGTGCTCACATCCCTGGCAGGGTTTGAGGCGTTGTTGCGTGGCGTTGAGGTGCATTGCTGGGGCCTGCCGTTCTATGCCGGCTGGGGCCTGACCCACGACCGCGAGCGTTGCGACCGTCGTCAGCGGCAGCTGTCGCTGGATGAGCTGGTCCATGCCGCCCTGATCGACTATCCCCGTTACGTCAGCCGCGATAGCGGCTGGTTCATCACCGCTGAGCAGGCCATCGACGAGCTGGTGGCTTGGCGTGCCGCTCCTCCACAGCGCCGCACGCTTGTGCAGGCCCTGTTCCGCCACTGGGGACGGCTTCGCCGCCGTTGAGCCGTGCCAGGATTTTGTTCATTCATGGGCGGATCGCAGTTTGGGCAGGGGACGGGCGCCAGCTCTCGTACAGGTACGAATCGAGGGGCCGGTGCTGCTTTTGATGGGCCCCATCGGTCTGTTCTTCGCTCGTTTCAGCCGCTACCTGCAGGGTTGTGGCATCCCGGTCACCAAGGTGGCGTTCCCCCTGCGGGAATTTGGCTTCCCTGCCGAAGTTTGTGTGCCGTACAGCAAGGGGATGGACTCCTGGCGTCCCTTCCTTCGTCGGCTGATTGAGGAACGGGGGATTCGCCACATCTTTATGTATGGCGACTTCATCATTCCCCACCGAATCGCCATTGAAGAAGCTCGCAACTTCGGGGTTGAGGCCTGGGTGTTTGAGCTGGGTTATCTGCGCCCGAACTACGTGACTCTTGAGCGGGATCGGGTCAATGCCCGCTCCAACCTCAACAAGCCAGCAGCTTTTTATCAGGAACTGCCCCCCTGCGACCAGCTGCCCCAGAACATCGTGCTGGATCCCGGTTGGCGATGGCGCAAGGCCTGGAAGGCACCGACCTTCATTCAGCACGCCTTCACCCGCTACCCGATCATCGAGGGTGAGCACAAACTTCAGCCCTCGCCAGGGTTTCTCTGGTGCCAAGTGCGTGGCACCTGGCGCTACTGGCTCTACCGCTGGCAGGAAAAAGCGGTGAAGCAGCGGTTGCTCGAACACTGCTCGTTCTTTTTGGCGGTTCTGCAGGTTTCCAGTGATTCCCAGATTCAGATGGGGTCGCCTTACCGGGGCATGCACGACTTCATCGAAGACGTGATTCGATCCTTCGCTGGCCATGCTCACGCCTCCGACCATCTGGCTTTCAAGCACCATCCACGGGATCGGGGCTACAACAACTACGCCTTGTTGATCCTGCTGCTCGCCAAGCAATACGGCGTCACTGGCCGGGTGCATTACTTCCACGACGGCCCCCTCAGCCGCTATCTGCGCACCTGCCGTGGGGTGATCACTGTGAACAGCACCGTCGGGCTGCAGGCCTTGTTCCATGCGGTTCCCACCAAGACGATGGGGGACACCTTCTACAACCTGGCAGGACTGACGGACCAAAAACCCCTCGACGGGTTTTGGTGCGATCCCCAACCCAGCGATCGAGCCCTCTTCTATCGCTTCTACAACCATCTGGTGCTCACCACGCAGGTGAATGGCAATTTCGATGGGGATTTCCCTTTTCGCACCACCTTCCCGATCGGTCCGGAAGCCCGTCAGCTCCCCCCCAGCCCCAGACTGCCGATAAAGCCATCCGGCAGGCTTCGCAATCCCGTGCTGCTGTTGGGGCGGCTGATGGCCCGGTTGGGCTGGGCCGGTCTGGGTTTCACCCTGTACGGCCTGCAGCTGCCCGCGATCTTGCTTCAGCGACCTGATTGGGCCGCCGCCTTGATGACCATGGCTTCCTCCGTGGCTTTGCGGGCCCTGGGCATTCAGGTGGTGGTGGATGACAGCCAACCCTCGGAACCGGCTGGCATGCCGCTGGTTCACATCTTTAATCACCGAAGCCCCTGTGATGGTCTGGTGATCCAGGGGGTTTTGCGCATGCCTGGGCTGACCACGGCGCAATTGCACCTGCGTTGGGTGCTGCCGGGTTACGCCGCCGCCGCGCGCAATGCCGGCTCCGCGGTGCTGGATCACCGTCAGCCCCAGTCCCGCCTGGCCGGAATGATGAGTGCCTCCACCCTTCTGCGGGACCACGGCGAAATCATGATTGCCCCCAACGGTTCGCTGGTGACACCAATCGAGGAGCGGGTGTCTCCGAGTGCCTGGATGTTGGCCCAGCACTATGGCGGTCGTGTGGTGCCGTGGTTCTTCAGTTACGACGGATTGGAGGGGGCTGTCGGTGCGCGCTACAAACCCCTACCGCTGTTGTTGGGTCGTTTGACGGCACCATTGGGCACGATTCACTGCCGCCGGGGTCGTGCGGACGACCTCCACCTTCCCGTTGATCCCCGCGACCGTGAGGGATTCAGCGCTGCTGTTCAGCGGTACTACCGGACGCAGAGAGCACCAGGCTGATGTTGTGACCGCCGAAGCCGAAGGCGTTCTTGAGCATCAACCGTTCGGAGCCTGAGGTCGATAGTGCGACGGGTCCCTGGTTGGTCACGGCGAGCTCCACCTCGGGGTCGAGGGGGTCGGAATTGATGCTGTGGGGCAGCGCTCCATGCCGCAAGGCCTGCACCCCAAGAATCGCCTCTACAGCTCCAGCGGCTCCCAGTAGATGGCCGAGCTGGCCCTTGGGGGCGAAGACGGGGATGTGATCGGCGGCAGCACCCAAACTGCGGCGCAATGCCCTTGCTTCGGCAAGGTCGCCCAGGCTGGTGCCGGTGGCGTGAGCCTGAACGGCGCAGAGATCACCAGGTTCCACCCCGGCCCGTCGCAGGGCATCCTCGATGGCCAGGCTGGCCTGGGTGCCCTGGGGTTCCGGGGCAACGATGTGATGTCCGTCGCTGCTGCTGCCGCAGGAGAGTTGCCAGCCCAGGGCGGCACCGCTGGGGGTGTCTTCCTCCCGCATCATCGCCAGAACTCCGGCTCCCTCCGAGAGCACGAACCCGTCCCGGTCTTTGCCGTACGGCCGGGAAGCCTGCTCAGGGGCATCGTTGCGGCAGGAGAGGGCTCGCATGGCAGAGAAGCCCACGAGGCCCAACCGGTTCACCGGCGCTTCGGTTCCGCCGGCCAAGACAAGATCGACACGCCCATCATTGAGCAGCATTTGGGCCAGCATCATGGCTTCGGCTCCTGATGCGCAGGCCGAGACAGGGGTGTGTGCACCCCCATGCAGTCCCAGATCGATGGCAACTTGGCCAGCGGCCGCGTCGGGGATCAGCATCGGCACGGTAAGGGGGTTGACCCGCGTTGGTCCTCCGGCGGTCAGCTGGTTGTGCTGTTCATGCATCGTGTGGAGTCCGCCGATGCCGGTGCCGAGTACCACGGCCACCCGGGCTGGATTAATGCCGCCCGTGACCGCGGAGGCCATGGCCCAGGCTTCCCGGGCGGCCAGTACCCCGAGTTGAGCGCACCGATCGGAGCGCCGCAGCAGTAGAGGTTCTAGGGATGAGATGGCGGCATCGGGAACACAACCCGCAATGCGCACCGATAGATCTTCGCTCCAGGCTGACCTGAGGGCGCTGATGCCGGAACGGCCCGATAGCACCCCTTCCCAGGTGGAGGAGGCGTTAGAGCCAAGAGGGGATATGGAGCCCCATCCCACGATTGAAACCCGCTGGGCGCAACGTTGCCGAACAGCCACGGTTAAGCGGTTTTGGAACTGGGCAGATCGATGTCAAGTGATTCCAGATGGCTCTGGATGTCACCCACAGTCTTGAACTGCAGCAGCTGCTCCTCCTGGATGCGAATGCCAAAGCAGGTGTCGGCTTCGATCAGAATTTCGTAGAACCCGAGAGAATCGATTCCGATGTCTTCCATCAGGCGGGCGTCGGGGGTGATCGTCGCAGGATCGGCGCCGGAAATGCGATGCAGGATTTCGACAAGGCGCTCCTCCAGCTGTTGCTTATTGGGAGTTCCCTCGGCCAACACCTACATCCTTTTAATCCAGCTAAAGTACCAGTGATACCTCGTTTACTTCTCGCCTCGGTACCAGCTGAACTGCTGGTAGACGGGTTGGTGGTCAACGTCGATAAAGAAGGCGAGACGATCCTTCGGCAGCCGTGAGAGGTCAGCGGCCATCAGAATTTCTGTGATCTGATTGAAATCCCGGGCCAAGGAGAGGTCGCAGACTTTGGCTTCCATCAGGTTGAAGTACTGGCGCAACAGCACAGGCAGACGGAAGTCGTCGCTGTGCTCCTGTCGAATCGCCACTTCAAGGGCCTGAACATTGCCGATCGGGTGGGTGTTGTCGTCCGGCTGAATGTTGTTGATCGGGTGACGCGGGGACGGCAAGGCGGGGCTCGTTCTGCGGTACGGAGGCCGCATCAATGCACTGAGGAAGGCCCTGTTGACGGCATCGCTGTAGGCGAAGTGGTTGTAAGAGACCAATCCGTGCAAGATGCTGAATCCCGAGCGAGCCGCGATCAGGAGTCCTCCGCGGAACAGGGCCATCAAGGAGTGCGGTTGACGCTGAAAGCGTGGGGCCAGGGCGACCCGACCAATTTCCACGTGTGGGGTTTGCTCCGCCAGCATCGCTTTAATGCCGGGATAGACGTGCTCCAGGTAGGACTGCTGGCTGCCGGGGAGATCCTCAGCTGAAGTGAACTGGGGAATGAATTGCAACCGTGCGGATCCGGCCAGTGCACCACTGCTGGGTTCCAGAAGAATCAGATGGTCGTAAGCCTCGTCGCGGCCGTCGAGGTCGCGGGTGTTGCCCGAGCCGGAGAGCTGTTGACGGTAGGTGGATTCCCGTAGGGTTCCAACCGCATCAGCCACCTCCTCAAATCTTGAGCCGGGGATCAGATGCAGCTCAAGACCGTCGAGGCGGAACAACAGGCTGCCAGCTCTGTTGGCTTCACTCCATCCGTGAGGAAGCAGAACGTCATGCTGCGCTGTTGGTCCGGTCTGCGTCATGGGCCATATGCCTAGACCGCATTATGCGGGAAGATTGGCGTCCATTTGGCTGCTGTCTCAGTTCCATCCATGGTTGTGCCCTCAAGGACCGGTCTTTCCGCAGCTGTTGCTGCAGCGGTGGTGCTCTCGGCTCCTGTGTTGTCGGCCGGTGGTCTGAAAGCTGAAGAGCGGATCAACTGGCTGAAGACGCCTGCGGCGGCGGCATCCACCACGCCTCTGCAAGCGCCGCCGCCGTTGCCATCCCCGCCCAGCCTGCCGCCGCAGACCTACCGCTACCGCCTGGCGCCCGGGGACCGGCTCGTCACTTCGGTGTTCAAGATTGAGGGTTACGAGGCTCAGGTTCAGGTGCTGAGTGATGGCACCGTCAACCTGCCGCGGCTTGGCACGATCCAAGTGTGGGGCTTGACCCTTGACGAGGCCCGTCAGCGCATCACCGACGGCTACAGCCGCTTCCTGCGTCGGCCCCTCGTCTATGTCGACCTTGTTGAGCAGCGCCCGGTCCGGGTCACGGTGACGGGAGAGGTCCTTCGCCCCGGTGTTTTCACTCTGCCGGTCAACAGTCAAGGGTCAATTGGTAGCTCTGGCGATGCGACAGGCGTCGGCGCAGATGGTGGCGGTTGGCCGACCATGATTGATGTGATTCAGAAAGCTGGTGGAATTTCCGCAGCAGGGGATCTGGCCCGCCTGGAACTGCTGAGGTCGTCCCCCACTCCTGGTGGGCTCACCCAGAGCTACGTCTTCGATTACCTCACCGTGCTTAAAGACGGAGGTTTTGCACCCAATCCGTTGATCTATGACGGCGACAGCATCCGGGTGCACAAGGCAACATCGCCCGTCAATGTGGACCTGTTGACGACTGCAGCCTCCAACTTCGCTCCAACGGCCATCAATGTTCAGGTTGTTGGAGAAGTCTTCTCCCCAGGAGTGGTTCAGATTGGATCCAATGATCCGTTGTCCCGCGCGATCCTGGCGTCTGGAGGCGTTACCCGCCGCGGCAGCGTGAAGCGGGTTGATTTGATCCGTATGGACCGCCAGGGACGCACCACGGTGAAGCAGCTGCGTTACGACCCCAATGCTGTGCTTAGCAGTGCCAACAACCCGCCGCTGCGCAACGGTGATGTGGTGGTTGTGGACCGCAACACCTTTACGAAGGTCACCGACACGATGAGCGATGCCATGTTGCCTCTCGAGCCGATCGTCGATGCGGCATCGGTTTACCGTTTGTTGGGTCTGCCGATGCCGTCGAATGGTGGTCGCTGATTAAATTCCCAATCGGTCCCAGATCACGCCCAGGTTCTCTTGGTGCACCGCGGTGCTGAAGCAGTCGGCCAGCTCCGCTGCGGAGAGCCGGCTGGTGACATCACCATCGGCTTCGAGATTGGCGCGGAAGTCACCGCCGGCGGCGTTCCAGGCTGTGTGGGCATTGCGCTGCACGACCCGGTAGGCCTCTTCTCGGCTCATGCCGGTGCCCACAAGGGCGAGCAGCACCCGCTGGCTGAACACCACGCCGCCATACACATTCATGTTGCGGCGCATGTTCTCGGGGTAGATCCCAAGACCCTTCACGACGCTGGTCATCTCCCGCAGCATGAAGTGCAGGGTCACCGAGCAATCGGGAAGCATCATTCGCTCAGTGGAGCTGTGGCTGATGTCGCGCTCATGCCAGAGGGCCACGTTCTCAAGAGCAGCAATGGTGTAGCTGCGCAGCACCCGGGCCAGACCGCTGATCCGCTCGCTGCGGATCGGGTTGCGTTTGTGGGGCATGGCAGAGCTGCCCTTCTGGCCCTTGGCAAAGTTCTCCTCCACTTCCAATACATCGGTGCGTTGGAGATTGCGGATCTCCGTTGAGAAGCGCTCCAGGGAAGCGCCCACCAGGGCGAGGGTCTGCACGTAGTCGGCATGGCGATCGCGGGAGATCACCTGGGTGCTGGCGGTGTCGGGGGTGAGCCCGAGGATCTCGCAGGCGATGGCCTCCACCTGGGGATCGGTGTTGGCATAGGTGCCCATGGCGCCGCTCACCTGGCCCACGGCCACATCCTGCTCAAGCCGTTCAAGGCGGATGCGGTTGCGCTCGGTTTCCGCCAGCCAGCCGGCCACCTTGAACCCGAAGGTGATCGGTTCGCCGTGGATGGCATGGGAGCGGCCGATCATTTCGGTGCCCTTGTGGGCTCGGGCCAGTTCGCGCAGAGCGTCTGCTAAGGCATCGAGTTCGTTGCGCAGCAGGGCCACCGAGCGTTTCAGCTGCAGGGCCACGCCCGTGTCCAGCACGTCGCTGCTGGTCATGCCCACATGGATGTGGCGCCCGGCATCACCAACGTGCTCATTCACGTTGGTGAGGAAGGCGATCACGTCGTGGCGTACCTCGGCTTCAATTTCCAGGATGCGCTCCACCTCGAAGCTGGCCTTCGCCTTGATGGTGTCGAGGGCCTCTTGGGGCACACGACCGAGCCGGCAGTTGGCTTCGGTGGCAGCGATTTCCACATCAAGCCAGCTCTGGAATTTCGCCTGCTCACTCCAGACGGCTCCCATCTCAGGAAGGGTGTAACGCTCAATCACCGGCGCGCTCGGTTGAACAACCCAACAAATCTATGGGGCGGCCTCCGCGCGACTGAGTGAGCCTCCGTGCCGTCGTGCCATCTCCGGGTCGCCGCCATCCTTGGGCGATGACCCCAACGCTTTACCTGCACTGGACGGCAACGCCCCACGACTTGGTCCGCTCAGGATTGGAAAACGCCGCGGCGGATAGGGCTGTTCTGGTGTTCCGAGCTCAGAGGGCCGTGCTGTCGCGGTCGCCTGTGCGGATGCGCACCACCGATTCCACAGGGCTGATGAAGATCTTGCCGTCACCGATTTCACCGGTGCGGGCGGCATCAGCGATCGACTTGACCACCTCTTCGACCCGGTCGTCCTCGACGACCACTTCAATCTTCAGTTTCTGTAGAAATTCAACGGTGAATTCCGAGCCGCGGTAGCGCTCCACCTGACCTTTCTGGCGGCCGAAGCCCCTCACTTCGCTCACGGTCATGCCGATGATGCCGGCTTCCACCAGCGCCACCTTGACGTCTTCCAGCTTGAAAGGACGAATGATTGCTTCGACCTTTTTCATGGGGAGAGTACCGATCTGGTTTTAAGGATGCCGCGGTTCTCAGAGCCGTGCGTGGCCGCTGTTACAGAACGCTGCCGAAGCTTGACTTCCTAGGGTCGCTGATCAGAACCGGCCCCTTCAGCCCTTTGACCCAAACCCCCCTCTACGGCGAACGCGCCATCGCCGAAGCCGAGCTGATCTGCTTCGACAATCCTCGGCCCGGGCGCCCTTATGAGGTGTCGATCGAGCTGCCGGAATTCACTTGCAAATGCCCCTTCTCCGGCTATCCCGATTTCGCGGTGCTGCGCCTGATCTACCAACCCGGGCCACGGGTGGTGGAGCTGAAGGCGATCAAGCTTTATGTGAACAGCTACCGCGACCAGTCGATCTCCCATGAGGAGGTAACCAATCGCATCCTCGATGATCTGGTGGCGGCCACCGACCCGGTGTGGATGCAGCTGGAAGCCGATTTCAACCCCCGCGGCAATGTGCACACCGTGGTGCGGGTGAGTCACGGCATCCGTCAGCCCTGCTGATCGGCAACCCCCTGCTGCAACAGCTGAGGCAATTCAGTGGCGAAGGCCGCGAGGTTGCGGTTACAGAGGCCGCCCACACTGAGGGTTCCATCGGCGGCGATAGCCCACAGCTGCCGGGTGGCCACCAGGCTCAATCCACCGCCCACCAGCAGCACTGCGAAGCCCAAGTACACCAGCGGTACCCCAGGATCCCGTTTGAGTAACAGTCCGCTGGCCGGCAGCACCGCATCCACCCGCATCGGCAAGCCTTTCACTTCTGATGGGGGTCCACCCGGTCGCAGCCGGGCGAGCTGCTGGCCGTCCGCATCGAACACCGTGGCTGGACCCTGTTCGCTCTCCAGGCTCAGAAATACCGGTTCGGTGCCATCCGGGCGGGTTGGCAGCACCAGGCCCCAGATCTGATCACCCAGCTCTGGATAGGTCTGCAACGGCAGCTCCAGCACGGGGCTGCGCCCGATCTGCAGGCTGATCGTTGCGAGCGACCAATCTGCCTGATAGATGGTGATGCCACGGTGCCGCAGCGGGTGATTGACGCTGATCTCGGCATCCAAGCTTTGGTTGGGTCCCTGCAGCTTCAGAGCTGAGCGGAACTGTTCCGTTCGGCCGGCCGAGTCCCGATCAATGGCGAAGCGGTCCAGGGTGATCGTCAGCTGACTGGTGCCATCGCGATCCAGAAGATCGAGGCTGCGGCCGGGGGCCAGGAAGCGCTCAAGGCGGTTTCCCGCCAGGCCCCCCCAGGCCGCGCCAATCATCAGCAGCACCAGGCCGGTGTGAACGAGTAGGGGCCCCACCCTGCCGATGGCGCCGCGCCGGGCCGCCAGCCGTTGTGGCTTGCGTTGCACCTCCCATCCGCTGGCCCGCAGCGCCGTCTCAAGCTGCGTTAGCCCCTGGCTGGGGTCTGGGCAGGGCTGGCTTTCGGCGATGGCCAATTTGCTCAGCTGGCGTGTGGTGCGGTAGTCAATCCAGCGCCGGGCCGCCATTAGGGCTGGCCACTGACGGCGCCAACTGCAGAGGATCAGGGAGAGCCCCAGCCAGGCCAGCAGGGCCAGAAACCAGCCGCTGGAGTACACATGATCGAGCTGCAATTGCAGCACCTGTTCGCCGTTAAGCAACCCCAGCCAGGGGGTGTCGGCATAGGCATCGATGTATTTGGAAGGCGGATCCCCCTGGGGGATGCCCGTGCCCACGGCACTTGCCAGGGCAATCATCAGCAGCAACACGATGGCCAGCCGTAGATCGCTGAGCCAGGCGGCCATGCGTTTTAGTGGCGCCATCCCCATCAGCTCCAGCGGGCCAGCAGGGTCAGCAGGCCGCTGGTGAGCAGCACCACACCACTGGCTGGCGGCACCCAGCGGCTGATGCCCCGCAGGGCTAGCAGTTTGGGAATGGCTGCTGCAAAGGTGCCCGCCAGTAGCAGGGGCAGAACTTGGCCGATGCCGAAGCTGCTGAGCAGGGCCACTCCCGCTAGGGGGCGACCGCTCTGGGCAATCCAGCCCAGCAGCACCGCCAAGACGGGGGTGGTGCAGGGTGAGGCCGCCAGCCCGAAGGCCAGTCCTGCCGCAACCGGCGCCAGCGGGGCCGGTACCTTCTGACGCCACTGCTCTGGATCCGGACCACTTGGCAGTGGAATCCGCAGCACTCCCAGCAGGTTGAGCCCCATCGCGATAGCCAGGATCGCCACCAATGTGGGGATCAGTGACGGCACTTGGCCGTAGATCCGGCCCAGCAGTCCGCTGATGCTTCCCAGCACCACCAGGGCGCCGACGATGCCGCCGCAGAAGGCGAGGCTGCGCTGCCACGCTGGTTGGCCATCCTCGAATCCTGCCAGGTAGGCCAGTGTCACCGGTAGCAATGACAGGGAACACGGCCCCAGGCTGGTGAGGGCGCCGCCACCAAACACCAACGCCAGCGTCAGTGGACCTGGATCCGCCAGGGCGCGCTGCAGCAGCTGTTCGCTGCTCTGGGCCAAATCGGAGAGCAGCAGCAGGTCCACAGGTGCCCTTGAGTACGCAAAGCCTATCCAGGCAAGCCGATCGTCAGACCAGGTTCAGCGTTGGCGCACGGACCGTTGTCGCTTGTTGGATCGCCCCCCGATCAAGCCTGTGGATTCCAGCGAACAGCGGATCAGCAGCCCCAGGATCACCAGGCTCGACATCAGCGAGTTGCCGCCGTAGCTGATCAAGGGCAGCGGCAGACCGGTGGTGGGCATCGCCCCAGAAGCCACCGCAATGTTCAGGATCGACTGGCCCACCAGGATCGTGGTGCAGCCGATGGCCACGAGCCGTGCCTGGTTGCTGCGGCAGCGCAGGGCCACCCGCAGCCCCACCCAGGCCACCAGCATCAGGAACAGCAGCAGCAGCACCGAGCCCACAAATCCAAATTCCTCGGCGAACACCGCATAGATGAAGTCGGTGCTCTGGATCGGCAGGTATTGGAGTTTCTGGGTGGAGAGGCCATAGCCCTGCCCCATCAAACCGCCCGATCCGATCGCCAGCAGGCTCTGCACGAGCTGATAGCCATCTCCCATCGGGTCGTTCCAGGGATCTAGAAACGACACCACCCGGATCCGCTGGTATTCATTGATCAGGATGCTGGCGGTGCCCAGCAGTGATCCCGCCATGGCGGTGCCCAGAAGGCTGCGCCAGCGCAGGCCGGCGGCCAGGGCCACCATCCAGAGGGTGAGTCCCATTAGGGCTGCAGTGGAGAGGTTGGGCTGCTTGAGGATCAGCAGCAGCAGCCCGCCGAAGCTGCCAAGCCATAGCAGCTTCTGGTCGAGGCTCATTCGGTTCCATGGGGCGAACAGGTTGGCGGCCTGCAGCACCACAAAGGGTTTCACCAGCTCCGAGGGCTGCATCTGCAGTGGCCCCAGCACCAGCCAGCGGCTGGCGCCGTTCACTGTGGTGCCCATCACCAAGGTGGCGGCGATCAGAAGGCAGCCCATCCACAGCCCCGGGCCTGACCAGCGCAGCCAGCGCCGCAAGCTTGTGGAGATTGTGATGGCCAGCAGACTCCAGCTGGCCATCAGCCAGATCGCCTGCCGTTTGAGGTAAAAGCCGCCGTCGCCCATTTCCCGTAGGGCTACCCACCAACTCGCTGACGCCAGCACCACCAGCCCTGCCACACTCCAGAACCCGGCAAGCCCCATGAGCAGGCGAGCTTCTGCTGGCCAGAGCTGCCACGGTAAGGGGAGAAGCCGCTGGACCAGAGCCGGCTTCTGAGTCTCTGGTCTACCCCGTCGTCTCGAAGTTCTTTGTAGGGCTGTCGCTTGACCCAAACGTTTGCTCAAACAGCGTCAATGCTCCATTGAGCCGTGAAATAGTTGCCTTGCCAAGACACTGATTAAACAGAATTGTTGTCTGGGAGTCTTTGCAGGACTTGGTGAGCAGGAGCTTCGCTCAAGCAATGTTCAACCGTTCATGCTCAACTTCCCACTGCACATGGGATCCCCAGGATTGCTGGCGAACCCAGCAACGTCCTCCGCGGCAGTGAAGCACCTGGAAGGGCGGTAGGTCGGAGGGCTGGTTATCAAGCCGCACAAAGCTGCCCGGCCGCAGCAACGGCACCACCTTGGCGGGTTGGGGTCGGTGGCTGGACACGTCCCTCGACGCGAATTGGCAAAATCCTCTAGGCAGAACACGCTGCAGCCGCTGGATCGCCGGTTTTCTTCGGGATCGGTCTGCTTTTATGTCGCAATGGCGTCCAAACAGCGTCTTGATCTTGAACTCCTGACCCGTGGATTGGTCAGTTCGCGCCAACAGGCGCAGCAATTGATTCGTGCTGGCAAGGTTCGTGATGGTGCCGGGACCCTGTTGGATAAGCCCGGAACGGAGGTGACGCCGGAGCGAGAACTGCGAGTAGAGCAGCCCCCTCGCTTTGTCTCTCGAGGGGGCGAAAAACTGCTGGCGGGCTTGAAGGCCTTCCCTGTGCGGGTGGAGGGGCGCGTCTGCCTGGATGGCGGCATCTCCACCGGTGGCTTTACCGATTGTCTGCTGCAGCATGGCGCCACTTGTGTTTATGGCGTTGATGTGGGCTACGGCCAGACGGCCTGGAGCCTGCGAACTGACGAACGGGTGGTGCTGCGGGAACGCACCAACCTGCGCCATCTGCAGCCCGACGATCTCTACGGGGCCGACGACCCCTGGCCCAGTTTGGCTGTCACCGATGTGTCGTTCATTTCACTGCGGCTGATTCTTCCTGCGTTGCGCCGGTTGTTGCGGGGGCCTGACACCGATGCGCTTGTGCTGGTGAAGCCGCAGTTTGAGGTGGGCAAGAGCCGCGTCGGCAAGGGGGGCGTGGTGCGTGACCCTGCGGCCCACCGGGATGCCATTGAATCTGTGATTGCAGCGGCGGCAGAGTCGGGTTGGCAGCCCCAGGGTTTGGTGGCTTCGCCGATCACCGGGCCTGCCGGCAACCATGAGTACGTGCTCTGGTTGGGGGAGGGGAATGCCGCTGTTCTTCCGGATCTCGATGCTTTTGTGGCGCAGACCCTCCAAGGTTGATGGCCAATAAAAAAGCCCGGTGTTGAACCGGGCTTGTAATTCACTTTGGGGCGGAGTTCAGTTGCCGACGTTGACCTGCTGACCCCCGGTGCAGAGCTCCACCTTGATGATGCGACCGCCCTGCTTTTGAATCCGCTGTTGTTCAGCGAACCAGCTCTCGTAGGGCACCCACTTGGTGAAGAAGGTGTTCTGCAATTCGCGCTGCGTCCGAACCTTTTCAGGGCTGGGGATGCAGGCGGTGACTTTGAACAACCGCATGGGGCTCAGTTGCCGAGGCCGGAGCAGATGTAGTCGAAGTAGACACCCATTTCCTTGCCAGCGTCAGGGCCGACCAGTCCGGCGGTGACTTCCTTCATGGCTTGGATGGCCTGAACGGTGGCGCCGATGGGAACGCCCAGGGAGTTGTAGGTCTCCTTAAGGCCGTTCAGGACACGCTCGTCGAGGATCGAGGTGTCTCCAGCCAGCATGGCGTAGGTGGAATACCGCAGGTAGTAGTCCAGGTCGCGGATGCAGGCGGCATAGCGGCGGGTGGTGTACATGTTGCCGCCGGGACGGGTGATGTCCGAGTACAGCAGGGCCTTGGCAACGGCATCACGGATGATGGCCGAAGCATTGGCGCTGATGGTGGCAGCAGCGCGAACGCGCAGTTCACCACTGGCGAAATACGACTCGAGGTTGCTCATCGAAGCCGTGTCCAGGTAGAGGCCCTGGACGTCCGACTTGTTGATGACGTTGGTGATGGCGTCTTGCATGGATCCGTGAGGAGACGAGAGGGGAGTTCAGCGAGCGGTTCAGGCGAGGGCGCCAACCACGTAATCGAAGTAGGTGCCGGCTTCCTCTGCGTCGGCTCCAGTGAGAAGGCCCATGGCGACGATCTTCATCTCGCGCACGGCTTCTGCCATGGCTTCCAGGGGAGTGCCCAGGGAGCGGTAGAGCTCTTTCGCGCCGATCACACCGATCTCTTCGATCGGAGTCACGTCACCGGCAACGATGCCGTAAGTGACAAGGCGGAGGTAGTAGTCCATGTCGCGCAGACATGTGGCAGTCATCTCTTCGCCGTAGGCATTGCCGCCGGGAGAGATGACGTCGGGACGCTTTTGGAACAGCTGACCACCAGCCTGCTTGACGATGCGCTCGCGGCTCTCGCACAGGACCTGGGCCACGCGTAGACGGCGTTGACCGCCGGTTACGAAGGCTTTGATCTGGTCGAGTTCGCCAGGGCTGAGGTAGCGGGCTTCGGCGTCCGCGTTGATGATCGAGTTGGAGACGATGCTCATGCAGTTCTGCCTCGAAACAAGCGGCCGCCCGTAGGAGACCGGTATCCGGTGAATAAGGGGTGATCCCGAAGGATCGGGTCTCAGACTAAAGGCTGAGACAGGGGGTCGAAGCGTCGGGAGTGAGACTTGTTCACAACGATCAACAGGGATCGTTGTGGCCTCGCTCCGTTGGAATCGGCTGAGGCATTCTGCGCTGGCGATGGCCTGGGTCTTTTGCCCGGGTAACAGTTCTTCACGGCCTGAGTCGTGCCAGGAAAGCCGTTGCCATGACTGCGATTTGCGTTGTCAAATTGGAGGGTTCCAAGACGCAAGAAACGATCCCGATGAAGCGGTACTTCACCGGGATCCAATGACAAACAACCGCTGTGAATTGGGGCGGTTGTTTGTCAGGAAAATGGCCGTTTGGCTCAGATCGCGTCGCCCGTTGGGGGATTCAGGCCGGCATTGCCGCGGTAGAGCGAAGCCGTGCGCTGGATGGTGGCTTGACTGACCCCTGAAGCAGTCGTCATGCCCTCGATGCGCGGCACTGTTGAGCTGATCCGTTCCGCCAACAGTTCGGTGACGGCTGCACCCTGACCTGCTTGTGCGCGGGTGATCAGGAAGCGGCTGGTTTCCGCTGGGGTAGTGGCCCGGCCTAGTAGCGCCATACCTGCCGCGGATGCGGCCCGAAGCGGAGCCATGGAGGCGATCCGGCTTTGGAAGGCCTCGCTCATGGCCACTTCAGCAATGAAATCGGGTAGGTCGATGTCCTGATTGCGCAGCCGTGACTCGGCGGAGACCAGGCGCTCGCTTTCCGTTGGAACACGGTTCAGCAGCTGACGGTATGTCGCATCGAGCACGGTACGAAGTTCAGATTCACTGCAGGGCTGTTTCAGCTCAAGCATCGCCGGGAGCCCAGCCCGCAGCTGGAATCCAGACGCATCGGCGTTTGCCAATGCTTGCCCCATGGTTGAAAGGGCCTGGGTCTTCCCGGCCGCGGCGGAGCGGCTCTTGACAGTCCAGGTGGGGCCATCGAGTTTGCTTGGCTCGGAACTGCTGGCCCGACGCATCGGGAAACCGGTTTTCTTCGAGGCCAGGCTTTGCTGGCGCACCACCGACAACCAACGGGTGTCGGCGCCGCTGGCTCCACTGGTGGGCGTCCAGGTTCCTTGCGAGGCCTGCTGCGTGTCGACCAAGTTGCGCGGTGTGATGGTGCCACTGCTGCGGAAACCTTCCGCTGGCCGCGCTTCTGGGCGGCTGCTCTGGGTGAGATCAGCAACGGCGGCAAGGTTGAGCGGACGAGCCCAGCCGGGAGCACGACGTGCGTTCACATCGCCTGGGGTGATGAATCGCTCGAAGGGGACTGTGTCGGATCCGAAGGCTTCGCTGTATTCGCGGCTGTCGATCAGCGCGTCTACAACGCCATAGAAGCCGTGGCGGGCAGCGGTGTCGAACAGGGCATCAATTTCCCAGCGGCCGAAAGTGGGCCGTCCGAGCAGACGGCGGTGCATCACTTCGATCGCCTTCACGATGTAGAGGCCAGTCCAGTAGCGGCGACGGAAGGCATCAGAGCGGGCCACCGCTCGCACGAAATCCTTCAGGGAAATGTCGCCATTTTCGAGACGGGCTTCCGCAGAACCCATGCGCTCTCCCTCATAGCCGCCGTTGCCCAGCACCTGCACGTACACCGCCTTGATCACGGCTTGGGTGCTGGCTTCGGTGGTGCGAACGCTGGGGTTCCCGCCGCGACGGGGATTGACGGTTCCTCCGGTCGCGATCTGCTGCAGTCGAACCACCCGTGGCCCCACCTTGCGGGGGCGGCTTCCACGAAAGCTGGCGCTGTTCTGCTGTCCGGGGCTGTTGAGACCGTTACTCACAAGTAGGCGACGGCTGTCGTAGCCGTAGGGCGCCGGCCTTGTGGCCAACGAGGCGGTTCCGCTCGGGAAGATGGCGCCGTACTGGTTCGCCACCGGATCATTGCCGCCGCCGTAGACGTGCTGATCAGCAAAGGGCTGGCGGTAGGAGGCGTAAAGGGTGACGTACTGCGGTGCGCCATCGAAGGGGGCGCTGAACTTGAACAGCTTGCGGTTGGAGCCCCAACCGGCGCTTTCCTGGGCTTCAGTGCCGAGATCCCGGAGGTAGGGAACGGTCTCCTCACCGAAGGCCTGGGCGTATTCCGAGGAATTCACCAGCACATCAACCAGGCCATTAAGGCCCTGGTCGCTAAGGATCGCGAACGACTTACGGAATTCCTCGAGGGAGCTGATGCCCCGGCCGAGGAAGTGGCGGTAAGCCAGTTCCACCACGCGGCTGTTGACGAAACCGTCGTGGAACTGCTGGCGATATTCCTTGCTGCGGCCGAGGGCGCGAACGAATTCGCGCATTGAAATCTGCCCCTGGGCGACGGCACTGGCTTTGTCCGCGCAGGGGGTCTGGGAGTAGCCCTTGGCGATGTCGCGCTCAAACACCTGGCGGTAGGCGGCACGAATGATTTCTGCTTTCTCGGCTCCGGAGAGACCCGGTCGCATTTCAAACAGCTGGTGTCCCTCTGAGGCCAGGGCGTAGATCGCTGGCAGCTGCAGGCCTTGTTGCACCGCACTTCCCTGACGCTGCTTGGTGCTGGGGGTGGGGATGGCCAGTTCCTGCAACAGCACGTTGAAGCAGTCGATGGTCATCTGACGGGCTTCAGGACGATCCCGCAGCAGTTCCGCTGAGGCGGCCCGCATCTCCTGAAGGGCCACGTTGGTGGCCGCCAGGGAGCAATTCTCCAGAAGGATGTCTCGCAGGCCGCGGGTGTTCACCGCAAGGATGCTGGGGTCTCCAGCCACCAGTGCATAGCCCACGTAGCGCAGGAACCAACCCATGTCGCGCACCGACTTGCGCATGAAGGCCGGGCCGTATTTGGCCACACTTATGGCGTTGAAACCGGTGGGGAGCACAACCCGTACGTCGGCATCGCCACCGGCTCCTTCCAGAAGGCGGCTAAGGAAGTTGCCACGCTTGGTGCTGTCGCTGTCGCCGGTGAAGGTACGCACCGACTGCTCAAAAGCGGCTTGGTCAGCCGCCAGCGGCGTGCCTTCACCACCAGTTCGGCGTCCGCTTTCGCCCGTTGTGAGTGGCGCTTCAAGGAAGGAGAGAGGCGTTCCTCCCACAAAAATTCTGTTGGCGGCGCGGGCCACGATGGCCTCGGCGTTGGCCGCAATGATCCGGGACGCTTCGATCCGGTCCTGACCGGTTCGGAAGAAGGTCACAAGACTGTCGAGTTCCCCGTTGTCTGGGAAACGGTCCTGCTGCTCCGCCTGACGGACGCTGGAGAGCGGCAGCGTGTCGAACAGTTGGGGAGACACGCGCGGGCTGCCGCTGCTGGCGGTCACTGTCATCGACGAAAGCAAGCCGGATCGCGACACGTTACGGCTGCCGGGATGGCGCTCCGCGGCCCCATGAACAAATGTTTGCAGGCTTTGTGGAGCCGTAGTGGATTGATGGGTCTGGCGTGAAAAGCTCGCAGGCGCCGAATCTTCGCTGCATGACCCACCCCAAGCCCAGTGATGCTGCGACTCCTGTGGTGAGTGCGTTCTATGACCGCTTTCCCTTTCCGGGGGATCCGCTGCAGGACGGACCACCTCCGGGATACAACTGGCGTTGGTGTCACCGCAGTGTGCTGGCAGCAGTGCATGGGCGGATCCCCTCCGGAACGGAGCAGCCGCGGATCCTTGATGCCGGCTGCGGCACAGGGGTCAGCACCGATTACCTCTGTCATCTCAACCCGGGTGCGGATGTGCTCGGGGTGGATATCAGTGATGGGGCCCTGGCGGTGGCGCGGGAACGCTGTCAGCGCTCCGGAGCGGCTCAGAAGGTGAACGCGTTGCGTCAGGAGCAACGCAGCCTTCTGGATCTCGGCGACGAAGGATCTTTCGACTACATCAACTCGGTGGGGGTGTTGCATCACCTGGATCAGCCAGAAGCGGGGCTGCGCTCCCTGGCGGATCGCTTGGCACCGTCTGGTCTTCTGCACCTCTTCCTTTATGCCGATGCGGGTCGCTGGGAGATCCACCGGACGCAGAAAGCTCTGAATCTTCTGAATGCCGGTACAGGGCAAGAGGGCCTGCGTCTTGGCCGGGAGCTGTTCGAGACCCTGCCCGAGAGCAATCGCCTTGCGCGTCATCACCGTGAACGCTGGGCCGTTGATTGCGCGCCTGATGCCAACTTTGCGGACATGTACCTGCACCCGCAGGAGACCAGTTACAACCTCGAACGTCTCTTCGCGTTCATCGAAACGGCGGGTCTGCATTTCGCCGGCTTCTCCAATCCGGAGGTCTGGGATCCGGACCGCCTTCTTCAAGGTGAGCTGCTGGAGCGAGCCCAGGCCTTGCCACCGCGTCAGCAGTGGGAGCTTGTGGAACAGCTGGATCCCGACATCAGCCACTTCGAGTTCTTTCTTTCTGCTGCACCGGTGGAGCGAGCCCGTTGGAGTGATGAGGCCCTCGGATTGGCCAGGGGTTTGGTTCAGCCCTGTCTCTGGGGGGAACCCGATCCAATTCTTGGTCGCAACATGGAGCCGATTCAGCTCAGTGATGCCGACCGAACCCTGCTGCGGACTGTCGCTGAGAAGCCTGAACAGACATTGGGGGCCCTTGCGTCTCCTGATCAGATCCGCAATCTTGTGGATCGACAGCTGCTTCTGTTGCAGGAATAACAGCAGCGAACGCGTGATAGATTCCGCGCGCCATTTCAGGCAGCGCTTGGAAGATTTTTACCGTCTTCAACGTCGCCTGCTGTTGGCCACCGTTCTGGTGTCCCTCGTCACGGTTCCGATCGTGGCCCTCACCATGAATCTCTCGGTGGCCGGCAGTGTTCTTGTGGGCTCATGCGCCGGACTTTTGTACGTGCGTTTGCTAGCTCGCAGTGTGGCCCGGCTCAGTGACCAGTCCCGTGGACTGGGGCGTTTTCAGCTCATCGTTCCAACCCTGCTTGTGGTTGGTTCGGCCAAGCTGCCTCAACTCGATCTGTTGCCGGCCTTCCTGGGATTCCTTCTCTACAAGCCCGCCCTGATTCTTCAGCACGTCTTCGACGACCGCTGAGTCTGAGCACTTTTATCTGCACCCATGGCTTTGTTGCCCTTACCACTCCCGTTCGCTGAACTGGAAGTGGGTCACCACCTGTACTGGCAGATCGGCGATCTGTATCTGCACGGCCAGGTGTTCCTGAGCTCCTGGATCCTGATCGGCATCCTCCTCGCTGTGGTGCTTGCTGGCACCCGCGGGATGAAGCGTGACCCGATCGGTCTGCAGAACCTGCTCGAATTCCTCTGGAATTTCATCCGCGACATCGCCCGCGACAACATCGGCGAGAAGTACTACCGCGACTGGCTGCCGTTCATCGGCACCCTGTTTCTATTCATCTTCGTGAGCAACTGGGGCGGAGCCCTGATCCCTTGGAAGATCTTCGAACTTCCCGAGGGTGAGCTTGGTGCTCCCACTGCAGACATCAACACCACTGTGGCGATGGCTCTGCTTGTGTCACTGGCGTACTTCTATGCCGGTTTGAGCCGTAAGGGTCTGCGCTTCTTCGAGCTGTACGTGGAGCCGACCCCAATCATGCTCCCGTTCAAGATCATCGAGGAATTCACCAAGCCTCTCTCCCTCTCCTTCCGTCTGTTCGGAAACATCCTTGCCGACGAATTGGCTGTTGGGGTGCTGGTGTATCTGGTGCCGCTGATCGTGCCTCTGCCCGTGATGCTTCTGGGTCTCTTCACCAGTGCCATCCAGGCTCTGATCTTTGCGACCCTGGCCTCCTTTTACATCGGTGAAGGCCTTCACGAGGCTCACTAAAACCTCTCCCCTCTATCGCCTGAGAACGGCGATCTGCTAAACACATCCGCGCGCAGGTCCGGCATTGCACCCGGGCCCGTTCCTTCGGGAATGTCCCTGCGCGGGGGGAACCGATCCCCAAGTCCATTCCGTACAGCGCTTTCCAGCGCTTCCCCTTACACCACCCAACATGGATTCCATCACCTCCGCCGCTTCCGTTGTGGCTGCTGGCCTGGCAGTCGGCCTCGCCGCCATCGGCCCTGGTATCGGTCAGGGCACCGCGTCCGGCGGCGCTGTTGAGGGCATCGCCCGTCAGCCCGAAGCCGAAGGCAAGATCCGCGGCACCCTGCTGCTGTCACTGGCGTTCATGGAATCGCTGACCATCTACGGCCTGGTGGTGGCTCTGGTGCTCCTGTTCGCCAACCCCTTCGCCGGCTGATCAGTGCAGGGGGATCGCTGATCCCCCTTCTGAACTCCTTGTTTCGATTCCTTCCCAGCGCACCTTTCCATGACCTGGCTTCTGCTCGCTGAAGCAGGTGTTCCGGAGGGAGGTCTTTTTGACCTCGATGCCACCCTTCCGCTGATGGCGGTTCAGGTGGTTCTCCTCACCTTCCTGCTCAATGTTCTCTTCTTCCGTCCGGTCGGCAAGGTCGTGGAAGATCGTGAGGGCTATATCTCCACCAGTCGTGCTGATGCCAAACAGAAGCTCGCCCAGGTTGAACGCCTGGAAGCTGATCTGGCTGAACAGCTGAAAGGTGCCCGCCAGGCCGCTCAGGCCGTGATTGTTGAGGCGGAACAAGAAGTTGATCGGCTGTATCGCGAGGCGCTGGCCCAGGCGGAAGCTGAAGCCAACCGCACCAAAGAGGAAAGCCGTCGTGCCATCGAGGCCGAGCGTGAGTCCGCCCGCACCCAGCTCAAGGGTCAGGTGGATCAGCTGAGCACCACGATCATCAACCGTTTGCTGGCTGCGTGATGACACTCAATCTCAATCCGCTCGAGACCAATCTGGTCAACCTGGTCATCGTGATCGGGCTCCTGTTTTGGTTCCTGCGTGGGTTCCTTGGAGGAATCCTTGAACGCCGCCGCGCCGCCATTCTTCAGGAGTTGCAGGACGCTGAGTCCCGCCTGAAAACCGCCACCGAAAACCTGAGCCAGGCCCAGTCCGAATTGGCTGCTGCTCAGCAGAAAGCCGAAAAGATTCGTGCCGATGGTCAGGCCCGCGCTGAAGGCATTCGTGCCGAAGGCGAGAAGCGCACCATTTCTGTGATGGCAGCCATCAAGGCTGGTGCTGATGCCGATGCTGAAGCCGACGCTGCTCGAATCAAGGACAGCCTGCGTCGTGAGGCCGCTCTGGCGGCAATCGACAAGGCCCTTGCCGAACTTCCTGGTCGTCTTGATGCCAGTGCTCAGGCCAAGTTGATCGATTCCACCATCAAAAATCTGGAGAACGCCTGATGCCTCTCCTCAATTCTCTCGCCACCCCTTACGCCGAAGCACTGCTTCAGGTCACTGAGGCCCGGGGTGAGTCTGAAACCGTTGCCGATCAATGCAAGCAATTGCTTGAGATCTGGAACGACTCCGAAGACTTCCGCGACGCCATGGTGTCCCCGGTTCTTGAGCCGGACGCCAAGAAGAAAGCCCTCAAGGCGCTTGTGGGTGAGGATGTCACTCCTTCAGTTTTCAACCTGCTGAAGGTGCTGGCTGACCGCCAACGACTCATCGCTTTTGATGCAGTGATGCTTCGCTATCTCGAGCTTTATCGGGAACAGCAGGGCATCACGCTGGCCCAGGTCCGCTCTGCTCAAAGCCTCACTGAGGATCAACAGGCGGCACTGTCCAAAAAGGTGCAGGCCATGGCCGGCACCAACAAGGTCGACATCGACCTCAGTGTGGATCCGTCCTTAATCGGCGGTTTCGTCGTGAGTCTCGGATCTCAGGTGATCGACGCCAGCCTGTCTGGCCAGGTTCGTCGCCTTGGTCTGGCACTCGCCAAGGCGAGCTGACCTCACTCTTTCCTCCACCGCTCCTTCCTCCCCAACTCCCAGCTGGGATCACACGCCATGGTTTCCATCCGTCCTGACGAGATCAGCGCCATCCTCAAGAAGCAGATTGAGGACTACGACAAGTCGGTTTCCGTCAGCAATGTCGGCACCGTTCTGACCGTGGGCGACGGCATCGCCCGTGTCTACGGCCTGCAGCAAGCCATGGCCGGCGAACTCATTGAATTTGAGGACGGCACCGAAGGCATCGCCCTGAACCTCGAAGACGACAACGTCGGCGCGGTGCTGATGGGTGAGGGATATGGCATTCAGGAAGGCAGCACGGTGAAGGCCACCGGCAAGATCGCTGCTGTCCCCGTTGGTGAAGCCATGCTGGGCCGGGTGGTGAACTCCCTGGGCCGCGCCATCGATGGCAAGGGCGAAATCGCCACCAGCGAAACGCGCCTGATTGAATCCATGGCGCCTGGCATCATTCAGCGCAAGTCGGTTCACGAGCCGATGCAGACCGGCATCACCGCCATCGACGCGATGATCCCTGTCGGCCGTGGCCAGCGCGAGCTGATCATTGGTGACCGCCAGACCGGCAAGACCGCTATCGCGATCGACACGATCCTGAACCAGGCGGATCAGGACATGATCTGCGTCTACGTCGCCGTGGGTCAGAAGGCTGCTTCCGTGGCCAACGTTGTTGAGGTTCTGCGCGAGCGCGGCGCCCTCGATTACACCGTGATCGTGGCCGCCAACGCTTCCGAGCCCGCTGCATTGCAGTACTTGGCCCCGTACACCGGCGCCACCATTGCCGAGTACTTCATGTACAAGGGCAAGGCCACCCTGGTGATCTACGACGATCTCTCCAAGCAGGCTGCCGCCTACCGCCAGATGTCGCTTCTGCTGCGTCGTCCGCCCGGTCGTGAGGCATATCCCGGTGACGTCTTCTATTGCCACAGCCGTCTGCTCGAGCGTGCAGCCAAGTTGTCTGACGCCATGGGCAAGGGTTCCATGACCGCCCTGCCGATCATCGAAACCCAAGCCGGTGACGTTTCGGCTTACATCCCTACCAACGTGATTTCGATCACGGACGGTCAGATCTTCCTCAGCTCCGACCTCTTCAACTCCGGTCTGCGTCCTGCGATCAACGTGGGTATTTCCGTGAGCCGGGTGGGCGGTGCTGCCCAAACCAAGGCCATCAAGAAGATCGCCGGCACCCTGAAGTTGGAGCTGGCCCAGTTTGACGAGCTGGCTGCCTTCTCTCAGTTCGCTTCTGACCTGGATGCTTCCACTCAGCAGCAGCTGGAGCGCGGCAAGCGTCTGCGTGAACTGCTGAAGCAGCCTCAGTTCAGCCCCCTGATCCTGGCTGAACAGGTCGCCATCGTTTACGCCGGTGTGAAGGGCCTGATCGACGACGTCCCCGTCGACAAGGTCGTCGACTTCTCCCGTGAACTGCGTGAGTATCTCAAGTCGAACAAGGCTGAGTTCATCACCGAAATCCAGGAGAAGAAAGTGATGAGTCCTGAGGCTGAGGCGATCCTTAAGGACGCCATCACCGAAGTCGTGTCCACCATGGTCGCTTCCGCGGCCTGAAGGAGCTGCCGACATGGCGAATCTCAAAGAAATCCGAGACCGAATTAAGTCGGTCAAAAACACCCGCAAGATCACCGAGGCCATGCGTCTCGTGGCTGCGGCCAAGGTGCGCCGCGCCCAGGAGCAAGTGCTCCGCAGTCGTCCCTTCGCGGATCGGCTGGCGCGGATTCTGGAAAACCTCCAGTCCCGCATGCGTTTCGAAGATGCGGCCTCTCCTCTGATGCAGCAACGTGATGTGGAGACCATCACTCTGGTTGCGGTCACTGGTGATCGCGGCCTGTGTGGTGGCTACAACGCCAACATCATCAAGCGCACCGAACAGCGTTTTGCTGAGCTGAAGGGCAAGGGCTTCGATGTGAAGCTGCTGCTGATTGGCACCAAAGCCATCGGCTATTTCACCCGTCGTGATTATCCGATTCAGGCCACCTTCTCCGGCCTGGAACAGGTTCCTACCGCCGATGAGGCCAACTCGATCTCCACGGATCTGCTGGCTGAATTCCTGGCTGAAAGCACCGATCGCGTCGAGCTGATCTTCACCAAGTTCCTCAACCTGGTGAGCTGCAAGCCCGTGGTTCAGACCCTGCTGCCCTTGGATCCCCAGGACATCGCTGATCCTGAGGATGAGATTTTCCGTCTCACCACTAAGGACGGCCTTCTGACAGTGGAGCCCGGTGCAGGCCCTGCCAACACGGAGCCGAAGATCCCTTCGGACATCGTGTTTGAGCAGACCCCCGAACAGTTGCTCAATGCGCTGCTCCCCCTGTATCTGCAGAACCAGATGCTGCGTTCACTGCAGGAATCGGCAGCTTCTGAGCTGGCCAGCCGGATGACGGCCATGAACAACGCCAGCGATAACGCCAAGGAGTTGGCCAAGACCCTCACCCTTGACTACAACAAGGCCCGTCAGGCTGCGATTACCCAGGAGATCCTGGAAGTTGCAGGCGGTGCCGCAGCGGTCGGCTGATCATCTCGATCGAGTCTTGGAAAGCCGGTCCCTCGGGGCCGGTTTTTTTGTGCCGTGCTTACGGTTAAGCGGAGGGGTTTGAGGGTGTCGGCGTGCTTCAGCTTCATCAGCTCTTCCCCACCGTGGTGGCAACCACTCAAATTCCCCTCGATCCCCTGCAGCAGGCGTCCTGCATGCAGGCCCTGCTGAGGCTTCGCGGCGAGGCCGAGGGCAACCCCAGCGAAGGGTGCGCCTGGACGGGTGACCTGCATGGGGTGTGGCAGATCCATCAACAGGAGCCCTTTCAGGCTCTGGCCCAGCGGGTGGTGGATCAGGCCTGGAGCTACCTCGATGCGTTGGGCTTCACTCGCAACCAAGTGGCCCTGCATCTGCAGCGTTGCTGGCCTGTGATCAGCGATTGGGATCAAGCGGTTGGACGGCACCATCACCCCAATGCCCATCTCAGCGCTGTTCTTTACCTCTCGGGCACGGGCTCCGGTGAGGAGGGCGTGTTGCGCCTGCATGCGTCCCATCAACCCAATGAGTTAGTGGCGGGTTTGGCGGTGGGTTATGGCGGTCCGATTGCTGAAGGCCATCCGTTGAATCAGTCCCACTGGGATCTGGCCCCACGCCCGGGTTTGCTTGTGCTGTTTCCGTCGAGCCTGCAGCACAGCGTTCTGCCTAACGACGACCCAGACGAGCTGCGCTGTTCCATCAGTTTTGATTTCGTGCTGACTGCTCCGGAGCAGGGTGGCTCTCCGGAGTATCTGGCGCCCCACCCACGCTATTGGGGGGCGCTGGACAGGCCCATTGCCTGAGAGAATGCGGCCTCTTCCTTGTTGAACCCGGCATGTCCGACGTGGCCACTTACACCGTCCGCGCCGAGTTCGAAGGCGAAATTCACAGCTTTCCCTGCCGTGCCGACCAAACGGTTCTGAATGCAGCTGAGGCTGCTGGCATCACCCTTCCCAGCTCCTGCTGCTCTGGGGTCTGCACAACCTGTGCTGCGCTGGTCAGCGAGGGCAGTGTTGAGCAGCCCGACGCCATGGGTGTGAAAGGTGAGCTTCAGCAGCAGGGCTACAGCCTGCTGTGTGTGGCTTTCCCGCGGGCCGACCTCACCCTCAAGACGGGGCAAGAGGATGCGCTCTACGAAGCCCAGTTCGGTCAATATCAGAAGTGAGGCTCATCAGCCTGCAACTCCATTTCCTCTGGCCCGCTGATGTGCCGCTGGTGGAGCTGCGCAGCTGGATTCGCCAGCAGTTGGCTGAAGAGGGTGATGTGCTGCGTTGGGCCCTCACCGGGGTGGACTCCAGCGTCGATGCTGTTCGAACCCTTCAAGTGGAGGCAGTGATCAGCGCATGAGCGCGGCACCGATGCCAACGCTGATGCTGGTGCCGACGGGCATCGGTTGTGCCATCGGTGGCTATGCCGGTGATGCCCTGCCGTCAGCACGGTTGCTGGCTGCAGCAAGCGGCTGCCTGATCACCCACCCCAATGTGATGAATGGCGCTTCGCTCTATTGGAGCGATTCCCGTGTGCACTACGTGGAGGGCTATGGCCTCGATCGTTTTGCTGTGGGTGAGTGGGCCCTGCGGCCGGTGCGGCGGCAGCGTATTGGGCTGTTGTTGGATGCCGGCATCGAGTCCGAGCTGGCCCAGCGCCAGATTCAGGTGGCCGAGGGCTGCCGCGCCAGCTTGGGTTTGGACATCGGCCCGGTGATTTCAACGGATGCACCGCTTGATGTGACGCTCGAACGCGGTGCCAGTGGCGCCAGTTGGGGGCGACTGGGGGGGGGCGATGCCTTGTTGCGGGCTGGTGAACGCTTGAAGCAGGCCGGTGCGACGGCGATTGCGGTGGTGGCCCGCTTTCCGGAGGATCCGGAGAGTGAGGAGTTAGCGGCCTATCGCCAGGGGAGTGGCGTGGATGCTCTGGCCGGCGCTGAAGCGGTGATCAGCCACCTGCTGGTGAAGCACCTGCAGATCCCCTGTGCCCACGCGCCCGCTTTGGACCCGTTGCCCTTGGATCCGCAGCTTGATCCGAGGGCGGCGGGTGAGGAGCTCGGCTACACCTTCCTGGCTTGCGTCCTGGTGGGGCTGAGCCGAGCACCGGATCTGGTGACCGGCGACCGGCAACCCGGCGACCTTGATGCGGCGCGATTGGGGGCGGTTGTTGTTCCCGATGGAGCTCTCGGGGGGGAGGCGGTGCTGGCCTGCGTGGAGCGCAATTTGCCGGTGGTCTGCGTGGCTAATCCATCGGTGCTGTCGGTCTCTGCCGAAGCCCTTGGCTTGAGCCAGGGCGTTCTTCATGCCAGCAGTTACAGCGAGGCAGCAGGTTTGGTGCTGGCGCTGCGGGAAGGATTGAGTCCAGCATCCCTGGGCCGGCCATTGCCAGCGTTGCAACGGTTGGATTGATGCCTGACGGTTTTGGTGGAGCCCCTGATCAGAGCCCTTGCCCCTGTGGGGGCGGTGCTTATGGCAGCTGCTGTGGGCCCTTGCATCGCGGCGATCAGCAAGCTGAAACGGCTGAACAGTTGATGCGCTCCAGGTATTCAGCCTTTGCACGCGGCGAGATCGACTATCTGCTGGCCACCCATCCCGAGCCGGATGTTCCTGCACAGCAGCGGCGCCGTTCCCTGAAGCAGAGTTGCCGGCAGACCCGTTGGCTCGGATTGACCGTGCTTTCTGTCAGTGAAGGCGGCCCGCGAGATCTAGAAGGAACGGTGAAGTTTGAAGCTCGTTATCGGGGAGGGGTGCTGAAGGAAACCTCCCTATTTCAGCGTCGCGGTGGCGCGGAGGATGGCCCTTGGCTCTACATAAGTGCACTCCAATTGGAGGGCTAACGGCTAACGCAGGCAGGCCATCGGATGCCGCGGTGGCACCCCCAGGGCTTTGGCTACGCCGGGATGGCACACCGATCCCTGCACCGTGTTCAGCCCGGAGAGCAGCTCGGGCCGTTCCGTCACCGCTTCCTCCAAACCTCGCCCGGCGATGCCCAGGATGTAGGGGAGAGTAACGCTCACCAGGGCTTCGGTTGAGGTGAACGGCACCGCTCCAGGCATGTTGCCCACGGCGTAGTGCTGCACGCCGTGGATGGTCACAGTGGGATCGCGGTGGGTTGTTTCCTGGCTGGTGGCGATGCAGCCCCCTTGGTCGATCGCTACATCCACGATCACCGAGCCCGGGCGCATTTGCTGCACCATTCCCTCGTCCACAAGGGTGGGGGCCCGACCCCCAGGGGTGAGCACGGCTCCGATCACCAGATCCGCTGTCGGCACCAACCGTTCCAGCAGCCCGCGGCTGCTCACCACACTCATCAACCGACCGCGACGGTCGGCCTCGAGGCTGCGTAAACGCTGGGGTGAGCGGTCGAGCAGCAACACTTCAGCATCCATTGCGGCTGCCGTACGTGCGGCATTCCAGCCCACGGTGCCGGCGCCAAGCACCACAACCCGGGCCGGTTGCACGCCGGTGCAGCCCCCCATCAACACGCCTCGGCCGCCATGGGGTTTCTCCAGCAGGTGAGCTCCCACCTGGGCTGCTAATCGCCCCGCGATTTCGCTCATCGGTGCCAGCAACGGCAGGCTGCCGTTCTCCAGCTGCACGGTTTCATAGGCGATGGCGGCGGTGCCCGCCTCAAGCAGGGCCTCGCCAACGCTGGGATAAGCCGCCAGATGTAGGTAGGTGAACAGCACCATGTCTTTCCGCAGGTAGGCAAATTCCTCCGCCTGCGGCTCCTTCACCTTCACCACCAAATGGGCGCCCCAGGCCTCGTCGCGGTTCACCAGCTGAGCACCTGCGGAGGCGAAGGCCTCATCACCGATTCCCGCTCCAGCTCCGGCTCCGGTTTCGATGCGCACCTCCAAACCCTGGCTCACCAGCTCCCGCACCGCATCGGGGGTCAGAGCAACACGCTGCTCATCGAGCTTGATCTCCTTCGGCACACCGATGCTGGCCATCGGGGCCGAGAGGACGGAGGCGGCCATGGCGGCGTCAAGGGGATACCTTCAATCTGGCTCCGCTGCGCGTAACCCGCCACATCTCAACGGTGGTACTGCTTTAAGCCGCTGCAATTGGTAACCGCCAACCGCTGCCGAAGGCCTGGGGGCTCACCTTGAGCAAGGGTGCCGCTTGGCGTCGCTTGAACTCGGCCCGTTTCATCATCCGTTCCACCCGCTCCACCAGAGCGGGATCGTGGCCGGCGGCCACCAGGGTTGTTCCGGACTGGCGCTCTTGGATCAGAGCTTTGAGCAGGGCATCCAGGGCGTTGTAGTCGGGCAGGGAGTCGCTGTCTTTCTGGTTGGGTCTCAGCTCAGCGCTGGGGGGTTTCCGTCGAATCGCTTCACCCACCAGCTCCCCTTGCGCCGGTAGCCCCAGTGCTTGGCGGCAGTTCCGGGCTGCGTCGCTGTCGAGCCAGTCGCAAAGGGAAAACACGCTGGTTTTGTAGAGATCGCCAATCACCGCCAGCCCGCCGTTCATGTCGCCGTAGAGGGTGCAGTAACCCACGGCCAGCTCGGATTTGTTTCCGGTGGTGAGCAGCAGTTGGCCCTGCTGGTTGGCCACGGCCATCAGCAGGGTGCCGCGAATTCGCGATTGAAGATTTTCCGCGGTCACGCCCTGGGGTGTTTCCCCAAGCGGTGCGGTGAGGGCCCGATCGTAGCCGTCCATCAGGCCGGCGATGGGCACTGTGTTGGTCTGCAGCCCCAACCGTTCGGCCAAGGCCAAGGCATCTTCAATGGATCCTGAGGAGCTCCAAGGGGAAGGCATCAAAAGCGCTGAGACCGCCTCGTTCCCCAGAGCTGCGGTCGCGATCACGGCCACCAGCGCTGAGTCGATGCCGCCGCTCAACCCCAGCAATGCCTGTTTGAACCCGCATTTTTGGGCGTAGTCACGCACCCCAAGCACCAGGGCTCGGAACAGCCGCTCCAGGGGATCCATCGGCTGGATCTGGCCCTGGGACTGCACAGTGGCGGGTTGGTCGCTGTCCCAGACCGCGAGGTGCTCCTCACAAACGGGAAGCTCCAGCTGTAATGCGCCATCGGCTCCCACCACAAAACTTGCCCCGTCGAACACCAGCTCGTCGTTGCCCCCCACTTGATTGAGGTAGATCAGTGGGCAGTTGAGGCGTCGCGCCGCCGTCGCCGCCAACTGTTGGCGCAAGGCCGGCTTGGCGGCATCGAAGGGGGAGGCCGCCAGATTGATCACCAGATCAGGCTGTTCGGGGATCAGTTGATCGATGGGATCCGGTCCGTCCAGGCGCTCGCGCTGCAGGCCGTCATCCACCCAGAGGTCTTCGCAGATGGTGAGTCCCAGTCGCTGTCCGTTGGGCAGGGTGAGCAGGCAGGGGCCATCGCCGGGGCGGAAGTAGCGCCGCTCATCGAAGACGTCGTAACTGGGCAGCAGCTGTTTCTGAGCAATCGGCCGCCAGCCCAGGCGATTCACCAGCACCACACCATTGAGCAGCCGTGGGCTGCGGGCATCTGCGGCCGGCAGCGCAGCACCCACCAACAGGGTGACGCTGCTGTTGAGTTGGTTCACCAGCCACTGCAGCGCCGTGTCCTGCTGCTGGATGCGGCTCGGCTCGAGCAACTGGTCTCGGGGGGGATAGCCCCAGAGGGAGAGCTCCGGGGTCAGCACCAGTTCTGCCCCTTGCTCCTCCGCCCTGCGCACCGCTTCCAGGATCCGGGCGGCATTCCCCTTGAAGTCGCCGACAACGGGGTTGAGTTGGGCCAGGGCGATGCGCATCAGCAGGGGCTCCCTGAAAGGCCATAAAGATTGTGCTGGAGCAAAAGCGGCCACACCGCTTCAGGGATCTGAGCTTCATTGGGTTGCTGCCGCAGTTGCGAACTGGCGGTGGCAGGAACCTCCAGATCCAGCAGTTCCACCCGTCCACCCAGATCGCGGAGGGCCTGCAGCGTGGCTTCTTCGAGGGGCCAACCCTTGCGCGGGGCGATCGCTAAACGGCACTGCGGTAGCCAGCAATCGCTCTGTTTCCAGCGGAGAATCTGGCTGGCGAGATCGCTACCGACCACAAACACCAGGTCCCTCTCAGGCCAATACTTGGCGGCCCGCTGCAAGGTGATCAAGGTGTAAGGGCTGCTCAGATGCTGGGCCAGCTCCAGCCGTTCATCCTGCAGTTGCTGCACCAGCTGGCCGAGCAGCATCGCCCGCAACGCCAGGGGAGCATCGTGCTGTTTCAGGGGGTTGTCGCTGGCCCAGGTCGCCACCTGGCCGTAGCGGTTCAGAAGCCCCTCCAGCAGCACCTGATGGCCGCGGGTGGGTGGATCGGCGCTGGTGCCCAGCAAGGCGATGGCAGCAGCGATCATCTCAGGGCAGCAGCGGTTGTAGATCCTGCTCCAGGGCTTTGGGCCAGCGCAACAGCCAGTGGTGCACCACGGGATCCCGTTCGGCCAGGCGGCGCAGCAGGGCCCCCGGTTGACCGCCGCGTCGTCGTAGCAATTGCTGGGCGACCAGACGCCCCGTTCGCCGGCTGGCATGCACCGCCAGGGCGGCCTGGGCCAGGGCCACTGGGGCTGCCGGGGCCAAGCTGCCGCCGCCGCTCACCGGCACCAGAAGCAGCAGTGCTTGCTTCAGGGCCGCCAGCCCCAGCTGAACGCCGCCCAGCAGGGCGTTGTGGCTGGAGAGTCGGGTGAGCAGCAGTCGTGCCGCTGCTGGTGTCATCGGCAGGTTGTAAAGACGGCTGAGCTGCAGCACCAGGGCGGTGTCGCAGGCCATGCCTCCTGCCATATCCAACGCCATCACAGGGTTGACGGCCACGCCAGTGGCCTTAGCGGCTGCATAACGACCGATCAGGCTTTGGGCCGTGTGGCGGTGCTGCTGCAGCCGCAGTTCTTGGCAGGCCCTCTGGAAGCGGTCGGCCTGGCGCAGCGACTGAATCGCCAGCAGCAGGGTGCCTTCGTTCTCCAGCTGCTGGCAGAGCTGCTTCCGCAGATCCTGCACCTCCGGCGTCGTGATCGTGCTGCGCACCCGCCCATCAGCTTGGATCTGGGGCCTGCGGGGCGCTGCCGCTGCCGCGGTGATCGGCAGATCCACTGGCAGCCGGGCGCCGATGCTGCGCAGCAGCGCGGCGCGTTCCTGCTTCGGCCAGCGGTCGCTGCGGTTCAGCACCAGCTGCAGGGGCTTGCCGCTCTCTAGCAGCGTGCTTAAGGCCTCCAGGTCAGCTCGGGTCAGATCGCTGTCCACCACCAGCAGCACCAGGTCGGCACCCATGGCCACGCGAGAGGCCAAGCGAGCCCGCCCCCCGGCATCGATTTCATCAATGCCGGGGGTGTCCACCAATTCCACCCTGGTCAGCCCGGCAATCCCCACGGGCCATTCCACCGCCTGTTGACGCCGGGTGCTGCCGTGGGCGACATCCGTCTCCAGCAGCGGCCGGCGGATCAAGGCATTGATCAGGCTGGATTTGCCGACCCCAACCCGACCAAATAGGGCAATCCGCAGGCGCCGTTGCTGCAGCCGTTGCAGCTGGCGATCCAACAGCTGCAATTCACCCCCCAGCAGTCCCCGCTCCCGGGCGCTCAGCTGCAGCTGGCTGCGCCAGCGCTCCAGCAGCAGCTGGCAGCGTTCAACGGTGTGGGGCGGGGTGGGTTGCATCCCGTTCATGCTGCCGGCTTGCGCCACCAGCCCGCCAGCACTGCCAGCACGGATTCGGCCCCGATCACGCCGACGAAGCCACCGAATTCATCCACCACCACGCGCACGCCGCTGCTGTCGCGCCGGAAGCCTGTCAACAGCCGATCGGCTCGGATCATTTCCGGCACATATTCCACCGGTTCGCAGAGGTCAACGGGCGTGAGCAGCCCACGGTTCTCCAACAAGGCGGTGAGCACCCGTTCGCGGCTGGCCACGCCAAGCACCTTGTCCACCTGATCGCCTAGCACCACCCACCATGGGTCGTTGGTGCTCATCAGCTTGGCCCGCTGGGCTTCGATGCTCAGGCTGCCGTCCAGGGTGGGTGCCGCCACCCGCGGCGTCATCAGGTCGCGGGCGGTGAGATCGTTCAGTTGAAACACCTTGCCGATCATCGCGGCTTCATCAGCTTCGATTTCTCCTTTCTGGGAGCCCAGGCGGGCCAGCAGACGGATCTCCTCTTCATTGGTGCTGAGTTCCGCTTCGGCAGTGATGGCTGGCAGCATCCGCTCAAGCAGCAGCACCATCGGCCGCAGCGCTAGGCCGAGCCAATGCAGTAAGGGGGCGCTGGCCAGGGCCACCGGCAAGGCCAGGCGGCTGCCGAGGGCTTTGGGCAGGATTTCCCCCAGCAGGATCACCAGGATGGTGAGGCCTACAGAGAACACAGGTAGAGCGGCACCGCTGATGTTGCGTTGCTCGAACACCCAGGCGGCATAACCACCCAACATCAGGCTGCCGAAAATGTTGAAACCGTTGTTCGCGATCACCAGCGCCGACAAGGTTCGTCCCAGCCGTTGACGCAACTGCGCCAGCCGCCGGGCCCCTGCCACGGGGCGCTCTCGGGCCGCCAGCTCGTGCACCCGAATCGGACTCACCGTGAGTAGGGCGGCTTCCACGCCGGAACAGAGGGCCGAGCCCAGGAGCACCACCAACACCAGCAGCAACAGCACCAGGAGATCGGAGCTCATTGCCGTCTGAAACTCCTTTCATCGTAGAGGCCCTGGCCAGTTCGGCCTTGCCAACTGCCATCCTGTTCTCCTGAACGCACTGTTGCTGTGAACGGCTTCGACTCCGGCATCCACGCGCGTCGTCGCGCCCTGTTCATGGAGCAACTCGGCGCCGCCGCCGCGGTGATCCCGGCCGCGGCACTGGCGACCCATCACGCCGACTGCGAGTGGCCCTTCCGGCAGGACAGCGATTTCTTCTACCTCACTGGTTTTGATGAACCGGACGCGGTGGCCCTGCTGGTGCCGCATCGACCGGAGGGCGAGCGCTTTGTGCTGTTCGTGCAGCCCAAGGACCCGGCAGCTGAGGTGTGGACTGGCTTCCGCTGGGGTACAGAGGGAGCGGTGGAGCGCTACGGCGCTGATGTGGCCCATCCGCTGGATCGGCTGGGCGAAAAACTGCCGGAGTACCTCGCCGGTGCTGAAGCCATCGCCTTCCGGGTGGGTCGCCACACATCGGTGGAGTCGATGGTGCTCTCGGCCTGGGGGCGGCAACTTGATACCTATGCCCGAACGGGTACTGCGGCTCTGGGACTGGTGGCGCCAACGCCAATCCTGCATCGCCTGCGCCTGCGCAAGGAGCCCCATGAGCTGGAGCGTTTGCGTGAGGCCTGTCGCATCTCCTCAGAGGCCCATGAGCTGGCCCGCTTGATCACCCGCCCGGGCATGAACGAGGCTGAGGTGCAGGCGGCGATGGAAGCTCACTTCCGGAGCAATGGGGCCCGTGGACCGGCCTACGGCTCCATCGTTGCTGGTGGTGATAACGCCTGCGTGCTGCATTACACCGCCAATACGGCCCAGCTTCAGGACGGTGACCTGCTGCTGATCGATGCCGGTTGTTCCCTGGAGGACTACTACAACGGCGACATCACCCGCACCTTCCCGGTGAATGGTCGTTTCACGGCGGAGCAGCGGGATCTCTACAGCCTGGTGTTGGCGTCCCAGGAGGCTGCGGTTGCCGTTGTGGCTCCCGGCGGTACCGCTGAGGCGGTGCACGACACAGCCCTGCGAATTCTGGTTGAGGGCCTGGTGGACCTAGGTCTGCTGATCGGAGATGTGGACGGAATCATCGAGCGAGGCGACTATCGACACCTGTACATGCACCGAACCGGCCATTGGCTGGGTCTTGATGTGCATGACGTGGGGGCATATCGGCTCGGTGAGCAACCTGCGCCGCTGGAGCGAGGCATGGTGCTCACCGTTGAGCCCGGCATATACGTCAGCGATCGCCTCAGCGTGCCGGAAGGACAGCCTGAGATCGACGATCGCTGGAAAGGCATCGGCATCCGCATCGAAGACGACGTTGCCGTGACCGAGACCGGCCATGAGGTGCTCTCCGCGGGCGCCCTCAAGAGCGTTGCTGCGATGGAGCGCTGATCGCGTCCATAACGGGGGCTTCTCCAAGGACAACTGCCCTCACTCCGTGGCTCCCTCCCAGGACAGCAAGGCTTTGGTGCCCGTAAGCACTTGATCAGCGCCGGCCTCCCGCAGCCGTTGTTCATAGGTTTCGCGCGCCGCAGCCTGCTCTGCGGTTTGCAGGTGAGGCGGCGCCACCGCAAGACTTACAAAGTGTTGTTCCGGCCAGCGTTTGCGGGCTTGGATCACGGTATGGACATCGGCCACGGTGTCGCCGAGATAGGCCACCTGCGCTACCTCGCTATCCGCTCCGAGGGCTTTGGCCAGGCGGATCAAGCCTGTGGGGTCCGGTTTGTCGGGGGCATCGCCCATCGCGATCAGGGGCGGGTTCTGGAGCCCCAGGCGCTGCTGCAGGACGAAGCGGGCTGAGGGCGGCTCAGCCCCGCTCACAAATCCCCAGCGCAGCTTGCGCTCCGACAGCGTGGCGAAAAAACTGGCGTCCACCAGAAGAGGCTCATCGCCGATGAAGCCCGTCCATTGGCTGGGGTCCCCTTCCGGATCACCCCCGAAGTAAAAGCCGCTGAAGACATCGATCAGCGCGGCGCGATCCGGCAGCTCAGCACCATGGCGCCGCAGCAGTTCAAGGCTGGCGTCCCAGTCATTGTTCCAGGCTCCTTCGGCCTTCAATGCATCGATGGCATCAGCGCTGGGCTGCCAACCGCAGTAATGCTGCACGGTGCATTGGAGGGCCCGTCGGTAGCTGCCTGCTACATCGCGGATTACACCATCGATGTCGAACAGCAGGATGGTTGGGGATCCCAGAACGTCGGACGGGGAGCGGCTGGTAGGTTAGTTGTTTGTAGTTCTGTCTTGAGCGCTGACACCATGACGGTCACCGAAGGCGCTGCCCCTACCGACCAGGAGGTCGCGACTCCGTCCGCCGACGCGGCTGAAGGCGCCACCCAGGCAGCTGAAACCACTGAAAAGCCTGCAGCCACCGAGGGCGAAGGTCGTCCTGTGCTGAAGGGCGCCGCCGCGGCTCTGGCTACGGCCACCATCGATGCCGATGGTGTGCCTTCCGGTTACACCCCCAAGGCCGATGAGGGCCGCTTTCTGCTGAAGATCCTCTGGCTTCCTGACAACGTGGCCCTCGCGGTTGATCAGATCGTTGGCGGTGGCCCCAGCCCCCTCACCTCCTACTTTTTCTGGCCCCGTGAGGATGCCTGGGAAAGCCTTAAGACAGAGCTGGAAGGCAAGAGCTGGATCACCGACAACGAGCGGGTTGAAGTGCTCAACCAGGCCACAGAGGTGATCAACTACTGGCAGGAAGAGGGCAAAGGCAAGAGCCTCGACGAGGCCAAGGCCAAGTTCCCCGACGTCACCTTCTGCGGTACCGCCTGATTCCGCTCCGCTTTTTAGCTTGTCCACAGAAACCTGCCTTCGGGCAGGTTTTTTTGTGCCTGCCACCTAGCGCTCTGATTAAAGACCCAAAAACCACCATTAAAAAAGCCAGGGGAGGAAACCCCTGGCGCGTTGAATGTCATCCGTTGAACAGTTGGATGAATCAGTCGGCTGTTTTGCTGGCCTGAAGACGAGCGCGAGCTTCATTCAGCTGTTGCTGGGCTTTGAGCTTTTCCGGAGAAGCCGGTTGGCCTTCCATGCCAGCCACCACGGTGGCGGCTTTCTGGAAAGCGGTCTCGGCGGCAGCGCCATCGATGGCGCTGCCCAGTTCGGCCTTGTTCACCAGAACGGTGACTTCATCAGCATCCACTTCGGCGAAACCACCCATCAGGGCGATGGAGTTCCAAGCACCGTTGGCACGCACCCGAAGCACGCCAATGTCGATGGCGGTGAGCAGGGAGATGTGGCCAGGCAGGATTCCGAGTTGACCGGTGGTACTGGGCAGGATCACCTCGTCGGCGCTGCCATCAAAGACGTTCTGGTCTGTTGCCAGCACGCGGAGGGTGAGGGACATGAACCTTGGTTCGAAAAGAGAACGGACTGTCGAGAACGTGATCGGGGGTGTGATTCACACCCCCGCAGTGATCACTTGGTTTCGGCGGCGATCTTCTCGGCTTTGGCTTTCACTTCCTCGATGTTGCCCACTAGGTAGAAGGCGGCTTCGGGAAGGCTGTCCAGCTCACCGGCAAGGATCTGGTTGAAACCAGCGATGGTCTCCTCCAGCTTCACGTACTTGCCGGGCATGCCGGTGAAGATCTCGGCCACGAAGAAAGGCTGGGAGAGGAATTTCTCAACCTTGCGGGCACGATCCACGGTGCGACGGTCGTCTTCCGACAGTTCGTCGAGACCCAGAATCGCGATGATGTCCTGCAGTTCCTTGTAGCGCTGCAGGGTGGACTGCACGGCGCGAGCTGTGCGGTAGTGCTCGTCACCCACCACAGCTGGCTGCAGCATGGTGCTGGTGGAATCCAGAGGATCCACAGCGGGATAGATGCCCTTGGAGGCCAGGGCACGGTTCAGCACCGTGGTGGCGTCGAGGTGAGCAAAGGTGGTGGCCGGAGCGGGGTCGGTCAGGTCGTCAGCAGGAACGTAAACGGCCTGGATCGAGGTGATCGAACCTTCAACGGTCGAAGCAACGCGCTCCTGCAGTGCACCCACGTCGGTGCCGAGGGTGGGCTGGTAGCCCACAGCAGAAGGCATGCGGCCCAGCAGTGCAGAGACCTCGGAACCGGCCTGCACGAAGCGGAAGATGTTGTCAACAAACAGCAGCACGTCCTGCTTGTTCACGTCGCGGAAGTGCTCCGCCATGGTCAGAGCGGAGAGACCCACGCGCATACGAGCACCGGGGGGCTCGTTCATCTGGCCGTAGCAGAGGGCCACCTTCGACTTGGAAAGGTCGTCAGCGTTGATCACGCCGGATTCCTTGAATTCCTCGTAGAGGTCGTTGCCCTCACGGGTGCGTTCACCCACACCACCGAACACAGACACACCGCCGTGCTCCTTGGCGATGTTGTTGATCAGCTCCTGAATCAACACGGTCTTGCCCACACCGGCGCCGCCGAACAGTCCGACCTTGCCGCCCTGGCGATAGGGAGCCAGGAGGTCGATCACCTTGATGCCGGTCTCGAACACCTTGGGCTTTGTCTCAAGCTCAGTGATGTTGGGGGCATCCCGGTGGATGGGAGCGGTGGTTGTGGTGTTGACGGGGCCCTGCTCGTCGACGGGCTCACCCAAAACGTTGAAGATGCGGCCGAGGGTGCATTCGCCCACGGGCACGGAAATCGGTGCACCGGTGTCGACGGCTTCCATGCCGCGCACCAGACCGTCGGTGCCACTCATGGCAACGGCACGAACCCGGTGATCACCCAGAAGCTGTTGAACCTCAGCGGTCAGGGCGACGTCATCGCCTGCGGGGTTTTTCCCGACAATGCGCAGGGCGTTATAGATCTTGGGCAGTTTCCCGGCGGGAAATTCCACGTCCAGAACCGGGCCGATCACCTGACGGATCACACCCTTGGTGCCAGCAGATGCAGGAGCAGAAGCGACCATAGGAAGGAGAGTTGCGGGAACAGGCGCTACGCGCTCGGACCCATTCAGAGCGGCGCAACCTTACCACTGCTGTGGTTGCTCCCTATCGGTTCGGTCACCCGCACAGCTGGAGGTCTGGCCTGAGGGCTGGTCGGTTGAATACGTTGGCACTCATCGGCATCGAGTGCCAACTCGCGTCGATGCTTGGCGCATTGCGCCCTGTCCCTGCTCCTGCAAATACCCATGGCTGCTGTTTCTCTCAGCGTCTCGACCGTCAAACCCCTCGGCGATCGCGTGTTCGTCAAGGTCTCTGAATCCGAAGAGAAGACCGCCGGCGGCATCCTTCTGCCTGACACCGCCAAAGAAAAGCCCCAGGTGGGTGAAGTGGTTCAGGTGGGCCCCGGCAAGTGCAACGACGACGGAAGCCGTCAGGCTCCCGAAGTTGGTGTGGGCGACAAGGTCCTCTACAGCAAGTACGCCGGCACCGACATCAAGCTCGGCAGCGATGAATACGTACTGCTGTCCGAGAAGGACATCCTGGCTGTCGTCAACTGAGATCAGCCCCGCTGAAATTGCGGCTTGAGTCTCAACTCAGCCTTCCTTACCCATCCTCTTCATTAGGAAACGCCTTCCATGGCAAAGCGCATCATCTACAACGAGAACGCCCGTCGCGCTCTCGAAAAAGGCATTGACATCCTCTGTGAAGCCGTCGCCGTGACTCTGGGTCCCAAGGGTCGCAACGTGGTGTTGGAGAAGAAGTTCGGTGCACCTCAGATCATCAATGACGGTGTCACCATCGCCAAGGAGATCGAGCTCGAAGACCACATCGAGAACACCGGTGTTGCTCTGATCCGTCAGGCCGCCTCCAAAACCAACGACGCCGCCGGTGACGGCACCACCACCGCCACCGTTTTGGCCCATGCCATGGTCAAGGCGGGTCTGCGCAATGTGGCTGCCGGTGCCAATGCCATCACCCTGAAGAAGGGAATCGACAAGGCTTCCGATTTCCTGGTCAGCAAGATCAAGGAAATGGCCAAGCCCATCGCTGACAGCAACGCCATCGCCCAGGTCGGCACCATCTCTGCCGGCAACGACGAAGAAGTCGGCAAGATGATTGCCGATGCCATGGACAAAGTTGGCAAGGAAGGTGTGATTTCCCTCGAAGAGGGCAAGTCCATGGAGACCGAGCTCGAGGTCACCGAGGGCATGCGTTTCGACAAGGGCTACATCTCCCCTTATTTCGCGACTGACACCGAGCGGATGGAAGCCGTCCTCGACGAGCCCTACATCCTGCTCACCGACAAGAAGATCGGTCTCGTGCAGGATCTCGTGCCTGTGCTGGAGCAGATCGCCCGCACCGGCAAGCCTCTGCTGATCATTGCCGAGGACATCGAGAAGGAAGCCCTCGCCACCCTGGTGGTGAACCGTCTGCGTGGCGTGCTCAACGTGGCCGCTGTGAAGGCTCCTGGTTTTGGTGATCGCCGCAAGGCCATGTTGGAAGACATGGCTGTCCTGACCAACGGTCAGCTGATCACCGAGGACGCCGGTCTCAAGCTGGAGAACGCCAAGCTGGAGATGCTGGGCACCGCCCGCCGCATCACCATCAACAAGGACACCACCACCATCGTTGCCGAGGGCAACGAGGCGGCTGTCGGCGCCCGCTGCGAACAGATCAAGAAGCAGATGGACGAGACCGACTCCACCTACGACAAGGAGAAGCTGCAGGAGCGTCTGGCTAAACTGGCCGGTGGCGTCGCTGTGGTGAAAGTGGGTGCAGCCACCGAAACCGAGATGAAGGACAAGAAACTCCGTCTCGAAGATGCCATCAACGCCACCAAGGCAGCTGTTGAGGAAGGCATCGTTCCTGGTGGTGGCACCACCCTGGCTCACCTGGCTCCGGCTCTGGAGCAGTGGGCAGCCTCCAGCCTCTCCGGCGAGGAGCTGATCGGCGCCAACATCGTGGCTGCCGCTCTCACCGCTCCGCTGATGCGCATCGCTGAAAATGCAGGTGCCAACGGTGCTGTCGTGGCCGAGAACGTCAAGGCTCGCGCTGGTGCCGAAGGCTTCAACGCTGCTTCCGGCGAGTATGTCGACATGCTGGCTGCCGGCATCGTCGACCCCGCCAAGGTGACCCGCTCTGGTCTGCAAAATGCCGCGTCCATCGCTGGCATGGTGCTGACCACCGAGTGCATCGTGGCTGATCTTCCCGAGAAGAAGGAAGCAGCTCCTGCCGGTGGCATGGGCGGCGGCGACTTCGACTACTGATTGAAGTGCGGGCGGTCGAGCGACCACCCGATCTCTCGAATTCCAGTCATTTCAAGAGGTCCCGCAGGACCTCTTTTTTATGCCTGCATCTGTCTTGTGAAATCTAGATTTTGCAAGACATGCTGCTCGAGGTGGGCGGTGTCAGTTGCAGGCCATGAAGGTTGTGAGGTGCATCTCTGCACCGGCTAGCGTCTTGCTACGTATGGTTGTGTCGGGACAAATGCCCCAGCGCCCCGGTGCCTTTGCCGCCCAGTTTGCTCCTGAGACGCTGCAGCGTTTCAAGGACCTCTGCCGACAGCAAGACAAGGCCTACTCCAAGGTGTTGGAGCGTCTTGCACTGTTGTACGTCGAAACCAACGGTGCAGTTCTGGCCGATCGTTCTGCTCCAGTTGGTGCAGCCCCAGGCGTTCAGAAGCGTCAGGTGCAGGTGGAAACTTTGCAGAACAAACTGCTTGAAGACTTGCTGAAGAGGGTCGAGATTTTGGAAAAGAAGGACGTCAAAATGTTGTACGAGCTTGATCGGGTCTATAAAGAGTTGGCTTTTCTCAAATCAGGGTTACAAAGTCCTGGCTGACTTAATTTCTATCGCTTGATATCAAGTTCAATGGGGTTTGCCTGAATTGAGAAACGATTTCGTTATTCCTTTTGATAGGCTACGCTTTTCAGCAAAGGGGATAGAAGGTTTGTGTTAAAAGTAAGATGAAAAAGTGGTGTGAATTCTGGAGGCAAGAATGACTATAAGAAGTAAGTCCTTATTCCAATAGTGCTTGGTATTTGCTGCAGTTCTTTTGATACTGATCTATGAATTGTCTGAAGTTGGCTGTGTAGATTTAACTCTTTTGTGTTGCCTGTGTTGCGAGTAGGGCGGCGCATTTCGCGATTGAATTAATAACATCGCGAGGATTTGAAATTGGATCAGAGAACTTTAGCGATTCTTCTGCAAAAGAGGGACCTAGTAGTTTGTTCATTTCTTCCTTGAGTTGCTTGTATTGCTCTTTTATTAATTGGAATTCAACTTCAGTAAGTAAAAATCGGTCTCCCTGAAGCCTATCAAGGCCTTGCCGCAAAAGCTTGAAATTATTTTTACTGCACCGTTTTCGACTTTGCTCTGCATGAAACTCTTTATTGATGAGATTCATGGCACGCACTTGTGGGTTATTAAGAGACTCATTGCTACGAAAGCTGGAGTCATGGCGTATTGATTCCCAACTCACAGGAATGCCGAGTTGCTCAAGACAGAAAGCCGCAGGCCCATCGCGGTGAGCCAGGGCTGTTGAAAAAGGCTGGAAATTAATATTTTCCCTAAATACTTTTTGAAGAGTTTCGATTTCTCCAGAGCGACTTGGCAATAGCCTCGTGATGGCCCGCTTGCGATGGGGCTGATCCAGCCCAACCAAGGGATTGAATTTCCCGGATTTGATGTTCTCCTGCATTGCAGAGCATGCATAGGAGTAAGGAGGCCTCACTAAGGCTAAAACCTTCACTTTGAAGCCAAAGGTTTTGAGGTCTTCAAGGAGACGTAGGTAATTCTCCTCTGGCCATGCACAAAGTGCTTCACCACTGTAGAGAAGATCATACTCTTGCTGTAAAGCCTTGATCTGAATCTCTTGGTTGATTTGTCTTAATTCGCTTCGGCCTGTTTGCTTGGATTTTTTCCCCGTACTTTTCGCTATGCCCCGCTTGTAAATCACCGACAATGGACTTGAATGATTACAGCGATTTTCTTTTTCAGGTGAATAGACAAATTGTGGGTAAAAAACACCTGCTTTCTTGAGTTCATCACGATTGCCCCCACATATTTGTTGGAATGTTGTCGTTGCGGTTTTATGAAAACCAATATGTAAGTAGCAGGTTTTCATTTGCTTCTAAGTGAATTTAATATAATTCTATCAAAGCGACGATCTATGCATTGTCTAGTTTTATTCGTTGTGTAATTATCCATTTTTAGCAATTTTCTCTCGGCTGGCCTTGGGTGGTGCTTTGAAAAGATTGTAGTTTCGGCAGCTATGCCTCTGCTTTTTTTCTGATTCTTGCTTAGAGCAGATGGGCATCGTGGCGCTCACCCTATTCATTCAACTTCAACATTTCTATAATCATGTTGATTACAATTTCAATACTGATGCTGTAACTGATTAATCCCGTTCCTGATCGCTCGGCTCTCTTGCCTTTGGCAAATAAATTACCGACATCCTTGACAAGTGATTTGTCGACTAATTGCACGCTTGTGTTGTTAATGCCCATGGGGAAAACACAATGCTTCTCATTTGAATGAAGGATGCCTGGTTTTTTGCAGAACCGATGCGGAACGAGCTGGCCAGCTCCAGCATTGGCAATGAAAAAATCAGCAGATTCGCATCGTTGAATTTTTTTTCGATAGGTTTGGCCTACCAGGCAGACAATAGAAGCATTTGAAAAAGATGACAGTTTCTTTTGAATTGAATCGACTACCTCAAGATCTTGGTTGACGGGCGTCTCCTTGCTTCCTTGTATCGGAACATATGCATTGTCTTCATATTGCGTAAATCCATCAATCAAAAATACAAACGAATCGAACCAAGGGCTCAGTCGCTCAACAAGAGTTGGAAGAAAATCTTCTTGTTCGACCCAGATTCTTTTCTGGCCTGAAATTCCAAACCAAAGTGTAAGAGTTCTCTTTTTGCCCGATATTTTCTTGATTTGTTTGATAAATTGTTCCCACCGATAATTTATTATGCCACCGCGCAAGCTTTTCAGGCTGTCTTGGTAGACAACGTTCTCCATTATTTCGGTGTATTCGTCAAGCTTCATCCCCATTTGATTGGATCCTATGACCAAGGGGAATATTGAGAATTCGGGTTTATTTTTCCTGTTGCCAGTAGCATTTCTGTTCAAGTATTTAGGGCTGAAAAAAGAATTTTTACTGACGACTGGTTTTTTCGTCTCTAAATGCACCATCCATTTGAGTTGGTCGTAGAAGTGATGGTACGGTCTTGTTTGATCAAGCAAGTAGCCAGAAAAGATTGCCTTTTTGTTTTCATGCTGTTTTGAATTCTTCCTGGTTTCTTTTTTGAGAACTCTCTTGACTGAGTTGAGAATTGTCTCGTCGCTGATGGATGAATGATGTTTTCCAGAGTATGTCGTCGAAAAAAGAGCATCAATGAATGATGTGCATTGGCATAAGATCCATTGGTTCTTATTTTGTGAATCACTAAAAAAGATAAAGTTGCACATTCCTTGTCGTACGCTTTTGACTGGGAATGTATCTACGGCTTCCATGAAGGGATGAGGTAAGCAGGGTGACCCCTTGTCCTTGTCGATTGCTTGGATGATCTCGAGGATTGGTTGAATTTCTTTATTCTCAATGGAATGAATAATCTTTTTCCATAGTGGGTTGCAGACTTCTTGGGCCAGTGTGTTGGGTAATTTTTTGGTTGGGATAATGAATTGATGCTTAGCTGATTGTTTCCTGCCAATATTTTTCTTCATTGCCTTGTTCTACTGCTTTCAGTGATTATACATCCTTATTGCTCATGTTATACCTGTCTTCGATCTATTTTATGGGCTATGGCGCTTTGGCATATGTGGTTACTTGTTCGGATGAATTAATCTCGTTAACTCTGAAAATATAAAATGACGGATTTCCATTTTAAGTTTTGCTGCCTCGAGGATTACGGTTTTGCGAGTTCTTTGCGTGCTCGCTCCAGCAGCTGTGCAAGTTTTTGGCCTTGTGGTCGATTCTCTTTGGCGACTTCCAAGAGTTCAACTTCCGTGGTTTTGGATACTTGCCCCGACTGGCTTAAAGCGATGATTGCATCGACAGTGCCGTTGGAGAGTTTTCGCTTTGACTCATTGGTTAATGTTTGGAGCAGTGTATCTCCCATAAGACTTACGGAAATGGCCTCTTCTTCGCGTATTTTCTGGGCTTGTTCTGGTGAATCCACCTGAGCTATTTCTTGGCTGAGATTTGCAAGTGATGTCAACTGTTCCTTTGAGTCTAGGAATGCATTAATGGTCTGTAGGTAAGGATCGTTTGTCTCATAGACTTTTTGGAGCTGCTGCTTTGCGATTTTGCATTGCTGTGCTTCAAGTTTTGGTTGATTTTTAATTAATGCATCTGAAATTCTTGCGCTAATCCAGGGAAATCTGCTGAAGTAAAGAGCATTAATCGTGATCAGAATCTCAAGCTCTTTGCGGCTCAGGCTCCTATTGATGACGGCTCCGGCCATCTGGCTTGTGGGATAGAGGTCTTCTGCACCGATGAGTTTGAAAATCAATTGGGAAATATCGCGTTTGTGCTCTGAGTAATTGATGATCGTATTTGTGATGTTTGACTGAGCTATTAATTCAATGACTTCAGCTGCTTTTGCATGATGTGATGAAACAAAATGCCTGGCTCTCAGAAATTGTTCCAGTGGCATTGCGTCACCATGCCGCTTAACGCGTTGTTGGTATTCCGAAGACAGCATCTCTTCGATCTCTCGGACCGCCAAGATTATGTGTAGGTCGATATGAGTTTCCCAAGTGCTCTTGTTTTGAATCAATTCTGGAACTAGCCAGAATAGTGATTCTGAGCTCAAGATTATTTTTGAATTTTTGTAGTTGCTTTTTGCTATTTCGAGCAATTGATTGGTCAAGCTTGCTTCGGACGTGGGCTCCCAATTGCCGGATGTGATTTCAAGTCTAGATGCTCGGTCGCGAAGAGATTGCTGGATGGGGTAATTGATACCTCGCTTGGCTAAATCTTCCGAAGCGATTGCTAGTGCGGACTGGATTGCGGAGGTTCCAGTTTTTCCGTGGCCGATGTGCAGGAAAAGTTTTGTTTTTTTCACTGCACTCCTTTTTATCCCTCTTACTTTAGCATCGTCTCTGATGTGGTTGTTTACAGGGTGTCGTGAAACTTTTGGGCATTGCGTTTAGCCACTATTTTGCTCTAATCTTTTCTGAAATAGGGGTTTCGAGGTCTTAGATGGAGCGAAGGCTGGTCATTCATGTTGGGGCTCAGAAGTGTGCGTCCTCTTCGCTGCAAGCCTCTCTTCGTTTGGTGGCTCAGGCGTCGAAGGGTGCTCTGGGATTTTGCTTTTTGAATCCTGCTCAACTTCGCAATGCTGACCAAGCTCTACAGCGGAATCGTGACACCGCTTTTGACTATATTGATCGCGTTCTATCTGCCGAGTCAGGTTCGCAGGTTGTTGTGAGCCATGAAATGCTTGGCAATCGCCCAGCATTGGTGTGTTCGATTGCAGAGCGTGCTTTGGATCAGCATGATTTTGATCATGTTGTGATCTCTGGATACTCAAGACTGCAATCTAGTTATCATATCTCTGCTTATTCTCAGTGGTTTTTCCGCGACAGGAAGAAACTTCACGAAGACCTAAAGGTATTGGCTGGTTATGATCTGGATTGGAAAAAATTTACGGCGTTAGAGCGAAGTCTTCTTGTACTGTCTCTGGTTGGCCAGGATCGTAATTGGTTTGGTAACTATCAACGTTTTTGTGGCGGCGTTAAAAGCCTTGGTGGTTCAGTCAGTGTCGTGAGTTCACATATCCCAACACGATCTCTCCCTTATTCCTTGCTTGCACACTTCCTGTCTTCGACGGGGCTGGCTTTGGAGCTTGATGACCTCAGCTCATTCGACGTGCGAAAGAATCTTTCCTTCAATCAAGCATTAATTCATGCCATGTCTGCCCATCTCAGTGCTCTTCGACCACGCCAGCAGTCGTTTTTCCCAGGACCCCATGAAGGAAATCGCTGGCTCTTCCGTGTGTGCAGTCGACTCTCGGCTGCAGACCAATTGATGTCTGAATTTGATGCATTGTTTTCCCCTCATCTCCAACAGTCGCTTGTTGGGCACCTCGATAGCAGAGCGTCCTCAAGTAACCAGCAGTATTGCGAATTGATGTCTGTCGACTTCAACTATTTCAAGCCATCTGATCAGGCCTCGCTGCTATCGGAAAACGAATTGATTGCTTTGGCTGGTGATATCGCGCAGAGTCGGAATTCGGAAGATATTGAGCAATTCAATGGCCAGGTTGAAAATGCCTGCATGCAGAGCATGCGTGCTGAAATTGTGAGTTCCTAAGCGGGTTGATTCAGTTCAGCCAACCTGCACTCAGGATCACGGCCAAAGACAAAAACAATGCCAGGCATGTCCATGTCAACCGGTTCAACGTTGCCTCCGCACTGCTGGCGCTGCTGAACATGGAGCTGCCGCTCGCCGCCAACCCACCCATGCCATCACCTTTGGGGCTATGCAGCAGCACCAAGACGATCAAAATAAGGCCGGTACCGATCCAGCTCCAGGACAAAATTGAGGTCAACATCAGACGGAAAGAGGAAGGCGAGCGGTCTTGGGGGTGGGATCCATGTGGGACATGGGTGCAATCAGGCTTTGGCCGGTCATGGCCGCCGGTTGAGGTAGATCGAGAATCTGTAGCAACGTCGGAGCGATATCGGCAAGGCCTCCGTTATCGCGGAGTGTGATCGCGTTGCCATGGCCAGGAAGTTTGCGCCGTTCTCCCTCGATCAGGATCGCGGGTACAGGATTGGTGGTGTGGGCGGTCCAGGCTTGACCATCCGGCCCTTGCATCAATTCAGCATTGCCGTGATCAGCCGTGATCAGCATGGTTCCGCCCTGACGTCCCACCGCATCCAACAACCGGCCAATGCAGCCGTCCACGGTTTGGATGGCCTCCTTAGCGGCATCCATCACACCGGTGTGCCCCACCATGTCGGGGTTGGCGTAGTTGATCACAACCAGCGAATAGTCCGCCTTCTCAATGGCTGCAATACAGCTGTCGGTGAGTTGCTCGGCCGACATCGCCGGTGAAAGGTCGTAGGTGGCGACCCTCGGCGATGGCACCAAGTGACGCTCTTCTCCTGACAGTGGCTGTTCGATGCCACCGTTCATGAAATATGTGACGTGGGGATACTTCTCCGTTTCGGCAGTGCGGTATTGCTTCAGCCCGGCGTCGGCCACCACCTGCCCCAACAGTTGGTCGAGCGGCTCAGGAGGGAAGACGACTTGAACGGGCAGGTCTTGTTCCACCTGAGTGAAGGTCACCACGTCTAAATCCGGAGTGTGGCTGCGCTCGAAGCCCTCGAAGTTGCGCAGGCATAGCGCCTGCACGATCTGGCGGGCGCGATCGGGTCGGAAGTTGAACACCAGAACACTGTCACCGTCCTTGATGACGCTGTTCTGGAGCCGCACCGGTTCGAGGAATTCATCGGTGATCTCCTCGGCATAACTGTTTGCCAGCACCTGGTCTGCAGTGCGGCTATCAACAGCGATGTTTGGATCGGTGTAGAGGTTGTAAGCCTTTTCGATTCGCTCCCAGCGCTTGTCCCGGTCCATGGCCCAATACCGGCCACAGAGGCTGGCGAGCTGGCCCACGCCGCTTCGGCTCAAGGCTGCTTCTACCTGGCTGATGTATCCCGGTGCGCTCTGGGTGGGTGTGTCGCGACCATCGGTGATGGCATGCACGGCGAGATGGGAGATGCCGCTGTCGGCAGCCCACTGGATCAGACCACAGAGATGGTCCACATGGCTGTGGACGCCGCCATCGGAACAGAGGCCAAGCAGGTGCAGTGTCCCGCCCCGCTTTTGAGTGCGTTCAGCCAGTTCCGTCAGCGCTTGGGTGTCGCCCAGTTGATTGCTGCGCACCGTGTCGCTGATCCGCACCAACTCCTGGCGAATGATGCGGCCTGCACCGATGGTCAGGTGGCCTACTTCAGAGTTGCCCATCTGTTGATCGGGGAGTCCCACATGGGAGCCACTGGCCTCAATCAAGGTGTGTGGATAGGCATGCCACAGGGCATCCATCACAGGAGTGCCGCTTTGCTGGATCGCGTTGTGCTCGCTTGCGCTCCTGTAACCCCAGCCATCAAGAATGGCCAGAACGACCGGTGCAACTGTCCCGGAGCGTCCTGAACCGTTGGTAGTGCTTTTCCCCACGTTCACCCGCGACCGACGGTTCTTAAGGACTCTTGCAGAATCAACTTAACGCCACGCCAGCCCTCAAGCTGCAGTTTCATCCAATCCCCACACCCCTGCACCGCTCAACCCTCCATGGCCGACCCAAACCGGATCGAAATTCTCTCGGAGCGTGAGCTTGGTTTAACCCTGGCGCGTTTGGCGTCACAGGTGCTGGAGAGTGCCGAAGACAGCCGTCGATTGATGCTGTTGGGGATCCCCACCCGTGGCGTTCAGTTGTCCAGGGTTTTGGCGCGGGAATTGGAGCGGTTGACGGGCCATGCCATCTCCCAGGGGGCCATTGATCCCACGTTCCATCGCGATGATCTGGAGCGCATCGGCACCCGTCTGCCCCAGCTCACGACACTGCCCACCAGCATTGAGGACCGCCAGGTGATCCTGGTGGACGATGTGATCTTCACGGGGCGGACGGTGCGTGCCGCGTTGGAGGCCATGCAGAGCTGGGGGCGGCCGCAACGGGTGATGCTGCTGGCCATGGTGGATCGAGGCCATCGGGAGCTCCCGATTCAGCCTGATTTCTGTGGCCGCGATGTTCCGACCCGCCGCAGCGAAACCATCGAGCTGCGCCTCAGGGACGTTGATGGTGAGGAGGGGGTGTTCCTCAGCCGTGTCAGCCGGCAGGCTTGAGTTCGTCGGCGCGGAAATGAGCCTTGTAGCGGCCGAAGGCAACGATCACGGGAAGCGTTGGGCTGATCACCCGACCTTTCCAATCATCGAGAACGTTCGCCACCTCACCGGTCTGGCCTTTCATGTCAAAGGCCTGCCCCCGATGTTCGGGATGGTTGAACACAACGACGGATGCCTCCACCGTCACCCTGTCGCCCGCCTGCATCGCACCTGAGTCATCCACGGGCTCATTTTGTCACGGGCTCGGGGACGATCGTCGACAGAAACTTTCCGGTCCGTCCTCTTCGACGCGACCACCAAGGTGGCTGCAGCCCATGGAAAAGGCCGTCCAGGGGTCCAATCCTTGGAGCAACTGGTCCTCGACGGCGGCATCAAGCCTGTCACCGCTGATCACGTCGTTATGCACCGCTGGATGTTGTTGGTGTTGCTGGGCCTCGTCGAGGGCCTGAATGGCGCTCTCCACCTGTTGACGGGTGGCGCTTGCCTGCTTCTGCCACCACGGATGGTCGAGTTTGTTGAGGCTGTCCAAGGCCTCCCACCAGCGTTTCTGCCCCACCAGTTGGACCAACCGACGCTCTTCCAACTGGTTGCGGTTCCAAATCTCTACCAGTGATGCACTGAGTTGGCCGATCGAACTGCGTGCAGGGGCTTTCAGGGGATCCAGCAACTCGAGTGCCTGCTGCAGGTCTCCCTCACGAAATAGAGCAATCGCCTGATCCATCAGGGCCTGGCGCCAGCGTTCGAGGGTTTTGCGATGGAGGTCTAGATCGCCATGGCCAGAGGCGACCAGTTGCTGCTGCAGCGTGAGGGCAGCGATCGAATCGCCTTGGTCCCAGAGATCTTCGGCGTGCTTCTGGCGGCAGAGGGCCTGCTCTTCCGGTGCTCCTTCGCCCAACCAGCGCAGGGATGCGAGTTGCTCACTGGTGCGGATGCAGGCCTCGTAGTCATTCGCGTCGAGGGCGCTCTGGAGCCGCTCCGGAAGTTGTTGTTCCCACAAGTAGGCACCTGTCGCAATCGCAAGAACCAGTCCCAGGGTTCCAACACCCCAGAGCCGCAGCAGCAATTGGCGCGGTGCCGCCACGAAGGGTGGAGCTGAACGTTGGTTCTGTTCTATGGAGTGACAGCTCCCGTTCCAAGGGCCTGTGGACGGACGTCTTATCGGACGGCCCCCAGCGTTGGGTGGGACCACGTCCGTCCGGAGCGCAAATCGTTGATTTCCAGCTGAAGCTGCGCTTCCTTGCCGATGCTCCAGCGCAGCCGCAGGCAGTCTTCGCCCTGTTCTGCGGCGGGTTCCAGGGGCAGCACCAGCTCGCCGCCCGGCCAGGGCTGTTGGGCGACCTCTCCGGCGGTCTGCTCCTGCAGGGTCGGTAAACCATCGACAAAGATCACACTGTGGCTCCCTTGGGGGATGGGTTCCGCCAGCACCAGCTCCAAGCTGCGTTGGCCGGTCCGGCTGGCGGCCAGAACGAGCTCCAGGGGGGCTGGGCTTGGCCAGGGTTGACCGGCCACGAAGAGGGGATGCCAGCGGTGGCTGTTGCTGCGCTGATCCCAGAAGCGGAGGGAAACGCCGTGTTGCAGCACATCCCGAATGGAAACCCCTGGCGTGAGTTGAAGCGCACCCAGGGCCACGGCTTCAACCGGTGGCGGTGTGAGTAAGGGGGCTGGCGCTGTGTGCTCGGTGAGCCATTGGCGCAGGAGGGGCAGCTGGGCACCGCCTCCGACGGCCACAACGCCCTCCAGATCCTCAAGGCTGCAGTTGTTGCGGCGACCGCCGGCGAGACAGGTCTCCAGCAGGTGTTCGAGCGCGTCTCCGAAGCCGCGCTCCATCAGCAGAGTGTTGAGTTCGCTGCGCGACAGCCGGAGAACATGCTCCTGCTCATCCACCGCCAATTCCATCAGTGGCTCGCGTTCGGCCAAGGCAGTGTCACTCAGCCGGCATTTGAGTCGTTCGGCGGCATTGAGCAGGGGGGCGCTGGCGGGTTGTCCCGGGCAACAGCGGTCCACAATCCACCGATCGATGTCACGGCCCCCGAGGCGCAGCCCCGCCTTGCCTAGGACCTTGGCTGTGCGCAGCATCTGGCGGCTGTTGTCCCCCAGGCTGCGTCCCCCCAGCCGTAGCAATTGTGCGATCGGTGCGGCACGACCTTCCCCTCCTTCCAGAGCTACCAGGGCCAGATCCAGGGTGCTTCCGCCCAGGTCCACCACCAGCAGGGTGGAACCAGCTGGAAGGCCGGCACCCATGGCGGCTGCAGTGGGTTCATCCACCAGGGCGATCTCGGCCACCGGCAGCGTGGTGCAGGCCTGCAGCAACCAGCTGCGATAAGCCCGGTAGCACTCAACCGGGGCGGTCAGCACCAGCCGCTCGACCGCGAGATCGCTGGGGAGCCGGCTCCAGATTTGCTGAAGCAGCTGTTCTCCAGCCCAGCGGGCTGCTTGCTGCTCTGGGGCATCCGCTTGACCGATGCGGCCCTTGAAGTCGCGATGCAGACGGATGTCCACGGAGTCATTGAGTCCTGACTCGAGCACCTGCCGGCCAATCAGGGGCCGTTGCGTCGCCTCCCAAACCAGGCTTGGAATTTCACCGGCCCGGCTACAGATGGCGGGCAGGTTCAGCAGATCGGCTGTTGTGGATGTGGCCCCTTGATAGGCCACCACCGTGGTGGTGCTGCCCAAATCGATGGCGAGTGTTCCGCCCCGTTGGTCTGAATGCTGAAGCTTTTCTTCGCCCACGCGATCTCTGACCGTGCTCAGGGCACGGTGAAGTCAAGATGAGACTAGGGGGACTGGCGGCGATGGATCGATTGCAACAGCTGATCTTCTCTTTCTACAGGGAAGATCCTGAACTGCAGGACAGGCTGGAGCCGCTGCGGAGCTGTCGCATGCGTCGCAGCTGGGGCAGCATCCGCATCGAGTGCATCGACGATGCTCATCTCGAGGAATTGAGTGGTTTGGTCGCTGATCTGCGCTTGCCCTTGGCGGCCTTGGGGATGGGACGCCAGATCGTTTTGCGGGTTCAAGGGTCCCGTCAGCGGGCTTACCCCATGCACGTGCCGTTTCACACCGATCAGTTGGCCTGAGACGGCCACCACTTAATCTGAAGTTGTTTGATAAAGAAGCCTGTGCTTTCGGCCGGAGTTGATTCCACAGATCTCGCCAAGCGTGGCGAAAGCTTGATTCGACAATCAAGCAACCGTTATTTGACGACGGTGCGGATTGCCTTCCGGGCCAAACAGCGCCGCTTTGACGACTTTGATGGCCTGCTGGAAGAGTCCAGCGTCAAGCCTGTGCAGCGGGCCATCGTGGAATTGAGCGACGAGCAAGATCAGCCCGATCTGCTGCCTGGTTGATCAATCGGCTGTGATTCAGCAGGAGGGGGACGGTTGGCGGGTGTCGCGTGATCCCTCCCGTGGCAAATATTGCTTTCTTGTAGGAGGAGAACGCTGGGCGTTTGAGTTGACCGAACCGGAGTGGCGAGATCTGGTGGATCTCGTGGTGACCCTGGAGCAGCAGCACAGGGGTCTGGTTGACCAACTGATGCCAGAGGAATCGATTGAGCTTGAGCTGGATCGAGGCGTCTGGTGGGGGTGCTTGAGCGGTGATCGCAGCCAATGGGGGCTGCGCATTCTGCTCACTCCGCTGGAGGGGCGTGCTGCGGAGGGGGAATGGCCGGCCCCAGTGGCGGCGGCGGTCGTTGCGGCGTTGAGAACGTTGTGGGACTCACAGCATTGATTAATCCAGCTAATCGTTTTTGAATCATTGATTTCTCCCGACCTTTTCCTGCTGCTCTGCACAGCTTTTCCACAGGCCATGGGGCATGAGCGCCGTTGTGGTGGACTGCTGTGGAAATCTCTTGGTTGTTGTTGATTTCGCTTGACGCTGGCGGCAGGCTGCGCGGATCCGCCTAGGCCGGTGGTTGTGCCAGTGCAGGAGCGTCTTCCTGGCTGAAATCTCGTCTGGAGATTGATGAGAATGCCCCCGTTTGGGTGGTCCTTGACGGTGGGGCTGTGGTGTGGAGAACTAGTGTTCGTTTCGAAAAGAAAAAATGCCGGAAGGCCTTGAGCAAGCCGCGGCTGAGTCCAGTGTTGTGAGTTTCCAATCGGAAGTACCGCAGCCCCTTCAGCAGGCCATGACCCAGTTCATCGAGGGGCACCCGAACTGGGATCAATACCGTTTGGTTCAGGCGGCTCTTGCCGGCTTTCTGGTGCAGAACGGCCAAGCATCCCGTGAGATCACCCGGGTTTATGTCGGGAACATGTTCCGCCGGGAATCGCTGACCAATGGGGCTTGAGGCCGGCAGCAAGCCATCAGCACCAGGGCGCTGAAGGGGAGGCTGAGCAGCAGACCCAGGGTCGCCCCGATCAGCCCTAGAAGATTGAGCCCGAGCAGCATTCCCAGCAGCGCCAGCACCTTGAGCCCGTTGCGGTGCACCAGCTGGCGGCTGTGGTCCATCGCCTGAAGTGCTCGGCAGCGCTCGTGCACGAGTAGGGGTAATGCCAGGGTTTGGCTAAACAGCCAGCTCAGCAGCACCAATCCCCCAAGCAGCACGCTGAGGCCTGCCAGGGCTGTGCTCCAGCGTCCGAGCATCCAGCTCAACGACTGAATCAATCCGACGCCTCCCAGCACGAGAACCAGCTCAAGCAGTACCAGGGTGAAGGCCTGCCGCAGCAGCTGTCTCCAGCTCTGCTTTGGGCGATCGTCGCCTCGATCGGGGAGTAGGCCATCCGTGAGCCTTAGCAGGGCCAGGAGGGGCACGAGGGGAAGCACCAGGCTGATCAACACTGATAGGTCACCCAGTCGGTTCAACCATGGGGATCCCGCCAGGCGCAGGTCGTGACCGATCACCGCAGGGCCACTGGCGCTGATCAACACCAGTGCTGCGAAGCCAACACAACGCCAGGGCCCTCGGCTGAAGCCGATCCAGGCCCTTGGCAGCAGGGTGACCAGTGGGATCTCAGTGGAGCTGGCCAAGCCGTGAAAGGAGGTCGTTGGCGGTATCGGTGGGAACCGGAAGGATCGAGAGCCGGTTGCCGCGTTTGATCACGGGCAGCTGCTCTTCGCTGTAAAGCTCCCGCAGCTGGTCGAGACTGAGCAGAGCGTCGAATTCTCCGAGAAATCGCAGGCGTGCGCAGTCCCAGCGTGGTTTCTCAGGGGTTGATTTGGGGTCGTAATACTTGGCCGTGGGATCAAACTGAGTGGTGTCCACCAGGCCGGTCTCCATCACTTCCATCAGCCCGATGATCCCGGGCGGTTTGCAATTGGAGTGGTAAAAAAACGCCCGGTCGCCCGCCTCCATGCTTCGCATGAAATTGCGAGCCTGGTAATTGCGAATGCCATCCCAAAGTGTGCTGCCCTCGCGACGCAGGTCATCGATCCCGTACGCGTCGGGCTCGCTTTTCATCAACCAGAAGGCCACGTCACAAGGCTTGTCTCACCTCATCATCGGACCGTCAGGCCCAGGTGCATCTAATTGCGTTCGTTTGGTCTCAGGCGACGTCCAGCAGGGGTTGGATCAGGGAGCGGAAGTGCTCCCCTCTGGCCTCAAAATCCGGGTACTGATCAAAGCTTGCGCAGGCCGGTGACAGCAGCAGCGACGAGGCCTGATGCCGCTGCACGGCCGTTGCAGCCAGGCTGACGGCGCTTTCGAGCTCCAGGCACTGCAGCAGTTCTCCTGGGTATCCAGCAGCTTTGGCGAGGCTGGCCAGCTCGTTGGCCCCCGCACCGAACAGGATCAGGCAGCAGGCCTTGGTGTGCAGCTGCTTCAGCCATCCACTGGCATCGCCCTGTTTGGTCTGCCCCCCGGCCAGCGCCACGACGGGCTCCTGCACGGCCCGCAAGCCAACCTCAGCTGCGTCGTAATTGGTGGCTTTGCTGTCGTTGAACACTCTTGCTCCCGCCAAAGTGCCCAGGTGTTCAAGGCGGTGCGGCACGCCCGGAAACGTGCGCAAGGCGTCGGCGATCTGCTGGGGGGAGAGGCCGACCTCCAAGGCAGCAGCGGTCACCAGCAAGAGGTTTTGGCGGTTGTGGCGGCCCGGCATCGCCAGGGCATCAGCCGCAAACAATCTGGTGGCGTTGTTGCGCACCATGCCCTCTTCATCAATCCAGAGGTCGGCGGGCTGGCCATCCGGACGAGCTCCCTCACTGCTCACCCAGGTGCCGCGGTCCCAGCTGCTGCGTTGCTGGCGTAGGTCTGGATCATCGGCATTGAAGAGGGCGTACTCCGAGCGTTCGAGCAGCCCACGTTTAATGGCCCGATAGGCCTCCAGGCTGCCGTGGCGCTCGAGATGGTCGGGGGTCAGCGTGGTCCAGATGCCGATCTTGGGGGCCACAGCGGGCGCCGCCTCAATCTGGTAGCTGCTCAGTTCCATGATGAGCCAATCCGGCCGGGGAACGGCACCTGAGGCGATCTGGTAGGCCAGTTCAGCCGCGGACTGGCCCATGTTCCCCCCCATCGGTGCCATGAGGCCTGAGGCCTCCAACACGTGGCTGAGCAGATGCGTGACCGTGGTTTTGCCGTTGGTTCCTGTGATCCCGATCCAGGGGATCTGCTGAAGGGCATCCCAGGCCAGATCCATCTCGCCGCGCACTTGGACGCCTTCGGATCGCAGTTGGATCAGGGTTGGGTGATCCCAAGGAATTCCAGGGCCGATCACCACAGCGCCCAGGTTGTCTCGCCAGGCGTCAAAGCTCTCCAGGGTCAGGGGCTGCCCCAGGACCACCTGAATACCCTCTTCGGTGAGTGTTTTCGACGTGTGTTGGAGGGTTTCGTTATCGCCCCGTTCAAAAACAACAACATCGCGATTTTGCTGCTTGAGCAAACGAGCAGCCCCTAATCCTGAGCGACCCATGCCAACGACAATCGTGCGTGTCATCGCAAGGTCTGAAGTCCGAGAACGCAGTCCCAACTGGGAAAGTGGGCGATACTGGATTTGAACCAGTGACTCCTACAATGTCAATGTAGTGCTCTACCCCTGAGCTAATCGCCCGACCATCGATCAAGTTGAAATCTTGTGATTTCACCGACCGAGGCTGAACAGTAGCAGCTGGCGGGGGGCTCAACTCAGCTGCGGCGCAGTTCAACGCGCCAGCGCTCACGTTTGGTGTGGGTGAGCGAAAGCACCTCCACAGAGCCGCGATCCTGCAGCTGCAGCCGGTCGCCAACCACGAGTTCACGGCTGGCTTGACGCACGTTGCCCCAATTGAGCCGTAGACGCCCTGCTTTGACGTGGGTCACGATCTTGGCTCGGGACAGGCCGAATCCTGCCGATGCAATCGCATCCAGGCGACAGGAGGCCTCTACCGTTTGCAGGGTGCGAATGCTGCGTTGCACAGGGTGCTGCAACTGCTCCAAAGGACGGGATTCGCAGCGAATCTCCACCTCGCGCACGGCACCCAGGCGGCCATGCAGGGCTTCGGCAGCGCTGGGGGTGCAGATCCCTTGCCCGCCGCGATCGCCCCGCACCCAGAGATCGCCGATGCTGTCTGCTTCGACCCCCATGGCCTGCAACGCTTCGCGCAGGTCGTCAGGGGAGAGAGGGTCGAAGAGGAAATTACCCTCCATCAGCAGGCCTTGAACGGGGGGCTCTGAATCGGGGCTGTCATCCCGACGGTGGCAGAGCAGCCGGTGGCGTTCGGCGCCTGGATAGCCGCCATCACTCATCCAGGTCAATTCACTGAGGCTGCCCAGTCGAGCCAAGGCTTCCTCCCGCAGTGGCGCGCTGAGGAAGGGACTCCAGGACGGTTGCCATGTGCGCAGAACCTGCTCCGCCAGATCGAGCAGCACCGTCAGGCCTTCCCGGTTCTGGGCCCCTGCCAGCAGAGTCTCCCGAGGGAGCATCACAGGTCGTCGAGGCGAACCACTTGCTGTGGCCGCGACTTTTGAATCACCTGCCAGGGGGCTTCGATCCCATTGGGGGTTTCCAGCAGCACCAGCCAGCGTCCTTCGTCGCGGCGGTTGCGCAGGATCCGCACGCCTGCATCGTTGTCTGAATCCACGCTGGCGGCTGCGGCGTAGCTCCCCATCAGGCCGGAGCCCATGCCCAGCAGGCCGCCGATCAGAGTTTCACCCCAGGGGCCAAAGCTGGCGAAGGTGGTGAGGGTGGTGATCTTGGTGAAAGTGACCCCAGCGAGGAAACCAAACGGCATCAGCCAGCGGGCCATGCCCCGCTGCCGCTGTTGGCGGGTCAGGTTGGGGTTCAGCAGTGCGACTTTGTCGATGGCATCCCCATCAGGGGGGATCGTCAGGCACTTCAGCAACGGCAGATCGGTGTCCCGGAGCCGCTGGGTTAGGCCTTCCGCCGCAGGGGCGTCGGCCATCACCATCACACAGACGGGCATGGGGCATTCAGATCCAATGCGTTGAATTCTGAACCCTGTGCTTCGAACTGGAGGGGGTGGTGGATGTCGATCTCTACAGTTCACCGCGGCAGTTCTGCGCCTTTCGATGACGAAAGTTCTTGTCTCCGATCCGATCGACCAGGCCGGGATCGACCTCCTTGGCCAAGTGGCGCAGGTGGATCAGCGCACCGGCCTCTCAGAGGAGGAGCTGATCGGGATTATCGGTGAGTACGACGGATTGATGATCCGTTCCGGTACCCAGGTGACCGCAGCGGTGATCGCGGCGGCGAGCCGGCTCAAGATTATTGGCCGTGCGGGCGTCGGCGTCGACAATGTTGACGTCCCTGCTGCAACCCAGCGGGGTGTGCTGGTGGTGAATTCTCCCGAGGGCAACACCATTGCTGCAGCGGAGCACGCTCTGGCCATGATGCTGACCCTCTCTCGGCACATTCCCCAGGCCCATGGCGGCATGCGGGCCGGCAAGTGGGACCGCAAGAAGTACGTCGGCAACGAGCTCTACAAGAAGACACTGGGGGTGGTTGGTCTCGGCAAGATCGGTTCCCATGTCGCCCGTGTCGCCCAGGCCATGGGCATGGAGGTGATCGCCTATGACCCGTTCATCGCAACTGATCGCGCCCAACAGATGCAGGTGAAGCTTCTGGAGCTGGATGAGCTGTTCCGCACCGCCGACTACGTCACCCTGCATATCCCGCGCACCAAGGACACCGAGAACCTGGTGAATGCCGAGCTGTTGCGCACGATGAAGCCCACGGCGCGGATCGTGAACTGCGCCCGTGGCGGCGTGGTGGATGAGGCCGCGATCGCTGAAGCCATCGATAACGGTGTCATCGCTGGGGCGGGCCTTGATGTGTACGCAAGTGAGCCTCTGGCGGAAGACTCCCCCCTGCGGGCGGTGGAGCGTGGTCTGGTGCTGACGCCCCACCTCGGGGCATCAACGGAAGAGGCCCAGGAGAATGTGGCGATCGATGTGGCGGAGCAGATTCGTGACGTGCTGCTGGGTCTGCCGGCCCGCAGTGCGGTCAACATCCCCGGTCTCAGCGCCGAGATCATGGAGCGGCTCAAGCCCCATCTCCAGCTCGCCGAGACCGTGGGTTTGCTGGTCAGTCAGCTGGCCGGCGGTCATGTGAAGGAGATGGAACTGCGGTTGCAGGGTGAATTCGCCAGCCATCCCTCCCAGCCTCTGGTGATCGCAGCTCTGAAGGGGCTGCTGAGTGCTGGCCTCGGCGACAGCATCAACTTTGTGAATGCCTCTTTGGAGGCCAAGGCCCGCGGCATTCAGGTGCTGGAGGTGAAAGATGAGAGCAGCCGTGACTTCGCCGGCGGCTCGCTTCAAATCACCACCCGCGGCGATCAGGGCAGTCGCAGTGTGACCGGAGCTGTCTTTGCCGATGGCGATCTGCGCATCACCAGCATTGATGCCTTCCCGGTCAATGTGACGCCCAGTAGCCACATGCTGTTCACCAGACACCGGGACATGCCTGGCATCATTGGCCACCTGGGTTCTCTGCTGGGCGAACACAACGTCAACATCGCCTCCATGCAGGTGGGCCGCAAGATCGTGCGCGGTGATGCGGTGATGGTGCTCAGCATCGATGATCCGATCCCAGCAGATCTGCTGCAGACGATCACGGCCATCGAGGGCATCCAGGAAGCACACCCGGTCACGCTCTGATGTGGTGTCGTCTCACACTCCCGTGTCCTCCAGAGCTGGAGGAATCGCTGGTGTGGAAGCTGACGGATCTAGGGCTGCATCGCCATGCGGTGCAGCATGCGCCTGAAACGCCAGACCGCAAGACGCTGTTGGTCTGGCTCCCGAAGCCGGAGTGGCCGGAGCCGCAGCGGCGGGAGCTGATTGCCAGTCTGCAGCCGCTGGCGGAGCCCTTTGGTCTCAGCCTGCCCGATGGGCATTGGGACGATGTGGCCGATGAGGATTGGAGCCTGAGCTGGAAGCAGCACTGGCAGGCCGATCCTGTCGGTGCTGGGCTGTTGATCCTGCCGGCCTGGCTGGAGGTTCCGCCAGAACATGACGACCGGCTGGTGATCAAGATGGACCCGGGTAGTGCATTTGGCACAGGAAGCCACCCCACCACCCGGCTCTGCCTGGAAGCTTTGGAGCAGTCGCCTCCGGTGGCGTCGCTCGTGGCCGATCTGGGGTGCGGCAGCGGGGTGCTGGGCCTTGCTGCGCTGGGCTTGGGGGCGGAGGCAGTGGTGGCCGCTGACACCGATTCCCTGGCGGTGCGTGCCACGACCGACAACCGCGGCCTCAACGACCGATCGGAGGCTGAGCTGCAGGTGGCTCTTGGCTCTGTGGAGACACTGAGTGAGCTGCTCGCCCCCCGCCGCGCTGATCTACTCCTCTGCAACATCCTTGCTCCGGTGATTGAAGCCCTCTCCCCGGGTTTCGAGGGGCTGCTTCAGCCCGATGGGCGCGCTCTGCTCAGCGGGCTTCTGGTGGATCAGGCTCCGCGCCTGAAGCAGGTCCTGGGGGGATTGGGCTGGATGGTCACCGCTGAAGCGGAACAGGGCCGCTGGGGGCTGCTGGAGATCCGCCGCCGACAGGCCTAACTCCATAAGCCAGGCTTATCAGAGTGGGGTCTCCGATTGGTCCTCCTCCCCTGTGGCCCAGGAATCGTCAGGTTGAGCACCTATTTGCAGTAAAAATGTGGCGTTCTGCAGGACCGGATTGTCCGGAACCCTGTACGCATTCATCAATCATGGCTTCCTACAAGGTCACCCTGGTCTCCGAGAGCGAAGGTCTGAACAAGACCATCGAAGTACCTGACGACCAGTACATCCTCGACGCTGCTGAAGAGCAGGGCATCGACCTCCCCTACTCCTGCCGTGCTGGCGCTTGCTCCACCTGCGCCGGCAAGATCACCGCTGGCACTGTCGATCAGTCCGACCAGAGCTTCCTGGACGACGACCAGATCGAAGCTGGTTTCGTGCTGACCTGCGTCGCTTATCCCACCAGCGACTGCACCATCAAGACCCACGCCGAAGAAGAGCTCTATTGAGCCTCTGTCCTTCAACTGGACGTGTCCTCTGCCACCCCTTCGGGGGTGGTTTTTTTTGGTCTGGTCGTCTTCCATGCGTGTCCCTTGTTCTCTCCTGCCGTGAGCCGCCCCGAAGTCGACGATCTTCTGGAGCCCGGCAGCATTCACACCAGCCCCGGTGGTCAGTACAGCTTTCGTGTCATCGGTCCCTGTTGCCGGTTGTTCGATCGCGAAGAACTGCCCTGGCCCTGCTGTCGCCTGGCCTGGCGCAGCAAAGAGCCGAGCTGGCGACGGATCGGACGGCGGTTTGTGCCTGATCTGGCGGCCCGGCGCTGCCCTTCCTACGCGGTGGAACTGCTGCAGCCGGGTGGACGACCCACGCCCACGGTGCTGACCCTGTTCTCCGTTCGCTTCAGCCGGGATCTGCAGGAGTGGTGGTACAGCCGCCATCCCAATTCCATGGCACCTGAGCAGGTCAGTCCCCAACAAAAAGCCCCGACGACCTGAGGCCGCCGGGGACAAACAATTTCGATCAGTTGAGGATTGATCAGCAGGAGCTGATCAGAAGTAGATCTTGCCGCCACCCCAGGCACTGCCCTGAACTTTGGGCGACACCAGGATGTAGCCGGCCATCAGGCGCAGATCCTCATCATCGAGGTCGCGCATGGCGGGGTAGAGCTCAGCGTCGCGCATGCTCGGGTGCAGGTCAGCAATGCTGTACTCACCGTCATAGGAGGTGGGGTCTTTCATGTAATCGACCAGGGCCTCGACGTTGTCGCGGGCCGGGGTGGCCAAGGCCAGGGTCTCAGGATCCAACCCCACGTTTTGGTTGGTCTTGGTGATGCCACCGGCGTGGCAGGTGCCGCAGCTGGTGTTGAACACCTTGCGGCCAGCATCGATTTCGCGATCGCTGAAGGTCACCTCTGTGCCGGAGGGATCTGCCGGAACCGTCAGGGTCTCAGCGTCCCACTGGGCCGCCTGAGCCGGAGAGATAACGGCCAAACCGATCAGCACCGGGATGAGGACCAGAAGGCCCTTCAGGGACCGTCGCAAGGAAGAGAACACAGAGGCCATGAAGGTAAGGGGGTGTGACGCATTCACCGCACCAAGCTCTTGTATCACGGGGAAGTGACCCTCTGAGGCCGGATCACGAACTGTTGCAGCGTGGTTTGACGTCAATGCTCAGGAAGTCTTTGGCCAGCAGCGTGTTTGGGAAGATCGCCTTGGCCTCGTCCAATAGGTCTTGGGGCGTTACTGGGTTGCCTGGTACGTAGCGCGGGCTGAGGTGGGTCAGCACCAGTTGCCCCACACCGGCTTCAGCGGCCGTCTGGGCAGCCATGGTGCTGGTGGAGTGCTGTTTCTGGAACGCCATCTCCGCCTCTCCATGGGCAAAGGTGGATTCGTGGATCAGCAGGTCCGCCCCACGGGCAAGCTCCACGGCCGCCTCGCAGAACACGGTGTCGGTGCAATAGACGACGCTCACACCGGGCCGTTCCTCGCCGCAGAGGCTGGTGCCGTCGATGCTGCGACCGTCCTCAAGGGTCACCGTTTCACCCCGCTTCAACTGGGCGTAGATAGGCCCGGGCGGGATGTTCAGTTCCCGTGCTTTCTCAATGTCGAAGCGACCGGCCAGGGGCTTCTGTTCGATGCGATAGGCGTAGGCCGGCACACGGTGGGTGAGTGGGGTGCAGCGCACCGTGAAGTCGTCGTCCTCGAACAGCAGCGTGCCCTGCTCAGCTGCATCCCTGACCCGGTGGACGGTGAGGGGATAGCCGATGCGGGTGGAGCTTGTACGCAGCACACCGCTGAGGTAGCTCTCCAACGGGTCCGGCCCGTAGAGATCCACCCCTGCGGGGCTGCTGCCGGCGAGTCCGAGGCTGGCGAGGAGTCCTGGCAGGCCGAACACATGGTCGCCATGCATGTGGGTGATGAACACACGGCGCAGCTGCGACAGCCGCAGATCACTGCGCAAAAACTGATGTTGGGTGCCCTCGCCGCAGTCGAACAGCCACATCTCCGAGCGCTGCGGCAAGCGCAGAGCCACGGCTGAAACGTTGCGGGCCCGGGTGGGCACCCCAGAACTCGTGCCGAGAAAAGTGACCTGCAAGGCCGGTGCTCCTCAGGGCTCATGCTGCCATCTGGCTGAACCCAGGAACAGGCGGCACACTGGGACGCCCTTCGATCTCCAGCGTGCGCCGCGCCTTCGTTGCCGTCGGGCTGGTGCTCGTCGCTGTGATCGCTCCATCGCCGATGGCGCTGGCCCGCGGCCGCGAGCCGCAGATGCGCGTGTTGCTGCTGGAGAACAACCAGGTCAGCCTGCGCTCCGATGGAGCACAGCCGCTGCGGGTGCAGGGACTCCCTGGCGGCGTGCGACGGCCGCAGCGGCTGCAGCTCAGCCTCCGTGGAACCCGCCTGAGCGCCAGTGTGGATGGCCGATCGATGCTGCTGGCCCCCAGCACCCTGGTGACGGTGCAAAACGACGACCCACGGGGCATCTGGCTCGGGTCCCGTCGGTACCGCGGTGTGCTGCGCATCAGTGGCCGAGGCGGGAGTTTGCGGGTGGTCAACAGCCTGGGCGTCGAGACCTATCTGGCCAGTGTTGTCGGCAGCGAAATGCCCCACCGCTGGCCTCTGGCCGCCCTGCAGGCTCAGGCAGTGGCGGCCCGCACGTATGCCCTGAAACAACGCAGCCGCGGTGGTGCCTGGGATGTGAAGGCCACGGTGGCGAGTCAGGTATACCGCGGCGTGGAGTCGGAAACCCCGAGCACCCGGAAGGCGGTGGCCAGCACCCGTTCGCTGGTGCTCGTGCACGGTGGTCGCTTGATCGATGCTGTCTTTCACAGCAGTTCTGGTGGGGTGACCGAGGCGAGCGGGATGGTCTGGCGCCGTCAGTATCCCTATCTGGTCAGCGTCCCCGACCATGACCAGCACAGCCCGGTGCACCGCTGGGAACAATGGTTTGATCCGGCTGGGCTACGTCAGCGGCTGCCCGAAACCGGTGGGCTCCAGGCCGTTGAGGTGCTGAGTCGTTCAGGCAGCGGTCGCGTCCGCCAGGCCCGCGTGCGCGGCCCTGGCGGGTCACTGGTGCTCAGCGGCAGCGAGCTGCGCAAGCGGTTGGGTCTCAAAAGCACTCTGGTTAACTTTGAAATGGTGACGGGGAGGCAGCGCTCCCCTGTTGAGCGTCATGTGCGGCGGGTGAACGCAGCCGCCAGTGGTGGCTCCCGCATCGATCGGATCACGGCATCGGTGGCCCGCCAGAGGGGAGGACGCCCGCCCCTGTTGGCGGCCCCTCCGCCGTTGCTGGTCAGTAAGACCTCGGTGCGTCGTTGGTCCGCGGGCGGCCTTCAGCTGTTGGTGAAGGGCCAGGGCTATGGCCATGGCGTTGGCATGAGTCAGTGGGGAGCCCACGGTCTGGCGGAGCAGGGTGCCGACTTCCGCTCGATTCTTCAGCACTACTACCGCGGGGCTGAGGTCATTCCCTACCGGCCGCACCACGACCCATCGCTGGCGCTGAAGCCCCCAACGGAGCCACTCTGGAGAGACATGCCGATTTCGCCTTTTGGCACGGTTTCCCTGTCATCTGCAACGCCATTCCAGTGACACGGATCTCTGCGCTGTGCTGGCGGCCCATCTGGAGCGACATCTGCGCAGTTGGCAGGGGCCGGATCCCTTGAAGCCCTTGGGTCTGGCTACCGGCCGCACGATGGAGCCGCTGTATCGCACCCTGGTCGAACGGCTGCTGTCCTGGTCTGCCGATGAGCTGGAGGCCCTGCGCGGCCGATGGTGCAGTTTCAACCTGGACGAATACCTCGGACTCTCGGCGGAAGATCCCCGGGGCTACCGGGCCTACATGACCCACCACCTGGCTGCACCGTTGGGCTTGCCCGCCTCAGCGGTGCATCTTCCCGACAGCACTGCCGCTGACGGAGCGGCTGCTGCGCGGCGTTACGGCGAGCAGCTCAGCGGTTGTGGGGGCATCGGCCTGCAGCTTCTGGGGCTCGGCAGCAATGGTCATGTGGGTTTCAATGAGCCGCCTTGCCCTCCTGATCAGCACTGCCATGAGGTGGAGCTGACCTCTGCGACCCGGCAGCAGAACGCGGTGCTCTTCGATGGTCGCGTTGAGGCTGTTCCCCAGCGGGCCATCACCCTGGGCCTCTGGGAGATCCTCGAGGCCGCTGAAATTCATCTTGTGGTGACCGGCGCTGCCAAGGCCGGCATCCTCAAGCGGCTGCTGGCTTTAAGCGAGCCGGATCCTGCGCTGCCCGCCAGCTGGCTGCTGACCCATCCAAATGTCTGGCTCTGGTGCGATGCAGCGGCTTTAGCTTGAACGGCCTAAAGCAGTGGCGATGAGTATCGACCCCGTGGAACGGCGCCTTGAGCAGAGTTTTGAGGCGGAACGCTGGACGCGCTTCATTCAGGACTGCCAGGACCTGGAGCAGTTGCGCGAGATGGCCTTGGCTTTGGTACAGCAGTTGGCCCAGCAGAAGGCAGCCAGTGCCTGGATGGCAACCCGTGCCTCGGAATCGGAGAACGCCAAGTTGGAGATGCTGGCCCGGCTGATTCGTCAGCAACCCGATGGAACGGGGGAGGAGGCGGCCGGCCCCCCCTGAGGAATCCCGCCGCCGGTTGTGTCGGGTCTTCAGTGTTCCTTTTGCCAGCGGCTCAGGTGTGATGGGGAGAACTTGTGGCCGTGTTTGGCGCCGACCTTGACCACGCAGGAGTTGTCCTTGCCGCAGCGCTGCACCTCATCGCGTAGGGAGTCGTTGCTCTGCACCCGCGACATGAACGTCTCCAGCTGTTTCATGGACATGGCGATCCTCAAGAAGGGATGCCTTCGGCCTAGCGCTGGCATTGCCCTGGGCTCAGGGGCACAAGCTTTGGTGCGGATTTGCTGACGACAAACTTCAAGGAGGCTCAGTCGAGCTCCATCCCGTCGGCGAGATCGAGGTTGGCGCTGACGCTGCGCACATCGTCGAGCCCTTCGAGGGCGTCCAGCAGTTTCAGGCAGCTGCGGGCGATGTCGGGATCACTTACCGAAACGCTGGTCTGGGCGGACCAGTGATGGCCCCACTCCCGCACATCCCAGTCAGCACAGCGCAAGCCGTCCTGAAGGCTCTCCAAGGTCTCGAATGGACCATGCACCATCACAGCCCCGTCCAAGAGCTCATAGCCATCGGCGTCCAGCTCCAGGAGGCTTTCCAGCAGCCGTTCCTCGTCCTCGGGGCCGGCGTTCAGGATCACTTCGCTGCGGTGCTCAAACAGATAGGCCACGCAGCCGTTTTCCCCAAGGTTTCCCCCGTTCTTGCTGAAGGCCAGTCGTAGATCTGCAGCGGTGCGGTTGCGGTTGTCGGTGAGCGCCTCCACCAGCACTGCCATTCCGTTGGGGCCATAGCCCTCGTATCGCACCTCCTCCAGTTGAGCTCCATCACCCGCCTGTCCTGAACCTTTGGCGATGGCGCGATCGATGTTGGAAGCGGGAACTCCAGCGGCGCGGGCTTTGCTGATGGCCGTCCGCAACTGAAAATTCCCGGCGGGATCGGCTCCGGCACGGGCCGCCACCATGATTTCTCGCCCCAGCCGGGTGAACACCGCACCTCTTTTGGCGTCGATGACGGCCTTGGTGCGTTTGATCTGGGACCATTTGCTGTGGCCAGCCATCGCGTCAGGGCAGGGCGGGATGCGCTCGGAGAGTACAGACCGACAGGGTGGTTTCAGCCTGCTGCATCGAACACCACCTTGGGTCGCAACAGACCTTCGCTCTCGCGGTGGCCGATGCCGGCCATGCTCCCATCCGCGTTGCACACCACCACCGCCTCTCCAGCACCGGGATCCATCGCGATGCGACGGCCACAGCGCCAGTCGTTCTGTTCGGCTTCGCTGAGATCACGCCGGGGCAGGGCCCCCAGGGCCACAAGCGGGGACAGGGGATCGGGCGGCGCAGCATCTCGTTCCGGCAGCGGATGGGCCTGGTGTGCATGGAACCCCAGGGCCTGGGTGCGGCGCAGCGAGGCCAGACAGCCTCCACAGCCGATGCTGGCCCCCAGATCCCGGGCAATCGAGCGGATGTAGGTGCCAGCGGAGCAGTGCACCTCGAGGCTCAGCTGCCCCTGGGCCGCATCCCAGTGCAACAACTCCAGCCGGTGCACGGTGACGGCCCGCGGCGGAAGGTCCATGGCTTCACCGCGCCGGGCCCTGGCATGGGCCCGTTCGCCATCCACATGGACGGCGGAGACCTGTGGCGGACGCTGCTCAATCGCGCCACGGAACGCGTCCAGGCTGCTGTTGACCTCGGCCTCATTGAGGGAAGGCCAGTCCTGCTGCTCCAGCAGCTCTCCTTCCAGGTCGTCAGTGCTGGTGCGCCTGCCCAGTTGGACCACACCGGTGTAGGTCTTCTCCCCGGGGAGGTAGGGCAGCAATCGGGTGGCCGGCCCCAGGGCGATGGGGAGAACCCCGGTGACGGCAGGGTCGAGGGTGCCACCATGGCCCACGCGCTTGAGGCCGTAGCTGCGGCGCAGGCGGCTGACGCAGGCATGGGAGGTGAGGCCTGCGGGCTTGTCGATCACCACGAAGCCGAAGGGGCCGTTCACCGGAGCTGGAGCGGGATGCCCTGACTGTTGCATTCCGGCGGCTGCGTAGGTTGGCCGCGCCCTGAAGCCCATCCATGCCCCAGCTCCGCAGCAGCACGGATGTGGACGTCTCCGCTTTCCTGGCGGACGGTTTGGGCATCAAGCAACACCTCAGCCGTTATCTCGACCTGACGCTGGAACAGCTCGAGCAGCGTCTGCCCAGCAGCACCGACGACCTGGCGGACTTGCACCCGGGTGCGTTCCGGCCGGAGGACGCCACCGCCTTCTATGAGGACACGGTGGGAACGGGGCACCTGCTGGAGCTGGCGGCCTGGCATCTCTCCAGTGCGGACTACATCGCGGACACGCTGCGGCTTCAGGGCATGGCGGTGCAGGGCCAGGTGCTGGATTTCGGTGGTGGCATCGGCACCCATGCCCTCTCGGCTGCGGCGCTGCCGGGGGTCGATCACGTCTGGTTTGTTGATCTCAATCCCCACAACCAGGCTTTTGTTCAGCAACGGGCGCAAAGCCTGGGGCTGGCGGACAAGCTCTCGGTCCATCGCGACCTCAGCAGCACGGGCGATGTGCGTTTCGATGCGGTGGTCTGCCTCGATGTGCTGGAACACCTGCCGGATCCCTCGGCGCAGTTGCTGGAGTTTCACCAGCGGATGGCCCCCGGGGCCATCGCTCTTCTGAACTGGTACTTCTTCAAAGGGCATCAGGGCGAGTACCCCTTCCATTTCGATGATCCGGCCCTGGTGGATGGGTTTTTCCGCACCCTGCAGGTCCAGTTCCTGGAGGTGTTTCACCCCCTGTTGATCACGGCCCGGCTGTACCGGCGTTCCTGAGGCTGCGACAACAAAAGCTGCCAACAAAAAAGCCCCGGTGCCAGCTGGCACCGGGGCTTTGGATTGGTGTTGGCCTCGAAACTCAGATCGCTGCTGTGATGTTGATGCGCTTGCGGTTGCGCAGGCCGCGGCGGATCGATTCGAACTTCACGATCCCATCGGTCAGAGCAAACAGGGTGTCGTCCTTGCCTTTGCCGACATTGACGCCGGGCAGAACGGAGGTGCCGCGCTGGCGGATCAGGATGGATCCGGCGGTGACGGTTTCGCCGCCGTAGGCCTTCACACCCAGGCGTTTGGCGTTCGAGTCGCGGCCGTTACGGGTTGAGCCTGTGCCTTTTTTATGTGCCATGAGAAGAGATGCTGGTGGGGCGGTTGATGGAGCGAGGGGGGGAGGTCAGCTGATGGCCTTGCCGCCCACGGAGATGGACTCAACCATCACCCGGGTGAGTTCCTGCCGGTGACCATTCTTGCGGCGGGTTTTCTTTTTTGGGCGCATCTTGTAAACGATCACCTTGGGGCCGCGGCGATGGGCCATCACCTTGAGCGACACGGTGGCGTCTTTGACGTAGGGCTGGCCGAGGGTGGTGCCCTTGCCGTCCTTCACCAGGAGAACGTTCTCAAGCTTGATGGTGTCGTCCACCTCGGCCTGAAGCCGATCGATGTCGTAATAGCGGTTGGGCTGCAGCCAGATCTGGGTGCCCGACGCCTCAACGATGGCGTAGGTCCCGCTCTGTTCCGCGGCTGGTTTGGTGTCGGCCATAAGGTGAAAAGACGCGTTCAGGCTCGGCGAACCGATTTAGGCCTGACCCGCAATCGAAAGACAAACAAAGATCTTCGTCTCTGACGCGCCCCATCGTCAAGATTCAGATGTTTCGACGTTGCGGATGTACGGATGGCCAGGCCGGCCCTCACTGTTGCTCTCGTGCTGGCCAGCCCAGCTTTGGTGGAGGCCTGCCGCCCATGGCTGCCGGCCAACCGCTACGAGTCTGTTGTACTGACTGTCGATCCTGGGGAGACCCTGGCGTCTGTTCTCGGCCCCAGGCAGGAGGATTTTGACGCTGTGGTGCTCGAGCAGAGCCTGCTTGATGCTGAGGCCAAGGAGCAATTACTGGCGGCGGGTCTGCTCTTCCCCGCCGTGATCGTTGGGGATCTGAAGGGGCAGGTGGACTACCACCCTGAGGAGTTGCATCTGCCCGACGACCAGCTGGCCCAGCTGGGATACAACGTGGACGCGGCGATTTCTCGCTTTCTGCGCCAAGGCCGCGCCGATGGACGTCAGGACGACAGCAGCTCTTCATCCCGCGCCGTCAGCAACCTCTCCCAACGCCTTCAGGAACGGCTTGGCTATCTAGGGGTCTTTTACAAGCGAGATCCATCCCGCTTCCTGGGCAGCTTGCCCCCCGAGGAACGCCGGGATCTGCTGCTGTCCCTCCAACGTACCTATCGGGACCTGCTGGCGAGTTATTTCAGCGATCCGGCCGCTGCCAATCAGGCCTTGGAAAGCTTTGTGAACACCGCTTTTTTCAGTGATCTGCCGATCACCCGCACCGTTGAGATCCACGTGGATCTGATCGATGAATTCTGGAAACAACTGAGTTTGGAGGGCCACAAACATGACTTTCTTCAGGATTACCGCCTTGCGCTTCTCGACGTAATGGCCCATCTGTGTGAGATGTACCGGCGTTCCATTCCGCCGGACTTTCCTCTATCGGGCACGGCCTCCAGCCGTGTACGTCGCCCGATGGATCAGCTCGATGCCTCGGAGGAGTCGTCATGAGTCCCCGCAAGACCTACATCCTCAAGCTCTACGTGGCGGGCAACACGCCCAACTCGATGCGGGCGCTGAAAACCTTGCGCAACATCCTTGAAACCGAATTTCGGGGCGTCTATGCCCTGAAGGTGATTGATGTGTTGAAAAATCCCCAATTGGCGGAGGAGGACAAAATTTTGGCAACGCCAACGTTGTCCAAGATTCTTCCCCCGCCGGTGCGCCGCATCATTGGTGATCTCTCGGATCGGGAACGGGTTTTGATCGGTCTCGATCTTCTCTACGACGAGCTGTCCGACACGGCCCTCAACTCGAGTGTCATCGACGCTGTCGATGAGGAGACCGACACGACGATCACGTCGGATCCTTAAGCGACATGGTGCTCTCAAGCATGGTTTGTTTCCTGCTCTCTACCGTCAAGTCATAGGTCTTTGCTATGCAGTTCCCTCCGACCAGCGGTCAGCCTCAGATGCAGGTGCAAAAGCTCCCGACGGGGATCGAGGGCTTTGATGATGTGTGCCAGGGCGGCCTACCGATCGGCCGCAGCACGCTGATCAGCGGCACGTCCGGCACCGGAAAGACGGTGTTCTCGCTGCACTTCCTCCACAACGGCATCAAGGATTTCGACGAACCCGGCATCTTCGTCACCTTCGAGGAATCGCCCCTAGACATCCTGCGCAACTCCGCCAGTTTCGGCTGGAACCTGCAGGAGATGGTCGAGCAGGACAAGTTATTCATCCTTGATGCCTCGCCAGATCCCGACGGCCAGGACGTGGCTGGCAGCTTTGATCTCTCGGGTCTGATCGAGCGGATTAACTACGCCATCCGCAAGTACAAGGCCAAGCGCGTCGCCATTGATTCGATCACGGCGGTGTTCCAGCAATACGACGCAGTCTTTGTGGTGCGTCGTGAGATTTTCCGCTTGATCGCCCGGCTCAAGGAAATTGGCGTCACCACGGTGATGACCACCGAGCGCATCGACGAGTACGGCCCGATTGCCCGTTACGGCGTTGAAGAATTTGTTTCCGACAACGTGGTGATCCTTCGCAACGTGCTCGAGGGAGAGCGGCGTCGGCGCACTGTTGAAATCCTCAAGCTGCGGGGCACCACCCACATGAAGGGCGAGTTCCCTTTCACCATGGGGACCCACGGCATCAGCATCTTCCCGCTGGGGGCCATGCGCCTAACTCAGCGATCGTCCAACGTGCGGGTGAGCTCTGGTGTGCCCCGTCTGGACGACATGTGTGGTGGTGGTTTCTTCAAGGATTCGATCATCCTCGCCACCGGAGCCACAGGAACAGGCAAGACGATGCTCGTCTCCAAATTCATCGAAGATGCCTGCCGCAACAAGGAACGAGCGATCCTGTTTGCCTATGAGGAATCGCGAGCCCAGCTACTGCGGAACGGCACCAGCTGGGGCATCGACTTCGAGCAGATGGAGCAGGACGGTCTGCTCAAGATCATCTGCGCTTACCCCGAATCAACGGGCCTTGAAGATCACCTGCAGATCATCAAGACGGAGATCAGCCAATTCAAGCCCTCGCGGATGGCGATCGACTCCCTCTCTGCCCTGGCTCGTGGTGTGAGCCACAACGCCTTCCGACAGTTCGTGATCGGTGTGACCGGTTACGCCAAGCAGGAGGAGATCGCTGGTTTCTTCACGAACACTTCCGAGGAGTTCATGGGCAGCCACTCGATCACCGACTCCCATATCTCCACCATCACCGACACGATCCTGCTGCTGCAGTACGTGGAGATCCGCGGGGAGATGGCCCGAGCCTTGAACGTGTTCAAGATGCGTGGCTCCTGGCACGACAAGGGCATCCGCGAATTTGTGATTACGGGCAATGGTCCGCAGATCAAGGATTCCTTCTCCAACTTTGAGCGGATCATTTCCGGTGTGCCCCATCGGGTGACCACCGATGAGCGCAGCGAGTTGTCGCGAATTGCCCGCGGTGTTTCCACCGAGGACTGACCTAGAGCTCTGCGGACTCTGCGATGGCATTGCGGCTGCGTCGTTCCGCCTGCAGTTGCAGCTCATCCTTGTCGGCTTCTGCTAGCGGAAGCTCAAACCAGAAAGTGGTGCCGATCTCGGGCTCGCTCACCATTTGTACTTGTGCACCGTGCTTCTCGAGGATGCCCCGCACGATCGAGAGCCCCAGTCCGGTGCCCACTTCCGTGTGAACGGCATTTTCCACTCGGAAGAAACGATCGAAGATGCGTTCCTGATCGGAGTTACTGATCCCGCAGCCCGTGTCGGCGATCTCCACCCTCAACTTGGGCAGCGGTGAGGTGAGGGCGCAGGTGGGTCCGTCACTTCCCGTGATCGCTGTCCCCTCCACCGAACATGTGTCGGGCCAGGGATAGGCCCGCAGCGCCAGGGGACCACCGGGTCGGCTGAACTTGAGGGCATTGCCCATCAGGTTGTCGAGCACTTGGAGCAGCAGGTCCCAGTTGCCCAACACGTCAGGCAGATCTTCGGGCGCATCGAGAACCAGTTCCACCTGGCGCTCTTCCGCATTCAGCCGGTAAGTGCGCAGGGTCTGTTCCATCGCTGGTCGCATGCTGATCGGTTCGAACTGCAGGGTTCGACCCGACTCCAGCCTGGAGAGATCCAGCACATCGTTCACCAGCCGGGTGAGCCGATCGGTTTCATCGTTGGCAACTCCAAGAAACTCTTTCTGCTCATCGGGGCTGAGCTGGTCGCCGAGGTCATGCAGGGTTTCGACGTAGCTCTTGATGTTGAACAGCGGCGTGCGCAGTTCATGGGAGACGTTGCTGATGAAACGGCTCTGGGCTGCATTCAGCTCCACCTCCCGTGTGAGGTCCTGGATGGTGACGGCGATGCCTTTGAGGGTTTCACCACTGGCATCACGCACGGCCTGCAGAACAATGCGCAGTGTGCGGGCTGGTTCCCCCACGCTGCAGCGAAGGTCTTCACTATCTGAGCCGCCACCGAGCAGGGCATCGAGGGGGCTGTGCAGCTCGATCGCCAACAGTTCAGGCAGTTCCCCCACCAGCTCCTGGCCTTCCAAGCTGCGCCCTTCCCAGCGGAACAGGCGCCGCGCCGTTGGATTGGCCAGCACGATGCGGCCGTCGGCGTCGAGCAGCATGGCGCCATCGGCCATGGTGGCGATCAACGACTGCTGCTTCACTTGCGCGGCCGTGAGCTCCTCGATGTTGGCTTCGTCATATGCCTCGAGCTGGGAGGCCATGGCGTTGAAGCCGGTGAGCAATTCCCCCAGTTCTCCGCCCACCGGCAGGTCAACCCGGGCGCCGAAGTTGCCGGAGGCGACGGAGCGCACCCCCCGCAGCAGTTCCTTCACCGGTCGGGTGATGGTGAGGGCATTGAACACCGCGCCCAGGATCACCAACACCCAGATTGAGATGAACACAGCCACGGTCACCTCCCGGGTGAGGGCGGCACTGGCCAGGGCGGTTTCATTCGGGTTCACCCCGAGGCCGAGAACGCCGTAGTACTGCCCCCCCCGGATCAGGGGGACGAACACATCGGTGACAGCACCCTGGGGCGTGAGATGTTGCCGCACCAGGGGGTTCTGGGGGCGTCGACGCAGCTCATCGGGCAGTTCCAGCCGTCGGTTGAGACGGAGCTCGCCATCGCCACTGCTGGGGGTGGCGCTGATGGGGATTCCCAGATAGACGACGCCTTCGGGATCGGCAAAGAAGATGTAGCGGACGCTGCGGCTGGAGCGCCAGAACTTTTCGGCGACGTTGGCCAGCTCACGGTCCTGCCCCTGCGCCACCAGCTCGGTGACGTTGCCGGCTAGCAGCAAGCCCAGATCCCTGGCGTAGCGCGTGTCGTTCATCACGGCATCGCGCTGGATTCCGTTCAGCGCGAAGAAGGTGATGCCCGTCATCATCAGGCTCACCACAAGTGTGGCAATCGCCAGCAGCTTGGTCTGAAGGGTGAACTCCGCCCACCAGGCGGTGATGCGGTCCCAGAGGTTCTGGTCTTCCCCCGGCGGTTTGCCATTGGGGGGAAGTGCCCAATCAGCGATCGCTGCTCCGCTGCCGCTGCTCATCCTCCCGAGCGCACCTGATGGCCGATGTCTCGACGGTAGGTGATTCCGGCGTAATCCAGCTGATTGAGGCCGTTGTAGGCCCCGGAAAAGGCTGCATCGAAGTCATCGCCTTGGGCGACGACGGCCAGCACCCGGCCCCCTGCGGTGAGCAGTTCGCCGGAGCTGTTGCGGCGGGTGCCGGCATGAAACAGCTGATGGTCTGGGCTGGGGGCAAGGGCGATGCGAATCGCATCACCCTTGCGAGGAGCCTCCGGGTAGCCCTCTGCAGCCGCCACAACGCAGGCACTGCAGCGTTCGGCAATGCTCAGTTGCGGGGCCAGATCGAGGCGGCCCATTGCACAGGCCTGCAGCACGGCGCCGATCTCAGGGCCGAGCAGAGGCATCAACGTCTGGCATTCGGGATCGCCGAAGCGACAGTTGAACTCGATCACCTGAGGGCCATCGGCCGTGATCATCAGGCCGGCATAGATCACGCCGCGGTAATCAATGCCGCGTTGGCGCAGGGCCTTGAGGGTGGGCTCGAGCACGATGCGGCGCACCTCCTCCAGACCCTCGGCATCCAGAAGTGGGGCGGGGGCATAGGCGCCCATGCCGCCGGTGTTGGGACCGCGATCGCCGTCCTTAAGTCGTTTGTGGTCCTGCGCCGGTGGTAACAGCACCATCCGCTCCCCATCGCAGAGAGCGAACACCGACACTTCAGGCCCCTCCATCCGCTCCTCCAGCACCAGCTGGGAGCCCGCAGCACCGAAACGCCCTTCAAAGGCTTCGCGGATGGCGGTTTCCGATTCCTCCACGGTGTCCGCCACCGTGACGCCCTTGCCGGCGGCCAAGCCATCGGCTTTGACCACTAGAGGACGTTGGACTTCCCGCAACACCGCCAGAGCTTCGGCTTCATTGGTTACCGCCCAGTGGCCAGCCGTGGGGACCCCCGCCTCTTGCATCAGCTGCTTGGCCCAGGCTTTGCTCGCCTCCAACTGGGCACCCTCTGCTCCAGGGCCGAACACGGCAAAGCCCGCATCACGCAGGGCATCGGCGATGCCAGCGGCCAGAGGAGCTTCCGGACCCACAACCACCAGGTCGACGGCGTTCTGCTGGCAAAGCGCAATCAACCCAGCGCTATCGGTTTCGCCCACCGCCAGGGTGCTGCCTTCAGCGCCACCGTTGCCAGGGGTGATCCAAACCGTGTCCAGGCCCGGACAACGGCCCAGGGCCCAGGCCAGGGCCTGTTCCCTGCCGCCGCCACCGACGACGAGGGCACGTTGGAGGGCGGGCAGCGTGTTGGGACGGGTGGACGACATGGCCATGGTTGTGGGAGGAACGGTTTGGGCCTCGTAGGTTTTCCTTTGTAGACCGCAGCCCGCCATGGGGACCCCTCTTTTCCCCTTCGCCCTCACCCTTCTGGCTGCTGTCACGGCAGCCCCTGATCCCCAGGTGATGCGCGAGGAACCCTTTCAGAGCGCGCTGGCCTCCATGGATGTGGCCGCGGCGGAGCAGGCCTGTCTCGACCCCCGCATCGCCAACTCCGATGGCCGTCGCCAGGCCTTGCGCGATCGGCTTCTAGCGCTGCATCCGGTCATCGATTCGTTGGAGCTGGTGCTGGCGAACGCCGAAGCTCTGATGAGCTGCGGAGCCCCCGAAGCCGCGGCGGTGGTGCTGAACCGGTATGTCCCGCTGGTTGGCGATGAACGGAGGCAGTGGTTGGTGTTGCGCTGGCGGGCTGCCGCCGCCGCCCTGGATCACCGCCAGGCGGTTTTGGCGCTGCGCCGTTTGGTGGATGGCAACTTGATCGCCCTTGACGCGCCTTTATTTCCTGATCAGCCGTTGCCGGATCAGGGAAATGGGCTGGATCAGTTGGCTTTCCATGAAGCGGCCTTAGGCCGCAACGCTGTGGCTGTGGAGGTGCAGCTGCTGGGGGACCTGAAAGGTCTGCAGGGGGCGAAACGACTGGCGCGGGCGGCGCAATGGCTGGATGCGGATCAGTTCGAGCAGGCGGATCAACTGCTGGAAACCGCTTTGGATCAAGCGGCGGCAGCGGAGGCCTGGGGACTGGCCATGGACCTGCTCCATCAACAGCTCCAGCTGCAGTTAGCGGCTGGTGGCGATGGCGAGCGCCCGCGTCAGCGGATGCAGCGGCTCGCCAGTGTTCTGAATGACCGCTATGCGCTTCAGCAACTGAATCCTGAGGCCGAGCCCGATCCCCTGCTGCGTTCTCCCCGGCATCCTGGAGGCCATGCTGATGTAAGACCGTCAGCCGTTGCACCGTCGCCATGACGCCCGATCACGGAGAGTTGCTCTACGAAGGCAAGGCCAAGCGGGTGTTCGCCAGCACGGATCCCGACCGGGTGTTGGTGGAGTTCAAGAACGACGCCACCGCTTTCAATGCCCAGAAGAAAGCCCAGCTGGACGATAAAGGTCGGCTGAATTGCCAGATCTCAGCGCGGTTGTTCGAGCTGCTTGAGCGTGAGGGGGTGCCGACCCATTACTGCGGTCTGGCCGGGGAGACTTGGATGCTGGTACGTCGGGTGGAGATCATTCCCCTGGAGGTGGTTCTCAGGAACACCGCCACCGGATCGCTGTGCCGGCAGACGCCGATCGCGGAGGGCACAGCCATCGAACCCGCCCTGTTGGATCTCTACTACAAGGACGATTCACTTGGCGATCCGCTGCTGACTGAGGCGCGCGTGCAGCTGCTGGGGGTGGCGGACCCTGCTCGACTGTCAGCGATTGAACAACTGGCCCGCCGGGTGAATGCGGTGCTGCTGCCGTTCTTTGAGGGACTTGATCTGCAACTGGTGGATTTCAAGCTGGAGTTGGGGCTTGCATCGGATGGAACACTCCTGCTCGCCGATGAGATCAGCCCTGACACCTGCAGGCTCTGGGATCGCCGCAGTAGCAACGTTGAGGACCGGATTTTGGATAAGGACCGCTTCCGTAAGGATCTCGGTGGGGTGATGGAGGCCTACGGGGAGGTCCTTAAACGGGTCCAAGGCAGCTGCCCCAATCCCAGCAACTGCCTGTAAGGTCAGCGCACGTTTTTGTGGCTTCGGCCCAGCCTGCGTCTAGATGACCCGCCGTTCGTCCCGCCGCTCCTCGGTTGCTGTTCGTCACACGGTTCTGGGTCTGATGCTCGGGATCCCCCTGGTGGCTCCGCCCGTGATGGCTCAGGAGGCCGCGCCTGCGAACCAATCCGTAGAGGCGGAAGAGGTCGTGGTGGAAGACACCGTGGTGGAACAGCCTCGGGTGCTGATCTCCGAGGTGTTGATTGAGGGCATCGATGGGCACCCGGAAGAAGAACGTCTTCAGATCTCCACTTACGACGCCATGCAGGTGCGTCCGGGGATGCGTGTCACCCGCGAGGAGCTCCAGAACGATCTGAATGGCATTCAGGCCACGGGTTGGTTCTCTGATGTGCGGATCGTTCCCCAAAACGGACCGCTCGGGGTTCAAGTGGTTGTTCAAGTGGAGCCCTTTCCTCCGCTGAGTGCTGTGGAGATCAGCGGCGACGATGAGGATCTCCTTTCGGATGAGGTGATTGAGGAGACGTTTGCCTCCGATTACGGCCGCACGCTGAACCTCAACGATCTGCAGCAGCGGATGAAGGCCCTGCAATCCTCAGTGGCCGATCAGGGCTATTCCCTGGCTCGGGTGTCCGGTCCAGAACGGGTCAGCCCTGAGGGTGTGGTCACGCTGAAATTGCTCCAGGGCAGCGTGTCTGGTGTTGAGGTCAAATTCCTCACCAAAGAGGGTGATGACACCGATGAGAACGGCAATCCCATCCGTGGCAAAACCAGGGAGTGGGTGATCACCCGGGAGGTTTCGATTCAGCCCGGCGATCCGTTCAACCGCAACCAGTTGGAGCGTGATATCAAGCGGCTGTACGGCACCCAGCTGTTCAGTGATGTGAAGGTCACTCTGCGGCCTGTGCCAGAAATGCCCGGCGATGTGGTGATCGTGCTGGGCATCGTTGAGCAGTCCACCGGTCAGCTCTCTGGCGGTCTCGGCTACAGCCAAAGCCAGGGTGTGTTTGGCCAGGTGCAGCTGCAGGAAAGCAATCTTTTTGGTCGTGCTTGGAATCTGGGCACCAACATCACCTATGGCCAATACGGCGGATTGGCCAACCTCAACTTCACGGATCCCTGGATCTACGGCGACAAGCACCGCACCAGCTTCCGCACTTCGGTCTTCTTGAGCCAGCAGGTGCCCCAGGTCTTCCAAAGCGAAGACAACGGCAACATCCGCACGGCGAAGGACTATGTCGACAACGGCTCCAACAAGGCTTATGAGACCGGCCGCAGTTACGGGTTCACCGATGGAGATAAGGCTCCGGGTGAGGTGAACAAGGCCGACAGCGATTACCCCAACCGCAGTTGGTTCGACTACGAGGGCGACACGGTGGTGCTGCGCAAGATCGGCGGCAACTTCTCCTTCTCCCGGCCCCTGAACGGTGGTGATCCGTATAAGGACAGCAAGTGGAATGTGCTGGCAGGTATGTCGTTCGCTGAAGTGCGGCCGATCAACTTTGCTGGTGATACGAGGCCCTATGGCGTGTCCAACAACAAATTGCGCAAGGGCAAGGTCAACAACGACGACGTCATTTGCGTGTCGTACAACTGCGCCGACACCAACAACCTGGTGGGGGTGCGTTTCGCCACCACTTACAACAACTTCAATAACCCCCGTAATCCCACCAGCGGCAACTTCTTCACCGCCGGAACCGAGCAGTTCCTCGGCATCAATAACGACTCTCCCACCTTCAACCGGCTAAGGGCGAGTTACACCCAGTTCTTCCCCGTGGATTGGCTGAAGATCCACAAGGGCTGCCGTCCCAAGCCCGGTGAGCAGGCCGATTGCCCCCAGGCCATCGGTGTGCAGATCAAGGGTGGCGCGATCATGGGCGAAGCGCCTCCGTACGAGGCGTTCTGCATGGGTGGATCCAACTCGATTCGGGGTTGGTACGACTGCGATCTTGCAGTGTCCAAGGCCTTCAGCGAACTCACGATCGAGTACCGCTTCCCGCTGATCAGCATCTTCTCTGGCGAGGTGTTCATGGACGCCGGCACCGATTTCGGTACCCAAAAGGATGTGCCCGGTAAGCCTGGTTTGCTCTTGGGTAAGGACGGCTCCGGTGTTTCTCTCGGTACCGGCGTGATCGTGACCACGCCGGTTGGTCCAATCCGCGTCGAGGTGGCCACCAAAGACTTCACATCCGATTACCGCTTCAACCTGGGCGTGGGCTGGAAGTTCTAGTGAACAGCTGGCCTCAGGACTACTCCGCTGCCTGGACACTGGCGGCGGAGACATCACGCTCTGGCGTCGGCCTCCACAGTGGAGCTGAGTCCACGGTGGAGCTGCGGCCGACCGATCAGCCTGGGTTTCACATGCGTTTGCCGGGGATGGAGCAGCCGATCCAGCTACGGCCGGATCAGGTGCGCGACAGCCCGTTATGTACAACCTTGGATCTGGGCTCCAGCACGGTGGCCACCGTTGAACATCTGCTGGCGGCCCTGGCTGGTTGTGGGCTCAGCCATGTGGAGATCGGTCTCAGCGGCCATGAAGTTCCTTTGCTGGATGGTTCAGCCCTGGGCTGGGTTGAGGCCATCTCCGCAGCTGGTTTGGCCCCTGCAGCGACACCAAGGCCGGCTCCTCCGCGGTTGGAGAAACCCCTGCTGCGCACCCGCGGCAACAGTGTGATCACCGCCACCCCGTCGGATCGCTTTGGTGTTGTGGGCATCATCGATTTTCCGCAGGCGGCCATCGGCCGTCAGCAGTTCGCCTTGGAGCTCACGCCCCAACGCTTCGTCGATGAGATCGCTCCGGCACGCACCTTTGGTTTCCGGGAGCAGGTGGAGCAGCTGCGTGCTGCCGGTTTGATCCAGGGCGGAGCCCTGGACAATGCCCTGGTCTGTGACGGTGATCAGTGGATGAATCCACCGCTGCGGTTCGAGGATGAACCGGTGCGCCATAAGCTCTTGGACCTAATCGGCGACCTGGCACTCGTCGGTTTTCCCCAGGCACAAGTTCTTGTGTACAAGGGATCCCATGGTCTTCACACCGATCTCGCAGCCGCTTTGTGACTGAATCCACCACCCCAGATGTCGTGCTCACCAGCGAGCAGATCGCCGGTTTGCTCCCGCACCGTTACCCCTTCGCTCTGGTGGATCGGGTCATCGCCCATGAGCCCGGGGTTTCGGCCACGGCAATCAAGAACGTGACCATGAACGAGCCCCAGTTCCAGGGGCATTTCCCCGAGCGTCCGCTGATGCCAGGGGTGCTGATTGTCGAGGCGATGGCGCAGGTAGGTGGTCTGATCGTGACCCAGATGCCCGATCTGCCGAAGGGACTGTTCGTTTTTGCTGGCATTGACGGGGTACGCTTCCGGCGCCCTGTGGTTCCTGGAGATCAGCTGGTGATCCGCTGTGAACTGCTCAGCCTCAAGCGCAAACGCTTCGGCAAGGTCAAGGCTGAGGCCACAGTGGACGGCGATTTGGCCTGTTCCGGTGAATTGATGTTCTCCCTGGTGGACTGAGCGTGATGTCGCAGCAAACGGCGTCACAGCAGATTCACCCCATGGCGGTGGTGGACCCAAAGGCCGAGCTGGCTGCCGGCGTGGTGATCGGCCCTGGTGCGGTGGTCGGCCCCGAGGTGGTGATCGGAGAGAACACCTGGATCGGTCCCCATGCCGTTTTGGACGGACGGCTGACTCTTGGTCGTGACAACAAGGTGTTCCCGGGTGCTTGCCTGGGTCTTCCGCCGCAGGATCTCAAGTACCGCGGTGCCAACACCGAGGTGTTGATCGGTGATGGAAACACGCTGCGGGAATGCGTGACGATCAATCGTGCTACCGAAGAGGGTGAGGTGACCCGCATCGGCAACGGCAACCTGCTGATGGCCTATTGCCATCTGGGGCACAACTGCGATTTGGGCAACAACATCGTGATGTCCAATGCCATTCAGGTGGCGGGCCACGTGGTGATCGAAGACCGTGCGGTGATTGGTGGCTGTTTGGGAATTCACCAGTTCGTTCACATCGGCGGGATGGCGATGGTGGGCGGCATGACCCGCGTCGACCGAGATGTTCCCCCCTATTGCCTGGTGGAAGGCCATCCGGGCCGGGTGCGGGGTCTGAACCGTGTGGGGCTGCGGCGCAGTGGCCTGTCTGCCAATCACGATGGCGCTGAACTCAAGCAACTTCAGGAGGTCTGGACCCTGATGTATCGCTCTGACCTGGTGATTGCCGACGCGCTTCAGCGGGCCCGCAGCCAGCCGTTGCTGCCGGCGGCTGAACACTTTTGCCGGTTCCTTGAAGCCTCCACTGCGCAGGACCGACGTGGGCCGATGCCTGTGCAGGGGCGCTGATGGTTCGGCTGCTGATCAGCACTGGAGAGGTCTCCGGTGATCTGCAGGGCAGCCTGTTGATTCGCGCCCTGCGGTTGGAGGCGGACCGACGGGGGCTGGAGCTTGAGGTGCTGGCCCTGGGAGGCCCGCGCATGGAGGCGGCGGGTGCGGTGTTGATCGCCGACACCGCTCCGATGGGGGCGATTGGCCTGTGGGAGGCCGTCCCATTGATTCTTCCCACGCTGCGGCTGCAGGCCCGGGTGGATGCGCTGCTGAAGGCCCGGCCCCTTGATGGGGTCGTGTTGATTGACTACGTCGGGGCCAATGTGCGTCTGGGCACACGGCTGCGGAGACAGCGGCCCGATCTGCCGATCACTTACTACATCGCCCCCCAGGAGTGGGCCTGGCGCTTTGGCGATGGCAGCACCACCCGTCTTCTTGGGTTCACCGACAAGATCCTGGCGATCTTCCCGGCGGAGGCCGAGTTCTATGCCGCCCGTGGTGCGGATGTGAGCTGGGTGGGCCATCCCCTGTTGGACAGCTTCCAGAACCTGCCCGATCGCGCCAGCGCCCGCCGCCAACTGGGTCTGGATCCTGAGGCGCCGGTGCTGCTGCTGTTGCCAGCCTCGCGGCCCCAGGAGTTGCGCTACCTGATGCCACCGTTGGCCCAGGCGGCGGCCCTGTTGCAGCAAAGCCACCCTGATCTTCAGGTGCTTCTGCCCGCTGGGCTTGCGCAGTTCGAAGCGCCCTTGGCTGCAGCGCTGCAGGAGGCCGGCGTGCGCCAGAGCCGGGTGATTCCCGCCGCTGAAGCCGATGGGCTGAAGACCACCTTCTGTGCGGCCGCGGATCTCGCTTTGGGTAAATCCGGCACGGTGAATCTGGAACTGGCCCTGCAGGGGGTGCCCCAGGTGGTGGGGTACCGCGTGAGCCGACTCACGGCCTGGGTTGCCCGCCACGTGCTGCGCTTCCAGGTTGATCACATCTCGCCGGTGAATCTGTTGCTCAAGCAGCGGTTGGTGCCGGAGCTGCTGCAGGACGAACTCACCGCCGAAGCCCTGGTGGAGAGGGCTCTTCCTCTGTTGACCGCCACCCCTGAGCGCCACGCCATGCTGGAAGGCTATGAGCGGCTGCGGGCCACCCTTGGTGCTCCTGGAGTAACCGAGCGGGCGGCCAAGGCCATCTTTGATCAGGTGCTCGGATGAAACGAACGCTGCTGCTGCTGTTCACCTGCCTGATGCTGCTTAGCTGGCCCCAACAGGCCATGGCTGAGTTGCAGACGGCGGTCTTTGCCGGTGGCTGTTTCTGGTGTCTGGAGCACGACCTGGAGGATCTGCCGGGGGTGCGGGAGGCCGTGAGCGGCTACAGCGGCGGGCAGCTGGAGCGCCCCACGTACCGGCAGGTGAGCAGTGAGACCACAGGTCACCAGGAAGCGGTGCAGGTGCGTTTTGACTCGGATCTGATCAGCTATGCGGAGCTGTTGCGCAGCTACTGGCGCAATGTGGATCCTCTGGACGGCGGCGGTCAGTTCTGTGACCGCGGCGACTCCTATCGGCCGGTGATTTTCACGGCCGATCCCGTCCAGGCTCAGGCCGCTGAGGCCAGTGCTGAGGCGGCGGCCCGCGAGCTCGGGCAATCCCGGTCTGCTTTGAAGGTGGAGCTCAGGCCGGCGGCTCGCTTCTGGCCCGCCGAGGGTTACCACCAGAACTACGCGGAGAACAACGCCGTCAAATACAACTTTTACCGGTTCAGCTGCGGTCGTGATCGCAGGCTCGACACCGTCTGGGGGGACAACGCTCGTTCCGGTAACGCCTGGGGGAATTAGAGCTCAGTTCCGGTGGCCTTAAGGCCTCAGCCTTCCGACGCCATAGCCGAGCAACAGGCCAACAGCTCCTCCAACGGAACCAGCTGTCAGTTGCATGCGTTGAGTCGAGCTGAGCCGGTCTGCGAACACCAGTACGGCTGAGACAACGAACAGCAACAGCGCCGTGACAAGCACGGCATCCAGCGATCTGTTGCCTGACTTCCCTGTCTGTCCTCCACCACCCTGACCACCGCCTCGCTTCACAGGTGGTTCCCCTCCAGGTTGGTTGTTCGCATCCAGCTCACGTTCAATGCGGTTGAGCTCTTTTTCGGCAGGAGATCGGTCCATGCCTAAAGGATGGCAGCCTCAATCCTCGGCAGAGCGCCCCCGGGTGCGCGCACGGTCGCTCAGCCAGATGATCACCCGTGTGATCGCCCACGCGAGCGCGAAACCCAGCAGGATCGAGAGCAGTGACTCCACAGCACAGCACTTGAGGACACCGGCAAGTGCCGGATGACCCTCAATATGCCGATCTGATCAAGGAATGCGTGAGGACTGTTGCGATCAGTCGCTTGCTTTGGCGTCCTTGTCGTTGTCTTTGGCTGGCTGTGTTGTGGCCTGAGGCTTGGATGCCGTTTTGCAGGCCAAGGAAGCTTCCAGGCGCTGCAGCTGCGCTTCGCGCAGTGCATCGGAAATGCTGAGAGTGCGGTCAGTCATCGATTGGCGTTCTCGACAGCGGCAGGCTCAGGGCCTAGTGCGATCGAAAGTGGACCTACAGATCTGAAGACTGACGAAACCTAGACGCCCGTGGGCCTACGTCCAGGGAGCAAAAGTGCTTACGTCAGTGTCTGGCAACACACCCGCACCAAGACGCCAGCGCGATCCACGGGTTGCCAAACCTGGACCGCTATGGCTATGAGTACAGGAGTACTATTCATGGGCGGCGTATGTCTATTGATCACAGCGATCTCGCGGTGAAGGCGGAAGCTCCATTCCTCCATGTCCGCCCAGGGCACTTTGTGATCGTTGGTGGAGACCAGCTCGATCAAGGGGATTGGTGGATGGGGCAGGTGATCTTCTGTGAGGGGAGTGCGCGTCACCCCAGGCTCCCGTCTCTGTTTCAGGTGGCTGATGTGGACACGGGCGTCATCACGTGGATCAATGCCGATGCGATTTCTGATGTGATCTGGTCGATGGATGGATGGCCGGCCAGTGCGCTCGTCCGTGAAGAGCGTTGATCAAGGGGCCGTATGTGTCCGCGTCAATAACGCGGGGTTGACGGTTGTCCTATAAAGGCTGTGTAGCAGTTGCTACAGAACGTTCACCCCTTTAGAGGGGCGCAGACGCTCCAAGCCACGGAACGGGGACTTGGATTTCTTCGAGGAACTTCCAATGACGGCACTTCTTTATCGAGGTCACGCCTACGCAGCAGCGGTATCAGCACCCAAAGCCTGCGTTGAGCTGACCTACCGACGCGAGCACTACAACACCTGTCGGGAGGAGGTCGCGCGCGACGTGCACCCCACCCTGACCTATCGAGGCGTCTCCTACACCAAGTAGGCCGAAGCTTCTTTCAGGCCTTGCCCCTGCCATTGGCGGGGGTTTTTTATTGGGCCGCTTGGTGGATGGCCGACCACGATCCAAGCGGGATTTCGTCATTGTGTGCGCGAAACAGTCAAAGCCCGCCAGTGGGAACGGACCTCACCGCCATCGTGATCTCCTCGGTGTTTCTTGGGGTGGGATTTGTGATTGCCAAGTTCTTCCCAGAAGCCGCGTTGTTGGCGGCGGTGTTCTTGGTGGGGCTGGCGATTCTCAACATCGCCCTTGTCCTTGTGGCCTGATGCCAAAAAAAAGGGGGGTGTTCCCTAGGCACCCCCGCGTTCGACGCGTTGCCCCTTCACCGAAAGAAGCCTCCGCAGGATGGCCTGGACTCCCGTGGCTGGTCGTCGCCATCACGACAAAACGGTTTTGGTGTGAGGGACCCAAGAAAAAGGAGTCGTCCTCTGCGGACGGTCCCGTTGCGTTGACAAGGGTTGCACCATGAACATGTTCACTGTGAACTTTCCCCATGGCAAATGTCCGCGAGATGATTAACACCCATCTGCCTGTCGCGCTCAAGTTGATCAACAGCGCCGCCCTGGTCGCGATCGCGCTCTCGACCCTCTGCGCTGCGGGTTCTCTGCGCGAAATGTCAGGCAGGTCTGCTGCTTCAGCGGCTGTGACTGACGTCAACTGAGCCCAATACCCCTGGAGTGATACGAGGTCTCGCTCCAGGGGGGCGAGCCGGCCGTTACCTGATCAAATCCGGTCGAATTCCTTAAGAAACCAACACTCAACCTGTTGAAAAGATTAAGCGCGGCGACCTGAATGATTCAGCAAGTTCTCAGTGAACAGACGGGTTTCCAGCCATCGACCAAGGTGGAAGCCATGCTTACGATCTGGCGGTGAGAGGAGGGTTGTATGTATTTGCTGACCATTAAGGATGGTCTTGGCACCCGTCATATCGGTCCCTACGCGTCGCCGAAGCATGCGTCGGATGATCTCGATCGGGTGTTGGAAACTTGCTCCGAGCGAGCAAGGTGGCAGATCCATGCGCTTGAAACACCCGACCGTTCCCTTGAATTGCAAGCGGTTGCATCCTGATTGGGCGCGTCCCGATCAGCCCTGACGTCGCCCTGGAAAACCACGGGTCAGCCCGCTGTCGATCATCAGGCCGATTCCGGCGTTGATGCAGATCAGGCTGAGGGTGCCGTACCAGAACCAGGGGCCTCCATCCTTGCCCAGCATCTGAACCACCTTGCGGCTCACCGCTTCGCCGAACAGGCAAAGCCCTACCGGGAGCAGAAGTACCCCCAATTGGGCCTTGATGTACCAGCGCACCGGGGAGCGGCTCATGACTGGGCCAGCACCCAGTTCACCAGGGTGCGCACGCCGTAGCCGGTGGCTCCAGCGGGATTGACCCCTTTGCCCTTGTCACTCCAGACCGGTCCGGCGATGTCGATGTGGGCCCAGGCGGTGTCTTTGGCCACGAACTCCTTGAGGAACAGGGCGGCTGTGATCGAACCGCCTGGCCGCGGGCCGGTGTTCTTCATATCGGCTAGCAACGACTTCAATCCATCCCTGTAGGACTGCCGCAGTGGCATGCGCCAGAGGCCTTCCCCACCCGTCTGAGCAGCGGCATCGAGGGCCTCCGCTAGGTCGTCATTGTTGGACCACAGCCCGGCCATCTCATCACCCAGGGCAATGACGCAGGCTCCGGTGAGGGTGGCCAGATCCACCACGGCATCGGGCTTCTGCTCGCAGGCGTAGAGCAGCGCATCGGCGAGGGTGAGGCGGCCTTCGGCGTCGGTGTTGTTGATCTCAATCGTCATGCCGTTGGCGGCCGTGACGATGTCTCCGGGGTGGACGGCGGAGCCATTCACCATGTTTTCGCAGGAGGCCACCACCATGTGAACCTCAACGCCGGCAGGCTTCAGTTCAGCGATGCTGCGCATGGCACCGAGAACAGCGGCACTGCCGCCCATGTCGAACTTCATCATGTCGATCTGGGCTGCGCCCACCTTGAGGTTGTAACCGCCGGAATCGAAGGTGAGGCCTTTGCCCACCAGGGCAACGCGGCGTTTCACTTCGCCCTCGGGGCGATAGATCAGGTGGATGAACTTGGGGGGCAGATCAGAGCCCTGGCTGACGGCTAGGAAGGCGCCCATACCCTTGGCTTCACAGTCGCTGCGCTCGAGCACCTTGAGCTCAAGGCCATGGTCTCGAGCCATGCCAGCGGCCGTGTCTGCGAGGGCTGCAGGGGTGACCACGTTCGGGGGGGCAGCCACCAGCTCTCGGGCCAGTTCCACACCGGCGCATGTGGCATTGACTGCCGTAAAGCCGCTGGCGGCGGCGGGGTCGAGGTCGATCAGCTCCAGGGCATCGGGGATCCGGCGCGGGTCCGGTTCCTTGCGGAAGCGCTGGTCTTTGTAGAGGCAGAGCCGTACCGCTTCAGCGCAAATGCGGGCTGCTTCTGTTGCATCGGTTCCTGTCCAGGGCAAGTGCAGGCCGAGGTTGCCCTCACAGCCGATGGCGGCTTTGGCAGCCCGGGCGGCGGCGGCGCGCAGGTGGTCGGTATCGATTCCATCGCTCTCGCCCAGGCCCAGCACCACCAGGCGCTGCGGGCCCCCGCCCAGTGGCGTGATCACCAGCTGGTCCCCAGGCTTGCCTTTGAACTCCTGCTGCTTGAGGGCATCGGTGATGCCGGTAAAGCGTTGTTCCAGGGCTGTTGCCGTGGCATCGACATCGCCCTGGGGCAGCCCCACCGCCAGCACATCGCCGTTCCACTCCTGCAGGCCGGTGGAGGACAGGGAGAAGCGCATGGGTGGACGCATCAACAAAGGACGAGCGTAGCGATCCCGCGTGTTGGCTTCGGCCTTAGAGCTCTGCGGTGAAGGGGGTGGCCCAGCGTTGGCGGGTTTCCTTGTTGAAAGGCGGCCACCAGCGTTGGATCAGCTGTTGTTCCAAGGCTCGCCGGGCCCGGGTGGCCCGGGGCACATCGCAGCTGAAGCGGATGCTCAGCTGAGCGCTGAGCTCACAGCGCTGCAGGGCTTCGCCGTAGGCAGCGAGGTAGGCCTTGCAGTCGTGATCGCCTTTCCAGCGGCGCTCGGCGGCCAGGGTTTCGCCCACATAAAGCAGAAGCGGGTGCTCCAGCTGTGTTGGCCTGTCCATCACCAGGTAGATCGCTGCTCCGCGGTGGGAGGGTTCCGGCCAGCGCCAGAAACTCATCGCCAGGGGTGTGAGGGCCAGCGGATCGATGGCCGCAGCAGCGTCATCGGGGTCGGAACCGAATAGATCCCCCTGGGTTGCTCCCGCGCTCTCCCCCCGGAACAGCGGCGCCTGATGGGCATGCAGACGCTCCTGCCACGCGAGCAGCTGCTCCCGTTGCAGGGGCAGGTCAGGCCCGTTGCTGAAGGCCAGTGCGCCGGTGGAGAACAGATCCCCCTGCATTAGGGCAGCGGCAGGCTGGGCCCGGCGCGTCGGCTGCCGAAACTCACCCGGCCGATCAGGGCTTCAACGCTGCTGGCGGGTAGGCAGAGTCGCTCCTGCAGATCAGCCAGGTTCTTGAAACCGGCGCGTCGGCGCTCCCGCATCAGGTTGGCCAGTCGTTGTTCCGGCCAGCCGAGCAGCGTCAGCTGATCGGCGCTGGCGTTGTTGATGTCGAGGGGAGCGGCCTGGGGCTGCTGTGGAGCATCACCGTGCCACTGGAAGAGGAGATGGGGTGTCCAGAGCCTGATCAGATCGCTCGGCAGCTCCAGCAGCCGGAACAGATCATCGGCGCAGGCGAATTGCACACCCCCCTGTTGCAGCCGCACCAGCAGATCGGCTGTGTCCTGACTGCAGCCCGGCAGTTGCAGCCACTGATCGCGGCTGGCGCGATTCACATCCATCACCCAGGCGGGCGGCTCGGGGGCGATCGGTAATGGCAGAGCTTGTGGTGGACGGGCTGGCGCCGGCAGCTGCCCTGTGGCCTGCAGCACCCGCCTGGCTAGGGGATCCAACCAGTGGCTGCGGGGCATGCGGCTCAGCAGAGTTGGGCCGACATTAACGAGGGTCCTGGGGCTGCGTCAGCGCAGCTTTCGGACGAGATCCTTGCAACCCCCCTGTTGGTCGATGTAACTGCGCATTAGATCGTCGTAGCCAGGAGTGGTTTTCACCTCGTCCCGGTCGGTGTCGCTCACCCCCTTGCTGAGCAAGAAGCGGTTGGCGATGTCTTGGGCTTGGGCGGGTCTCATCTGCTTGGTTTCGATCAGGCAGCGGGCATTGGCTTCGGCGATGGTGACCAAAGCTGTGGTGCGCTCGCTGGCGGCGAAGCTTGCCTGTTGAACGAGGCTGCTGACGCTGAGAACCACCAGGGCTGTGGTGGCGGCGCGTTGGACCATGGCGTCAGGATCCTTGGACTTGCCTCAGGATGGACCTTCAGGGCGAAGGGGTCCAGCGGGGAATCGGCAGCGGTGGATCCACCAGGTTGCGCTGAAATGCGATCAGCACAGCCTGGGTGCGGCTTTTGGCATTGAGTTTGCGCAGCAGTGCTGTGACGCAGTGCTTGGTGGTTTCAATCGAGAGGTGCAGCTGATCGGCAATCTCCTGATTGCTGAGGCCCTTGCAAAGACCGCGCAGCACGTCTTCTTCCCGCAGGCTCAGCACGTCGCTGAGGGGATGGTCGATGTTTCCTGAACCGCGGCCGTGGTTGGCCACCCCGGCAATCACCGGATCCATGTGGCTGCCATCGCTCTCCATGGCGCGTAGAACGCTGAGCAGGCCGCCGTTGCCGATCCGCTCATGGCTGCAGAGCCCCTCGCATTGCGCCTTGGCTGCGGCGTGAATTGTGCTCAGCAACGGGCGCTGAATCAACATCAGGCACCGCAGGGAGGGTTGGCGTGCCTTGGCGGCTGCTACCAGGGAGGGGCCATGACCGCGCTCGAGCTGATCGCTGCAGATCAGTAGATCAGCGGCCGTGCTGCTGAGGCAGGCGAGGGCTTCCGCTTCGGTGCTAGCGGCCCCCACCAGGGAGCCAATGCCAGCGAGGCTATGAACCAGGCCGCTGATCAAAACGCGATCGGCGGAGGCGACCACGATGCGACGCCCCTCCAACAAGGGCCGGTGGCGTTGAGGAAGCTCACGCATCGCGGCCAGCTGAGGGGTGAAGTCCACATCCTGAAGGCAGCCCGAATCTCACCATGAATCGGATGCCGCAGGAGGGCGGTGCTGGTCAGCAAGACCGTACAAAAGGCTTCAGTGCAGGCCAACGCAAGGTGCGGCGATCACCCCCGTTGCCACTTGCGAATCCTTGGCAAACTTTGCCGAAGCAGTGATTCACGCCGACGATGGCCTTCTTCGATTCCGACATTGTTCAGGACGAAGCCAAGCGCCTGTTCAGCGACTACCAGCAGCTGATGCAGCTGGGCAGTGAGTACGGAAAGTTCGATCGAGAGGGCAAGAAGAAATTCATCGAGACGATGGAGCAGCTGATGGGCCGCTACCGCGTGTTCATGAAGCGCTTCGAGCTCTCGGAGGATTTCCAGGCCAAGTTGACTGTGGAGCAGCTGCGCACCCAGCTCAGCCAGTTCGGCATCACCCCCGAGCAGATGTTCGAGCAGATGAACTCCACCCTCGAGCGGATGAAAGCTCAGATCGAGGAGCCCCCCTCCAGCTGAACTAGCACTCGTACGATCGCCAGCGCCCGCTTGATGCGCCTCCCCCATGTCGGACTCCACCCCGTCGTTGCCGGATTGGCTGTCCCGGGGCATGGCCGACCTGTTCCCGGCCGGGGATCCCAGTGATGCGGATCAGGCCCTGGCGGCCCGATTGGCCCAGGCCGAAAAGGAGGGTCGGCCGCTGCGGGTGAAGCTGGGCATCGACCCCACTGGCAGCAACATTCATCTGGGCCACAGCATCCTGTTCCGCAAGTTGCGGGCCTTCCAGGACGCGGGCCACACGGCGGTGCTGATCATCGGTGACTTCACGGCGCGGATCGGGGATCCCACCGGCAAGAGCGCCACGCGGGTGCAGCTCAGCAAAGAGCAGGTGGCCGCTAACGCCTCCACCTACCTGCGCCAGTTGGGGCAGGACCAGCCCAAGGAAACGGCGCTGCTCGATTTCGAGACCCCTGGCCGGTTGGAGGTGCGTTACAACTCCGAGTGGTTGGAGGGTATGGACCTGCCGGCAGTGATCGGCTTGCTCGGCACCGGCACTGTGGGCCAGATGCTGGCCAAGGACGACTTCTCCAAGCGCTACGGCAGCGGCACTCCGATTGCCCTGCATGAATTCCTCTATCCGCTGCTGCAGGGCTACGACTCGGTGGCGGTGAACGCTGATGTGGAGCTGGGCGGCACGGATCAGAAGTTCAACGTCGCCATGGGCCGTGATCTGCAGCGCCATTTCGATAAGGGCACCCAGTTCGGCCTACTGCTGCCGATCCTGGTGGGTCTCGACGGGGTGCAGAAGATGAGCAAGAGCCTCGGCAACGTGGTGGGCCTGGAGGAAGACCCGCTTTCGATGTACTCCAAGCTGGAGAAGGTTGGCGATGGGGCGATCGATGACTACGTCACGTTGCTGACCAACCTTGATCTGTCCTCATTACCGGAAAATCCGCGCGAAAAGCAGAAGGCCATGGCCCTGGCGGTGACCGCCAGCCGTCATGGTCCGGAGGCTGCCTCCAAGGCCCAGAGCGATGCCGCCACCCTGGTGGGAGGAAGCGGTGATGCCGGCGCGGATGTGCCCGAGGCCTCCCTGGCAGAGGTGAACTTTCCGGCCAAGGCGTTCTATCTGCTTAGTGCCGTGGGGATTTGCGCCAGCAGCAGTGAGGCCCGCCGCCAGATCAAGGGCGGTGCGGCTCGTTTGGAAGGTGAAAAGATCACCGACCCCAACCATGAGTTCGCCTCAGCGGCGGAACTGGAGGGCAAGGTGTTGCAGCTGGGTAAGAAAACTTTTCGGAGGCTTGTTGCTTGATGGAGAACCTGCATCCTGCCGATCGGATCATCGTGGCGCTCGATGGCATGGCACCCGAGCAGGCACTGCGCTTTGCCGCTCAGGTGAAGGGGCTGCGCTGGGTGAAGGTGGGCCTGGAGCTGTTTGTGCAGGCTGGGCCGGTGGTGGTGGAGCAACTGCGCGCGCAGGGGCTGCGGGTGTTCCTTGATCTCAAATTTCACGACATCCCCGCCACCATGGCTGGAGCCTGCCGGCGGGCAGCGGCGCTGGGGGCGGAGTTGATCACGGTGCATGCCTGCGCTGGCAGCGAAGCGCTGCAGGCAGCCGAGGCCGCGGCGGTGGAAGGGGCCCAAGGCGCTGGCCAACCCGCCCCCACCCTGTTGGCGGTGACGGTGCTCACCAGCTGGGAAGAGCAGCGATTGCAACGGGAACTCGCCATCACCCAGGCCATCGCCGAACGGGTGCCGGCGTTGGCGCAGCTGTCGGCAATCTCCGGCATTGGTGGTTGTGTGTGTTCTCCCCTGGAGGCCGCGGCGTTGCGGGCGCAGCACCCCGAGCCGTTTGCCTTGGTGACTCCTGGCATTCGCCCTAAAGGCGCTGCCTTTGGTGATCAGGCCCGGGTGATGGGTCCCGCCGAGGCGATTGCAGCGGGCGCCAGCCAGCTGGTGATCGGCCGGCCGATCACCAAAGCCGACAACCCCAGCGTTGCTTTTGCCCAGTGCTGCGCTGAGCTGATCGATTAGGGCGCAGCCCGGATCAATACTTTGCAGAACATGCCCGTGTTTCTGGAGCCATCATCAGGTTGATAATGGTCGGACCATTGTCTCCAAGCACAGCGATCGAATTGCTGATCGCCGCGAGTTCCTGGCCGCTGTAGCGCTTGCCGTAAGCGTTGGCCATGCAACGGCAATAGCCTCTTTGGTTTTCGACGCCGGATTTTTTGCGTTGATTGCAACCCTGCTCGAAGCCCTCTTTGAACTGCCTGGTGAGTTGCCTGTCGCTCTGGGCCTGTACTGGAATGGTGAAAGCGGCAAGAACAAGGACGAGCGTGGTGAATCGTCTCAAGGGATTTGAAGTCAATGAGGCAAGGTTGGCAGCGTTTTGGGGATCTTCAGCCCTGTTGAGCAGATTGTTGCTTGGCCAGCAGTCTTAAAGCGATTTCATCAGTATTGGTTTCACAACGCCCATGTTCTGGGCTGTTCATCGCTCATCGAAGCCCAGCATTCAGCTGGATTAAGGCTGTAACAGGCAAAAATGCCCGAGAGAATCATGTCTTTCTGATCAGAAGTAATTGCACTCTTTTTGATCCCTGATCAAGGTTGAGTGGCTTAACAATTCAACCTTTTTTGTTCAACCGCCCTTTAATGGCGGGGTAATGGCTGCTTTGGGTTGCGGTGGTGTTGATTGCAAACACGTCGCAGGCAGCATTGGTAGTGGAGCGTGCCCGCTGGTTGCTCTGTCCCCTCCCCAAGGTGGCTTCAACCCTGCTCAAACGATTGGCGGTCATCGCCGATGGAGGCGAGCCCTTTGAGGGTGCAGCCCTCGGTGAAACCCGGCCGGCTTTGGCGATTCACCAACCTTGGGTTCATGGCCTGCCGGCTCTGGCTCAACTCTCTTTGGTTGATCAGAAGCAGTGGAGAGATGATCCCCATGCCCTTCGCCTGGCGGTGACCCGTCATCCCGGAGAGCGGTTGTTGTCGTTTTGGCACGACAAGCTTCACCTGATGGATCCCGCTTATGCACCGTTGAATGCGTCGGTGCAGGCGTCCAACGGGCTGGCCCCTGAAGAGGCCTGCAGCTTTGTTGCCTTCCTCAACCACCTAGGCGAGCACTGGGAGTTGTTGCGGGGTGATGGCCATCTCACTCCGCAGCATCAGACCCTCGCTGACGCTGAGCTGTTCAACCTGCGCCTGGATCGCAACCAGCTGGTGCAGGAGCTGCCCAGGTGCTTGGAGCCATTGCTGGCGGCCGATCGGCTGGACCGGATCAACCAAGAGTTGAAAACCTACGGCCAGCAATGCCAACAGCACTTGAGTCGTCGCTGGCAGGACGCCTACAACAAAGATGGATTGGCCCTGCTGGATCGGCTGTACGGCCAGGACTTGGAGGCCTATGGCTACAGCCTTCCCCGCCGCCGCCGTGCTGCCTTGAAGCCCTTGGCGCCCGTTGATGGTGATGCCCTGGTGGATCCGCTTCAGCAACTGCGTGATCGCCATCAGCAGATTGCCGGGTTGCAGCAGCAGGTGATCGAGCTTCAGCAACAACTGGCGATGGCTCAGCAGTCCCTGGCCCAACCCCCACTCCCAACGCTGACGCCACCAACGGGAACTTGGACGGATCACAACGCACCGGAGGCGGGGCTGGCGCACCTCTATGAGGCATTGGCCCAGGACCGTTTTCAGGAGGTGCTTGATCAGATTGCCGCCCTGGAGGGGCATTCCCATCCAGGCGAAGTGGCCTACATCGAAGGTCTCGGCCATGCCGGAGTGGGCTGTCATCAGTTGGCCCTGAGTTGCTTTGAGGCTGCTCAAGCCGCTGGCTTTTTCACACCGTTTGTGTTGTTCAACGGTGGCAATGCCTGCCGTGCACTCGGCAATACCTCAGAAGGGCTGCGTCTGTACCGGGAAGCACTGGAGGTGCATCCGAGCTTCAGTGAATGCCGTCACAACCTGGCCCTTGCGCTGTTGGAAGCGGGTCAGCCGATGGAGGCCGAACGCGAATTGCGGCTGTTGCTGCGCGATCAACCCAGTTATGCCCAGGCCGCTTTCTGCTTGGCCAATCTGCTGCGGGATCACAAACGCATCCCAGAGGCGATTGAAGCCTTCCGCCTCTGCCTGGAGCATGCGCCCAGCTACCCCGATGCCTGGAACAACCTTGGGCTGGTGCAGGCCGGTATTGGCGAAATCGATGCCGCCATGGCCAGTTACCGCCAGGCGCTTTCTCTGGATGCCGGGTTCCAGCCCTCCCGCCAGAACCTGGCTCAGGCCCTGGTTCAACAAAAACGCCACAGCGAGGCCCTTGAGCAGTTCGAATGTTTGCGACAGACCGCCGACCTCTCCGTGATGGGGCAAGCGGTGGGCCTGCAGGGCCAGATTGCCTGCCTGATGGAGCTGGATCGCTACGGCGATGGCTTAGCGATTGCTGATGGCTGCCATGGGGATCGCCGGGTGCAACTGATTGCACGGCTGCATGTTTTGCCTGTGCTTTACGCCTCTGACGAGGAGATGCGGGAGGTACGGCAACGCTGGAGTGACGATGCCCATGAGCTCTACGGTTTGCTGAAGGACATCAGCCGTGAGGATCCCGTCTGGGACCTGCTCTATGCCCATGCCTGGTCGCTCACCAACTTCTATCTGGCCTATCAGATGGAAGACGACCGCTCCTTGCAGGAGCTGTATTCCGGCATCATCGATCGCATCCTGCGGCCGCGTCTGGGTGCATTCATGCAGCCGCTGCCCCAACGGAACCCTGCTGATAGCAGCCCGCTGCGGGTTGGGGTGATCTCACCGCACCTGCACAACCACAACGGCGCCATCTGGGCGCTCGGCTGGCTGGAGGGCATCGCCGGTAATCCCGATTACGAGATCTTCAGCTACAACCTCGCCGACAGTGAAGATTCGGGGACCCAGCGCTTTGCCGCACTGGGCACGTACCGCCATCTTCCGCTGCAGGCCGAGAACCCGGAGCCGATGCTGCAGCAGATCCGAGACGACAAGCTCGATCTGCTGATTTACACCGACATCGGCATGCACCCCGTCAGCAAGGTCACCTCGGTGCTGCAATTGGCTCCGGTGCAGGGCCAAGGCTGGGGGCATCCGATCAGCAGCGGTTCTCGCACCATCCACTACTACTTTTCGGGCGAGGGGATGGAACCGGAGGGCAACGAGGCCCACTACAGCGAAACGCTCTATCGGCTTCCCAACACTGGGCTCAATTACGAGGTGCCGGCGGCCCTTCATGACGGCCAGCTGTTGTTTGAGACCTTCGACCTTCCCCGAGACCGGCCGATCCTCAACTCGTTGCAGAGCACCTTCAAGTACGTGCCTCGCAATGACTGGACGTACGCCGAGATCGCCAAGCGCCATCCCGATGCCTTCATCGTGCTGGTGGGTCACATGGGCAATGGTGGTATTGCCGATCGCCTTTATGCGCGCCTACGCCCCCACTTTGAGCAGCGAGGCATGGAGATTGAAAACCACCTGCGCATCCTGCCGCGGCTCGACTATGGCGACTTCATGGGCCTGTTTGCCATCAGCCACCACACCATCGACACGATCGACTGGAACGGCGGCAACAGCTCGATGCAGTCGTTCTCGCTCGACTGTCCTGTGGTCACCCTTCCCACCGCCTTCATGCGTGGGCGACACACGGTGGCGATGTTGGAGCTGCTGGAGTTGCCGGAGCTGATCGCCAGGGATGCCGATGACTACGTCGCCATCTCCTCACGCCTGCTCAGTGATGACGGCTTCCATGCGGAGATCATGCAAAAAATTCAGCAGCGCAAATCTCGGCTGTTCCAGGACACGAGTGTGGCGGAGGCGTTTCAGGTGGCGGTTGAAACGGTGTGCCGTCAGGCCCCAGCAGTGGGGCAGCAACCTGCTGGGGTCATGCCCCTGCCAACCAGACTTTCGGATCAGGCTTCTTCTGCCGCATGACCTTCAACCTTGAAGCCAGTGATCTCCCCTACCCAACATTCGGGTAGGGGTTGAACTCAGAATTTGAAGCTGAGGCCGCCCTGCACCTGCCAGCTGGTGCCGCGGTCACTACCCCAAACCAGCGCACCGCCGCGGGCATAAACGCCCACCGATGTGCCGTTGACGTTGTATGTGGTGTAGTCGAGGCCGAGTTCGATCAGGGCGGCATGGTCATCGCCTCCGTTCACGTCCCAGCGCTTGGACTTGCCGGATTCGCGGTAGGTCACCTTCTGATCGCCGCCGCTGGTGCCCCAGTCAGCGGCCCAGCCCAGGCGCAAGGACGGTAGGAACAGTGAGCGTTCGCCATCCCGGATCGGACGACCGAATTTCAGTGAGATCTCACTGCCCATCTGATCCACCTCCATGGCGTGGTACTTGAGCCGATCCTCACGGTCGGCACCGTGCTCGCTGAACTTGTCGAGGCTGGTGTTGGTGTAGCTGATCTGGGCCTGCGGCTCGATCAACCAGTCGCCGCTCTCCAGAGGGGTCGCCACACTGACGACGCCGGTCCAGGAGTTGCCGCTGCGGTTGCCCTTGGCGGTTTCGCCGTTGATGGAGCGGCGATGTTCACCGTCGTAGCCACCGGCGCTGATCATGCCCCGCAGCACCAAGGATTGGCTCCAGTACTCGGCATAGGCACCACCGCCCCAGCCATCGGCATCCCAGCTGCCGCGACCACCATCACGGCCGTTCATCACCGCATAGGTGCCGAACAGGCCGATCCGGGTTGTGTCGCTCAAGGGGATGTCGACACCGAGTTGGGCTCCGCCGTTGTCGAAGTCGGCGGTGCGATGACCCGCAGCGCCGTTGCTGCTAACGCCGCCGAAACCGCGCACCCAGGCATTCACGGCGGGCTTGTTCACCTCATTGGTGAATAGCAGGCCATGCGGATTGATGATTTCGCGATAGCGAACCCCTTCAACCTCGATGAAGACCGTGTCGGCGTCGGCATCGAGAACCACAGCATTGGCCTGTGCCTGAAGCGTTCGTTCCAGATAGACCTCACCAACACCGGGATCGAGTGAATCGCTCTTCATCCAGAGCGGACGGATCGGTTCGGCTGGTTCCAGCGCTGGTTCAGGCCCTTGCGCAGGAGTGGGTTCGGGTGCTGCTTCCTCCGCGAATTGCCGGTAGGGGGGAGCTGGCGGGAACTGGGCGCAGGGCCCAAAGCACGGGGGAATGATCACCGCAGGGAGCTGTTCCCTGCTGCTCTTGGATGTCTTGGAATCGTCGCGATCTTACCGATCATCGTCGTCGTCAATGTCGTCGTCATCGGGATCTTTAGGTTCTTCCTCAGGCAGACAAACCTCACCGCCTAGCGGGTCAAGGGTGCAGCTCTGGGCAGGCGCCTCAACAGGCTGCAACAGTTCTATGAACAGGAGTCCAAGGCTGCCGAGCAACAAGGTTCGGAGCACACGCTGAGCGTGACAGCTGGACGTCATGCTGATGGAGAAAGTTAAAGGTCATTTTGATATGACTTGCCTCGATTTGTGAACTCCCTAGAAGACTAGATTTCAAACCATATGGCTGTGGGGCCTCATCAGTTGTGTGTTGTTGTTTAATTTGCTCGATCCGTACCAGGTAAGGGGTTGCAATCTGATTCGAGGTCTCTATAAAAAATATAAGTCTCATTTCAGCTTGTGCCCCGCGTTATTGGCAATCGCTCAGTCAACACTGCCCTCTTTGGGCTGCTGCGAAACAACCTGCTGTTGTTTGCGTTGCTGTTGGGTGGAGCCCAGGCGTCATGGGCTCAGCAAGAAGGTTTGGAATGCGATCCAGAGATTACGGCCGCCGAGAGTGTGAAGCTTGGAACCGGTAATCTCACTTGCACCGGCCCTGGTTCGCAAACCGTAAATTCGATTGCGGGTCAGAATGGCAAAGTTAATGTAATCACCCTCCAGGGCGGAGCTGAGCTGACTGTTACTAATAATGTGGCGCTAGATCAACAGGGGGGTAATAGTGGGAATACTAAAAAGGGGAATACGATTGACATCGATAGCAATTCCTCGTTGCTGATCAAGGGCAAGCTCAAGAACCATAAAACTAATACCCAGGGCAATCCTGATGTGATCACCAATGCTGGCACCCTCACAGTTGAGGGGGCCACAGATATGTATCAGTGGAATGATCAAATCACGAACAGTGGTACAGCTGAATTCACAGGGCTTGCCATGGGCTCTGGCGATGACACGGTCACCAATGAGGCTTCCGGTGATTTAACGGTGACAGGCGATCTCAACTTGAAGATGGGTGCCGATACAGTTGCCAATCACGGTGAAATGACTGTTACAGGAGATATTACTGATGTTAATCAAGGCTCATGTGGAGGAGCTGCTGATAGCGATCAATGCGGAAACTCGAATGACGATACGATTATTAATAATAAGGCTCTCGCGGTGAGCGGTGATATCGTCCTTGGCTCCGGTGCGCCATGCACAAACTGCGGAAAGAATAACGAGAAGGAGGACCCTAAATTCAAAAACTGGTCTGACAATGATACGCTTAACAACTCAGGCACCCTGACCGTTGCCAATATCAATTTTGAAAAACAGGTAGCCACAGGAACTGATGCTGACACCCTGATTAACAGCGGCACGCTGACGGCCACTGGAAATATCACCTTCGGGCGTGATGGCGACACATTAACGAATACTGGCGCCTTGGATGTTGATGGAGGTATCGACTTTGGCTCCGGTAATGACACGTTTAGCACCGGTTATGGCTTCAATGTGGGTGGCATTATCGATGGTGGTAGTGGGACGAATGCGCTCGAGTTTGGAGAAAAGCTTGACCATTATTTTGATGGTGGAAGCGAGGCTACTGGCGAAGTAAAGGCTTCTGACTTTAAAAATTGGACTAAGGGTTATCAGCTTGGGGGTAACTGGGACTTCGACGGCGATTTCTCTGATGATGGTGCAGATAACCCTAGGATCCATACCTTTATTCTGCGCGATGGCACATTTCGGGCTCGCGATAACAACCCTCCGAAATTTAATATTTTTGAGATGGATGGTGGCTACATCGACTTCGTTAAAACTGTGGACGACAAGCCTTCTCTTTCTGTGAAAGAGTCTTTTGAATACAAGAAAGGCGCGCTCTACATTGATGCTCGTGATGTTCCTAGTTCGCCTGATAATGCGCCTGTATGGAAAGTGATTGAGGGTCCCATGATTAATGCCGAAGGGCTGGCTAATAACACGTTACTGGTCACCAGTAGTGGTGCACGCAATGGTGGAGCAGCTTTTAGATTTACGGGGTTGGCGTCACAAGGATATCTCACAAATGAAGGAGACAGCGGAACAGTTGCTGAATACCCCTTTCACTATGCCTACCTCGCTAGTGATTCTGTTGGTCGCGCCGCTTGTGAGGATGGTGATTGTGGAAAAGACTTTGATGTTCGCTTAGTGCCCAGGCAAAGTCCGATTGATCCTGATCCGGAGACTGAATACTGCGAAGAGAATCCAGATGATCCCCTTTGCAACGGCACTATCAAGCCTGATCCTGATCCAGAATTTTGTGAGGAAAATCCAGATGCGGAGGAGTGCAAGGAGAAGCCAAAGCCTGAGCCTGATCCACAGCCGGAGCTGCCTGGTTGTGAAGACGAAGGCCTTTGTGAGATTTTCCCGCCTAGCCCTGATCCCGAAGATCCCGATCCAGAGGATGATGAAGTTGAAGAGATTGTCGACATTTTGGTCGAGGAAGTTCATGGCCCGGATCCGGATTTTGAACTCCCTCTCCTGATGGATTGGGGTGAGTTAGCCAGGTTGATCGGAAGTGGCTTGGCACCGCGAAATGTTGATGCCGCTGGACGTGGCTTGGCGCTCTACAACAACCTGCTGGTTGATGCGGTGTTTGATCGCCAGCCTTTGCGTCAGTTCGAGGAACTTCTGATTGCAGAAGAGGTTGTTGAGGGGAGCGTTGTGGAAGAGGAGGCCGTGATTGAGGAGGCGGCTCCGGTGCAACCGCTGTGGCTCAAGAGCGATGAGCTCGCTGATGAGGCAGCAACGGCCTATGTCGAAGGAGCCGTTGCAGAGGTTGAGGACGCCGATGCCGCTATTGCCAGGGGAATTGAGGAAGAAGCAGTCATTGTTGAGTTCGATGGCGTCAGTTATGTCGATCTGCAGGACGTCGAGCTCGATTTAGCCAAGCGTGATGGTGTCAGCGCTTGGGTGAAGGGATTTGGCGGCAATAGCCGCGCCGATGATTCGTCAATTCTCTACAACGACTACGACTTGGATGCCTACGGCACCAGTTTTGGTGTGGATGTAGCGCTGAGCGAGACGTTCCAAATCGGTGCTTACGCCAACTATGGCGATGTGAATGTTCACCACCGCAGTGGTGATACCGGTGGCGGCAGCTGGAACCCCGAGGGCTGGGGAGGTGGTTTGACGGCCCAGTACTCCACCCGCCATTTCTATGTGCAGGGCCTGCTGGGTGCGAGTGAATTCAGCGGTGAACAGTCCCGCAACATCTTGCAGATCAACAACGATCTGGGTGGGAATACGGCCAAGGGCGACAAGAGCGTCACCAGTTATCTGGGAGCGCTGCGGATTGGTGCACCGTTCAAGACCGGTGGTGTTGTGCTCGAGCCGCAGGGTCAGGTGGTGTGGACCCGCAACCACGAACAGGGCTTCTCCGAAAGCCATGGAACGGAGAAGAACCTGAGGTTGAAGTACAAGAGCCGCACGACGAACTTTGCCGAGACGGAGCTAGGGATGAAGCTGTCGGTGCCGATCCGCACCGGCGATCGTGCGCTGTTGGTGCCGAGTCTGCGGGCGGCCTGGCTGGCGGATTGGAACCAGGGAAATGAAGGCCAGGAGATTGGCTACAACTTCACCAAGAAAACGGTGAATTTCGATTCACAGCTGGGCACCGAGAACGGCGCCTTGCTTGAGGCGGGTCTGGACTACACGGTGCAGAACTTCAACGGCATCTCGGTGAAGCTGTACGGAAGAGGTGGCATGGAGTTTTGGGCCAGCGACCGTGGCACCACATGGCGCGCGAGCGGAGGTGTCACCTTCCAGTTCTGATGTTCGACTTTTAGGCATCTCGAATTGGAGGTGCCTAAAAATCAGCCCTTGGCTTTCTGCCCGATCTTGGGTTCGGTGCCCGCCAGCAGCCGCTCGATGTTGCTGCGATGGCGCCAGAGCACCATCAAGCTGGCCACGAGCGATACCACCACATAGGCACTGCTGCCGCCGGAGAGCAGCATCAACAGCGGCAATCCGATGGCGGCCACCACGCTGGAGAGCGACACGATCCGGAAGATCGAGATCACGGCCATGAACAGGCCAAAGCAGGCCAGCCCCACCGGCCAGGCCAGGCCCAGAAACATGCCCAGGCCGGTGGCCACCGCCTTGCCGCCCTTCCAGCCCAGCCACACCGGCCAGATGTGACCAGCCAACGCCGCCAAGCCCGCCAGCACCTGCAGCCAGTCGCTGAGGCCAACGATTTTCGCCAGCAGCACCGCCAGGGCGCCTTTGCCCACATCAATCAGGAACACCACCAGGGCCGGGCCCTTGCCCACGTTGCGCAGCACGTTGGTGGCGCCGGTGCTGCCGGAGCCGCAATCTCTGAGGTCGATCCCCTTGAGCCAGCGGCCGGCGAGGTAACCGCTGGGGATGGCTCCCAACAGGTAGCCGATGGCCAGGAGCAGCAGTGAGGTGAGGGCTGTCTGGATCACAGCAGGTCGTCGTCGTCGAGGCGTTCACCTGGTCCGGCCGCGAAGGCCAGCCAGAGGGGGAACTGAAGCACAGGGATGGAGACGCTGCGCTCGGCCGCGTCGATCAGGATCAACGGCACTTCGCCCCGCTCCTCTAGCCGGTCGGCCCGCTCCACCAGGGCTTCCGGGCGCTCGAACAGCACGATTCCGCTGCTCGGACCGAAGTCTTCCCGGCCCAGGCCGAGAGCATCCTGCAGGCCGCGCCGCCACTCGCCGAGCCGTTCCGGGCCGCCGGCCAGCACCAGGCACTGGAACTGATCGCCGTACAGCTCGCCGATCACCGCGATCAGAGCCGCACTCACCAAGATGTTGCGGGGCCGGGTGCCGCGGCTGGGCTGGGCGCCGCGTCCACCCTGATTGAAGAACCAGTCCTCCAGCAGGGCCGTGTCGCGGGCGTCGATGCTGCGTCGCAGGTTCCAGGGGTCGGCGTAGACGTCGGGCTGCTTGAGGAAGCGCTCCAGGGTCTGGCGGATCAGGTCTTCATCGGGGCGGAAGGTGTCGGCCACCGCTGGAGGCGGAGTGCTCTCTCCGGGCTTCTCCGGCGCCGCTGCGTTGTCTGGCGCCTGATCGAGGGGGGAGGGCTGCACCACCATCGGCTGCACCACCAGCTCCAGGTTTTCCACGCTCTGCACCAGGTCCTGCAGGGCGCCGCCCAGGTACTCCTGGAAGCCCTTCACGCGGCGGGCAATGGCATCGGACTGGCCGGCGAAATTGGCCTTCAGCTCGGTCTCGAGTTGCTGTTTGCGGGAGCTGAGGGCGGTGATCTCCACCTGCAGGGCATCGCGGCGCTCCTGCAGATCCTTGAGGGCCAGCTCCATCACGGGATTGGCCTCTGCCGCGGCTGGCTCGGCACCGGTGGTGCTGGCGGGTTCAGTGGTGGTTTCGCCGCTGGATTCGGCCGGGGCCTGCTCCGGTTCAGGCGCCTGGGGGGTCAGCTCGGTGTCGTCGGGCATTGCGTCAGCTGCCGTGCTCTCCATCCCTCCATTCCAGCCGACTGGGCCGCAGAAAAAAAGGTGGCATCACAACTGAGACAAAGGTGCACGAAATTGCATGGATATCAGCACGAAGTCAACACGAAATCGTGCTATTGCTCGCCTGCTTTCGTCTTCTCTTCGAGGTCGTCTTTCGGTACTTCCAGTGCTCCAACCCGCAGTTCCAGCTGTTCTCGCAGCTCCTTCGGGCTGAACAGGATCGGCAGGAAGTGAATGCTCTGGGTCTCGCGGAAATAAAACAGGCCTGGCAGCCCAGGGGCGAACAGCCGCCAGCTCAACCATTGGTCGTAGGGGAAACGCCTTAGCTCGCGGCCGTTCTGCCACACGATTAGAGCGTCTTCTTTGAATTCCAAGCGAAGACTTGCGCTCTGGATCAGCAGGAACAGGCCGAACAGTGCCACCACCAGCGTGGGCCAGGGGGACAACGGCAGCGGCAACAGCGCCAGGCCAAGGGCCACCACCAGCAGTGGCAGCCGAACGTCCGGCTTAAGGGTGACGGGGGCGGGGGTTGAACTCATGCTCCGAACAGCACCTGGGTAAGAACGACATCCATCAGGGCCACCAGGATCAGGATCATCACCACCGCGCCGGTGGTGCTGGTGCCCACTTCCTTGGGGCCGCCGCGGGTGGTCAGTCCCCAGCCGCAGGCCACCGTCGCGATGATCAGTCCGAACACCAGGGCCTTCACCAGCATGAACGGCAGGTCCAGCGGATTCATCCAGGTGCGCACCGAGGTCCAGAAGACCGCCGGCGGAATGTTGTAGAGGGCCGTGCTGGTGAGTTGGCCCGACCACACCGCCACGAGGAAGAAGAAAAAGCACTGCACCGGAGCCATCACCACCATCGCGATCATCCGGGGCACCACCAGGTACTCCACCGGATCGGTGCGCAGCATCGTGATCGCGTCGATCTGTTCAGTCACCTTCATTGTGCCCAGCTGGGCGGCGTAGGCGGTGGCAACCTTGCCCGCTAGCAGGCAGGAGGTGAGCAGGGGGGCGATCTCCCGCGCTAGGCCGATCGCCAGGATGCCGCCCACCGTTGATCCCGCCCCCTGGCGTGTGAGTTCCGCGGCCACCTGAATGTTGAACACCGAGCCGGCTGCCACCGAGATGATCAGCACGATCAGCACGCTGCCCGGGCCAGCGTCGAGCATTTGCTCAAACAGCTCCCCCCGATCAATGCGGCCGCGCAGGGTGGCGGCCACGGCCTGGCCTCCGATCAGCAGGCTGGCGCCCAGGCGTTTGATCGAACGGGGCGTGTTCATCCGGCGGCCTTCTGCAGGTGGGCTCCACGGTCGGGCCAGCCTCGCATCACCACAAGACCAAGCAGCACAAGGATGGCGGGAATCAGGCCCATGCAGAGCCGGATTGCTAGCAGGGCTGAATCCGGCTGTTCGATGAAACTCAGCGCCCCGCTGCAGTTGCCTCCCTTGGCGGAGATATAGCCCGTGAGCGAGAGCAGGCTGCCGAACACCGACATGGTGAGGCCGATGATCAGCTTCTGGCCGAACACCATCCAGGCGGTGTAGAGCCCGGCGGGTTTGCTCGGGTCAGCGTCGATCGCATCGGGCAGCAACGACCAAGGGATCAGATAGGCGGTGGCGGCCCCTACCCCCACCAGGGCAATCAGCCCCACCAGCGGCAACAGCTGCAGCAGGCTGGGATCTGTCGCCAGTGGCGGGAATAGCATCGATAGCAGGCAGGCGCTGATCCACAGCCCTGCGCCCCAGCGCAGGGTGGCGACCCGTCCGATGCGGTTGCAGAGGTTGCTCCAGAGCTGAAGGCCCAGCAGGGCAGCGATCTGAAAAGGCAACAGGATCCAGGTGGAAAGGTTGGTGGGCACATGCACCACCTGCACCAGCCAGATCAAGGCCACCACCTGCATCAGTTGCAGGCCGAACCAGAGCAGCAGATACAGCCCCAGCACCTGGCGGAAGCGGGGGTTGGCCATCACTCGTTTGAGCTGCTGCATCGGCGGCTCGTTGTTGGGCACTGGCCGTTGGGCCCGCTTGGCGTACGGGGCCAGCCCCCAGCAGCAGAGCAGTGTTGTGGTGGCAGCGATGCTGCCGGTGATCCGGCCCATCGCCAGGTAGCCCCCGCCCCCATCGGTGAGCACCACCGAGGCCACAATCAGTCCGCTTAGGCCGGCCAGGATGGAGCCGGTGAACCGTGCCGCATTGAGGCGGGTGCGAATGGCGGTGTCGGGCGTGAGCTCGGTGCCCAGGGCGGCGTAGGGCAGGTTGACGCTGGTGTAGGCGGTCATCAGTAAGACCGCCATCACGGCGTAGTAGATCGTGCGCTGCACCGTGTTGCCCGGTGGCACCCACCACATCGCCGCCAGGCTGATGCCCAGAGGTAGGGCTGCCGTCAGAATCCAGGGCAGGCGCGGGCCCCAGCGGCTGCGGGTGTGATCGCTGAGCCAGCCGATCAACGGGTCATTCAGGGCATCCCAGACCTTGCTCACCGTGAGCAGGGAACCGGCGATGAAGGCCGGCAAGCCCGCGGCGCAGATGAAAAAGGGGAAGAGATAGAAGCCCAGCTGGGTGGCGGCAAGTCCGGTGCCGGCGTCGCCCAGGCCGTAAGCAAGCATCAGCCTGCGGCGGGATCCCTGCAGGGATGCGTCGGTCGGTGTCACGCGGAGGCTTCAGGCAGGCGGATTGCCATAATGAATGCGTGCATACGTCACCACCACCCCCTTGGGCAGTGGTGTGTTTGTACTACGCGGGTGTTGTGTAATGGTAAGACCTCAGCCTTCCAAGCTGATGACACGGGTTCGATTCCCGTCACCCGCTTAAAAATTCAGCCTCAGTTTCTTCTCGATAAACCTCTTCAAAGGTTTGGATGATTTTTATTGATAGGGTGAAGTAGCTCTTGAAACTTTTATCTCTAGCGTGTGCTGATCATGCAGGATTTATGAGTTTTCCTCAATAGTTTCTTGAACCTCTTTGCTGATCGTCGAAAGTCCAAGTTCGGCCAAAGCTAGCAACTCTTTGAATTGGCTTACAATAGAGCTGTCATTGATGTAGATGAGGGCCAGTTTTTTTGTTTTGTCTGACAGCTCAGATGTTTTGTATTCAGTCCCGTCGATGATTAATGTCTTGGGCAGCTTTTTTGATGCTTCTGACCAGCTGTCCTCGGTATTCGGGTTGATATGGAAAGTGCTTTCTTCTTGTTCCATTATTTGTTTGGAATAAGGTTTGGATTAGGGTAACTCAATTTTCTGTCTTCAGCATGCCGAGCTTTTGCATGATCCTTTGCGTGAATTCCTTTTGTCGTTTCAGCTCGGTCTGAAGGAGCCGGATGGTCGCGCTTTGCTTGTCATGGCTTGTTTCCGAATCTTGTCGCTCGAGGGCGAGTTGTTCCACGAGGTCTTTGATTTGATTCTTGAGATTGGTGATCACTTCTTCGGACTCTTGTCCCTCTGATTGATTGATCAGTTGATCGAGTTTGTCCTTGAGGCGATCGATTTCAGCTTGTTTTGATTTGGCTTCAAGCTTGAGCATCTCAATGTCGCCTCGCATAGCGATCTCAATGCTTTCGGGTTCAGCAGCGTTGCTCAAGATGGGGGTATTAGTGTCGCCTCTCATGCTGTACACCTGCTTGCTATCTCCATCACCGAACTGAGTTAAAAGCTCCCCAGATTGAATGTTTGAAAGCGTATTTGGCAGCTTGCTGATCTCGCTTGTTGTTTCTTTGGAAGGGCTGCCGCCAAAGCCAATGGAGAAGCCAACACGCCCCATGGGACCATTGAGGATGGTGTCTGTTGTTGTTGCTGCGATCCCTGCATTAACGAACACACGGTCTTTAAGTTTCGCGGCACATCCCACGGAGCCTGCGAATTGGCTTGAATAGATTCCAGTTCCAATCCCGCAGCGGAATGTCTCGTCGGGAAGCAGAATCGTGGTTGGTAGAGAGCCAATGGCGGCGCTTAAAGCACCAGTAGCTCCAACGGTATCCAGGAGTTTGTCGACGCTGAAATCTGTGGTGCCGAGTGCTCCGGAGCTGTCCGTTGTCACCATCCGCTTCTCGCCGGAATTTTGATATTTGCTTCCCACAAAGTTTCCACCGGGAGCTAATCCTCTCAGGCGGTAGCTGGATGCTCCCGTGCCAATTGCAATTTCGTTATCACGACGAGCCTTTGCTCCAAAGCCTAAGGCCGTTGAATGAAAGCCAGTTGCCTTGCTTTCGCTACCAATCGCTGCACTCCGCTGACCCGTTGACTTGGACTTTCTTCCTATTGCAATTGATTGATCGCCAGTGGCTCTGGCTTTTGTTCCCAGGGCCATGCTGTTCCTTCCAGAGGCAACAGATTGTTTGCCCATGGATGAAGAATCGATACTGAAAGCCCGAGCTCCTTGTCCGATAGCAATTGCGTTGCTCTTGTAGGCCTTCGAAGCAGTGCCGATAGCGAGCGTGTTGGCAGCGTTGGCATTTGCAGCTGAACCAACTGCAACTGAATTGACACTGATTGCCTGTGAAGTTGTTCCAAGAGCGACTGCAGCTTCTCCACTGGCAACTGAATTGCTGCCCATTGCGGTTGCATTAATGCCAATGGCTTGGGCGTCGGCGCCAATCGCAATCAGATTTTGGCCATCAGAGAAATCAGCATCGATTTGCTTGCGGCGAACCGACCCCGCAGAAATTTGATAGTCATTTGATAAAACCTGAACTCTTTCGCTTGTAGAAATGCTGGAGATGTTGGCTGCCGTTGCTCCTGCGCCAATGGCGATGGTGTTGGAGCCTTTGGCGATGGCACCAGATCCAGAAGCAAAGGAGTTTGTTCCATTGGCGATGGATTGGGTGCCAATCGCAAGTGCATTATTTTCCTTCGCAAAGCTTTCTTCACCAATGGCAACTGCTGCTGTTGATGTTGTGCCTGCTATCGCTTTTGTACCGATCGCAACAGAATTATTCGACCGCGAAACAGCATGCGTGCCATAGGCAAGAGTGTTGGCATTGGTGGCATGGGCGAACGTGCCCATCGCATGGGCATTGACACCGAGTGATCTGGATTTGGTTCCGGTTGCATAGGCATTGGATTGTGTTGCCAGGGCGTTGAATCCAAATGCGGAGGATTCAACACCTTCCGCTGTGGCGTTATCACCAGCAACGAGGGCACCAGCAGCATTGGCGGTCGTCGTTGATCCATCACCAAAGGCAAAGGATTCATCTCCATCGGCGACAGCATTAACCCCGATAGCAAAAGCGTTGTTGCCGTTGGCCTGTGCACCAGTGCCTAATGCCAGTGCATTGACGCCATAGGCAAAGGAGTTAACGCCGATCGCTAAAGATTCATTCCCATAGCTGTTGGCTTGATAGCCAATGGCGGTGGCATAAGGCCCTTCTGCACTTGCATTGGTGCCAATGGCGAGATCCTGTTTGCTGGTTGTTTTGGCGCTATGGCCTAGGGCCATGGAGTCGGTGCCTTTAACGCTGGCGTAGGGGCCAATCGCAACGCCGCGCAGGCCTTGTGCGTTTGCGAAGTATCCGAGGGCTTGGGAATCGATCCCACTCGCATTGGCACTGGTGCCAAAGCTGGTGGAGTTAGCGGCAAGTGCTCTTGCGCTCACGCCAACGGCAAAAGCGTCGACACCTGTTGCTTTCGATTTCGAACCGAGTGCGGTGGCATTCGGCCCTGTGGCTTGGGCGCAATAACCAGCAGCCCATGAATCAGTGTTACTGGCAGTCGCCAATGTTCCAAGAGCCATCGAGTTCGGCCCAGAAGCAGTGGCCTTTAAGCCAGCGGCAAAGGAACCAACTCCAGATGCTTCCGCAGAACTGCCTAAAGCCAAGGAGTTAACGGCCGATGCCTCGGCAGAACTGCCTAAAGCCAGTGCATTGGCTGCCGTTGCTGAAGAATTGAAGCCAGCAGTAAAAGCATCATCCCCAGTGGCGAAGGCGTTGGAGCCAATGGCAATGGAGTTCACGCCATTGGCTTTGGCGAGAGATCCCGCAGCCAATGAACCATTCCCTGCTGCATTGGCACTCGAGCCCAGGGCCATGGATTGTGTGCCTGTTGCCTCAGCGAAAGGGCCAAATGCAATTGATTTGGTGTTGTTGGCCAGGCTGCCGACGCCACTGGCGATGGAATCAGTGCCACTGGCACTGGCATTCGTGCCAACCGCCATGGCATTCATGGCTGAAGCCGTTGCTTCGGTGCCAAATGCAATGGTGTTGGCCGATGTTGCATTGGCGAGGGAGCCGACGGCAAACGAGTTGGTTCCTGAGGAAACAGACAACATGCCAAGGGCGGTTGCATTGACTCCGTTCGCCGTGGCCTCCAAACCAGCAGCAAAGGCATCGAGCGTTGATGCACTGGCGCGGGTACCAATGGCCATTGCATTGGTGGCGAGGCCTTGGGCATTGGTGCCAATGGCCATGCTGTTGATGGATGTGGCATTGGCGCCTGTGCCAACAGCGATGGCATTGGCATTTCCCGCATTGGCATAGGCGCCCGCAGCGAGGGTGTCGTCCGCCAAGGCTTGCGCGTTCATGCCAATGGCTACGGCGACATCGCCTGAGGCAACGGCGAAGAGACCCAGTGCCATTGCATTGGCACTGGTGGCCTGAGCGGATCGGCCGATGGCTGTTGTGTTGGCTGCGTTTGCGATGGCGTTGGCACCCATCGCAATGCTGGTGATTCCAGAAGCCTCGGCGGCGGGACCAAAGGCCATCGCGCCATCGGCAGTGGCACTGGCATTGGTGCCGACAGCGATCGCATTGGTTTGGGTGGCCTGGCTCGTCACACCAATGGCCATGGCGTCATCGCCATTGGCCAGGGCTTGGGTGGCGATGGCCACAGCATTGGCTCCTGAGGCGTTGGATTGCACGCCAAAGGCCATGGAGTTTGCACCGGACGCCGTTGCATTGGCCGAGAACGCCGTGGCATTGACCCCTGAGGCGGCGGAATCCGTGCCAAAGGCCATGGCACTGGATCCCGAGGCGTTGGCTTTTACCCCAAGGGCAACGGAGTTATCCCCCGTGGCTGAAGAGAATGCTGAGATGGCAGTGGCATTAGCCCCATTGGCATTGGCTTGGACGCCCGCAGCCAGGCTGTTGGCACCGGAGGCAACAGCATTGATGGCAATGGCTGTGGATTTTGATCCTGTGGCATTGGCATTGGTGCCAAGGGCCATGGATGAATCCTGTTTTGCGAAGGAGCCAACTCCCAGAGCGATGGAGTTCGCTCCATTGGCGGAGGCAGTGACGCCAATCGCCAGTGAATTGGTTGCATTGGCGACAGCTGCGGCACCGATGGCTCCTGAATTGACGCCGCAGGCTTGCGCTGATGAACCAACGACAAATGAATTGGCTTGATCGGCAAGGGTATGGGCGCCAAATGCAAGAGCGTTGGTGCCACTGGAGGTTGCATTCGTACCAACAGCAACTGCATTGGTTCCGCTTGCAGCGGCATTCACGCCGAAGGCAGAAGCATCAATGCCAGAAGCAGCCGCATTGGTGCCAAGGGCAAAACTGCTGGTGTTGGATGCGTTGGCATTGACGCCAACGGCCATGGCATCGCTACCTAATGATTGAGCGCCTGCTCCGATGGCACCCGCCCCAACGCCATTGGCGACAGCCCCTGTACCAAGAACAAACGAATTTTCATACGTTGCTTCTGCTGCGTATCCAATGGCAATGGCATTGGCACCACTTGCTTTTGCTTCTGCACCAAGAGCCAGTGCTCCTGCTTCTGAGGCATTGGCGCCAGATCCAAGAGCAGTTGCTTCTTTTTCGCTGGCTTCTGCTTTTGCACCTAGAGCGATCGCGCTTTCACCGGAAGCAGTTGAAGCAGAACCAATGGCCAATGCTTCTTGGCCTGCTGTTTCTGCTTCTGAACCAATTGCAATGGAACTCTCCCCGCTTGCAGTGGCACTAACCATCGCCAAAGCATCTTCTCCACTTGCTTTGGTTTCAGCACCAATAGCAATAGCACCTTCCTCAGTCGCATTTGAATTATCGCCAATTGCAATTGTGGAGTCGTTAATAACTCCAACGTTGTTGCCAATTGCGATTTGATTGATGCCCAAAGTTGCACCAGCACCGTTGCCAATTGCGATGCTTCCGGCCGCGGCCACGCCAACGCCAGCACCATTTCCCATCGCAATCGCACCTGATGCACCTGCGCCAACTGCGGCTACGTTGCCAATCGCAATTGATGTTGTTGTGGCTCCAACGACAGCGGTATTTCCGATGGCGACGTTAAGGGCTCCACCTGAGCCGACTGCATTTCCTAAAAGTACGCTGCCAGAACCTATGTTTCCAATATTATTTCCCATAATAAGGTTTCTGCTTCCCGTGCTGGTTATATTGTTGCCTGCGATAATATTTTGGTCTCCAAGTGTATTTGTAATGGAGTTGCCCTGTATCAAGTTGCTGGAGCCGGAAGTATTTAATACGTCATTTCCTTGCAAGATATTGTAAGAGCCCTCGACATTATTCAGGGTGTTGCCAAGTAGTAAATTATTGGAACCAGCTGCATTTGTAATGTTGTAGCCACCTGCAAAGATTTTCTCTCCTGCAGCAATGTTTATGACTTCTCCAATCCCCACCGAATGTGCACCTGCAATTGAAATCTCGCCCCCGAAAGCTATGCTTCCAGTTGCTTCTGTATCAATGATCTTTGCCTCGGAGCCAATCGCAATACTGTTTTCTCCGAACGCTGAAGAGCTGTTGCCTATGGCAATGCCTTCAATACCTCCTGCATATGAATCTGAACCGATTGCAAGTGCATTTTCAGCACTCGTAGCAGCAACAGAATTCAGGCCAATTGCAAGGCTTCCCACTCCTCCAGACGAAGCATTAGATCCTAAGGCAAGGGATGATGTACCAACAGCTTTTGATGTATTGCCAATTCCGATAGCGTCAGATCCCGAAACTTCACTTTCAACTCCTAATGAAATGCCTCCCGCGGCTTCTGCCGTAGTTGAGGCCCCCCAGCCAATAGCGATACTTGCCGACCCATATCCAAGGGATTCTGATCCGATTGCAATTGCTTGCTCGCCGTCTTCGAGTGTGGTGGCTTCGTCTCCAATCGCAATACTGAAACTTCCTGTTGCTTCTGAGGGGCCTATCGCGATGGCACCTTCTCCTGCTTTACCTCCAAGGTCTGCATAGCCATCTCCAGTTCCACATTCCCTGACCTCAAAAGTTTCGGGAGCTTCGATGGTGAACCCTAATTCCGATCCGGCGCCGAGGATTGTGCCGACCAGCCCCGTCAATGCCGATCCAACTCCTGTGCCTCCACCTCCCCCACCTCCTGCTGCTTCAACCATCGCAATTCCTTCCCCTTCAGCTTCCCCATAGACCGTTACTTCGACAGTTACATCAACCTCTGTATTTACATCCAGTAAATCTTCTTGAGTCCCTTGGAGAGTAAATTCTTCAAAGACAGCTTCGCCACTGACTGAACCTGCTCCAGTACCGCACATTCCATAAACTTGTGCTGATAATGGATTTGTGCTGATTAGACTACCGCCTAGAGTTATTGCTGAAGTAGCTAGTGAGATGCTAATTCTCTTGTAATTGATATGGCCAGTGCCTTCATGATCTTGGCTGCAATTTTTTCTTGGTTTTGATATTCTTTCTATTGCTGAGTCTTCCTCGGTTGATGCTAAAAGCTTTTTTGATTCACGCACGATGTGCTTTTTAGAGCCTTGCTTCGAGGGTTGATTCAAGGCTCTTCGTATTAGACTAGATTTAGGATAGATTGGGAACGGTAAAAGTCACTAATGATCGGAAGTATTTAATGATTTTTTCCATATCTGATGGCGCCCTCTTTTCTTGGTCTGCAGGCCTTTAGGCGAAAAGTAAGAGTGTATTTAGAGCTTTTTGGGCTGGCGCTCTAGGTCGTTCTCGGTATGCTTCATTTCTGTATGCATGCTCTTTGATGAATCAGTTTTTGTTATCCATGCAATACAAAAGTTCTGGTGAAGTTGTAAGAAAAAACATTTCCTGGTTGGATTTATTTTTTATCATTTTTTGATATATAGAGACAACTTGGATCTCATTGTATCGTTTGATAATTTTGTCTGCATAGCACTTGCAGGTCTCTTTTGGCATCTTTTTCTCGCAGCTTTTGCGCAGGGCCTTCGCGAAATTGGCGTGATTTTGTGTGGAATCCGCTGAGAGTGCTGGGTTCGCTTGGTGAGTGGTTAAAAGGCCGCATATAAGATATCCTATTGCATAGATAATCTTTCTATTGTTGTTGGCTTGTGCAGCTGGTTTTGTTGTCTGAATGCTTTGCTTCATTTTGTCTGCCGGCTTCTGTGGCGCTAGGGCTATACATATTCGACTAATCATATGTTGAGATTATTGATCGGCTTGTATCGCCCTTATTTTTTCGTTTTTGGCTTGGTCTCTCCTTGGTGAGGTTATGCCTTTCCCTAAAGGTCGTCAGAAGTGGTTTTGGTTCAACGCAGAAGCCCTGGTGGTGTGGCGATTGATCTATATCTTTTTTGCATATTTTTATGCAACGCATCGCTTTGCCGCTTGGTACGAGGTTTTGTGGATTTCTAGCTTTTCTGGCAGGCGGGATGTCATTAATTTTTTCCAGGAATCGTTTCGCTTAAAAAAATGCCCCAAGCTTTGTGCATGTGTTCGATCCCCGTCACCCGCTCTGATCACAACCGCAGGCCTGAGGTTTCCTCCTCGGCGAGCAGCAGCACGAAGCTCCGACTCTGCAAGGGAATCTCCACGCCGCTGAAGCTGGCTGGCTCGGCTGGGAAATCCTTGGGGCTGGGCAAGGAGGTGTCGATCACCCGTTTCCAGGGGGAGGCCGGAACCGGCAACTCAAAGCTGAGGCTTTCCTTGTAGGCGTTGAAGCCCATCCACAGAAGAGCCCCGCGGCTGCCGCGGTGGAGGCTTGTGGCCGTCGTGCGGCTCCAGGCGGCCCAATCGGGTTTGGCCAGGTTCACCCCGTGCCATTGACGCCAGAGATCGCTGCGCTGCTCCGATGGTTGTTCCGCTGATTTGCGGTTGCTTTCCCGCGGCGGCACCAGTGGATTGAACAGTTGCGGCAGGGCTTGGCGCAGCCGCAGGAGCCGCTGCAGAAATTGCTTCAGCTCCAGGTCGCACTGGTCTTCATTCCAGACCATCCAGCCCAGGGGACTGTTCTGGCACCAACTGTTGTTGTTGCCCCCTTGGCTGCGGCCCACCTCATCGCCCATCAGCAGCATTGGCACGCCACGGGCCAGCAGCAGCGAACTGAGCAGGTTGCGTTGCTGACGCCGCCGCAGGCTTTGCACCAGAGGATTACTGCTGGGGCCTTCGATGCCGTGGTTCCAGCTGTTGTTGTGGTTTTCGCCGTCGCGGTTGTCTTCGCCGTTGGCCAGGTTGTGTTTGCGGTTGTAGCTCACCAGATCCGCCAGGGTGAAGCCGTCGTGGGCGGTGATGAAGTTCACCGAACGCCCCAGGGCCACGGGCTTGCCGTCATAGAGATCAGGGCTGCCCTTGAACCGCTGGGCCAGGCTCCAGGTGCTGTGCTCGTCTCCTTTCCAGAAGCGCCGCACCCCGTCGCGGAAATGGCCGTTCCAGGTGCCGATCCGCTTGGCGGGGAAGTCGTCCAGCCGATAAAGACCGCCGCAGTCCCACGGTTCACTCACCAGCTTGAGATCGCTTAGGTGCGGATCGGCCTCCATCGCTGTGAATAGTGGCGGCTCGTCCAGGGGTTTGAGTTGATCGCTGCGGCTCAGGGCGATGCCCAGGTCGAAGCGGAAGCCATCCACCCCCAGCTCCAGGGCCCAGCAGCGCATCGACTCGAGGATCAACTGGGTGCTGATCGGTGCATTGGCGGCGATCGAGTTGCCGCAGCCGCTCACGTCCTGATAATCGCCGTCGTCGTTTTGGTGGTAGTAAACGTTGTCGGCACAGCCGCGCCAGCTCAGCGTTGGGCCATTACGGTTGCCCTCGGTGGTGTGGTTGTAGACCACATCCAGCAGCACCTCGATGCCGGCGTCATGGCAGGCGGCAACCAGTTGGCGCACCTCATGGCGGGCCTGCAGCGGATCGCCGCTGCTGCAGAAGCCGTGGTGGGGTGCGAACCAGCTCAGGGGGCTGTACCCCCACACGTTGTCGCGCCCCGGGGGGGCATCGGCCGGGTCGAAGCAGAACACCGGCAACAGCTCCACCGCCGTGATGCCCAGCTCCTTGAGGTAGGGCAGCTTCTCGATCAAGCCGAGGTAGGTGCCGCGGTGCTCTACGGCGACCCCGGCATCCTCCCGGCGGGTGAAGCCTCCCACGTGCAGCTCGTAGATCACCGTGCGTTGCCAGCTGTGGCGTGGGCGCGGATGGGCCTGAAAATCGAACAGGTCCCGTTCGCACACCACCGCCTTCAGGCAGGCATGGGCGTTGGGTGAGGGCCCCGTGGCCAGCACCCGGTCGTAGACGTCCCAGCCACTGATGGCTCGGGCGGCGGGGTCCAGCAGCACCTTGGAGGGCTGGAAGCCATGGCCCCCCGGCGCCAGCGGCCCGAAGACCCGGTAGCCGTAGCAGCAGCCTTCGCTGAGCCCTTCGACCTCGACGTGCCAGTAGTCGCCTGAGCGGTGACGTCGACCATCCAGTTCGATCACCCGCTCTGGGCTGCGTTCGTTGCTGTTGCTGTAAAGCAACAGCTCAATGCGGTCGGCCCCGGGAGCCGCCAATACAAAGTTCACCCCTCTGTTGGTGAGGCTGCTGCCCAAAGGCCAGGGAGAACCGGGGTGAATGCCACTCAAGGCCTGTTGGGGCATCTCGACTTCAAACTAGTGGTTTGGTCCGTTGTTTTGAACCAATGGCGATGACCACCACACTTGAGGCTGGTCGGCCGCCGCAGCAGCTGCGCGACGACCTCTGGTTGTTTCCACCCAACCGCGACAGCCAAGGCGGCAGTTCCTGGTGGCTCGATCTCGATCCCGAGCCCGTGCTGGTGGACTGTCCGCCGTTGACGGAGGCCAGCCTCACTGCACTGCGCCAGCTGGCGGGAACCCGCAGGCCAAGGATTCTGCTCACCAGTCGTGAAGGGCATGGGCGCCTGCGTCGCGTTCAGGAGCGCTTGGGATGGCCGGTGCTGGTGCAGGAACAGGAGGCCTATCTCCTGCCCAATGTTGAGCCGTTGGAGACCTTTGCCGAGGAACACACCACGGCGAGTGGATTGCGGCTGTTGTGGACGCCAGGACCGACGCCGGGGAGCTGTGTGGTGTTCGCTCCGGCACCAAATGAGCTGTTGTTCTGCGGGCGTTTGCTGACGCCATGGGCTCCAGGGCAGCTCGCACCGATGCGCCATGCCCGCACATTTCATTGGCCCAGACAGCTGAATAGTCTGGCCAAACTCAGGGGTTGGATTCCTTCAGATACCAGTCCCCAACTGCTTTCTGGGGCTGCTCTTGGTGCCTTGCGTGGAGAGCGGCTCGTGCCCTTCAGCGGTTGGAGTGATGTTGCGGAGAACTGCTAAAGCGTTGCGGCACAGCACGTTTCGCTTGCAGCAACCGGTTGCCCTCCATACGATTGGGCCGCTTGGGGAAGGCAGCGGCGAGCCCACGACGCCGTATCTGAGCCGTCTCCCGCCCCCCGACTCTCTCTAACCAATGAACAAAGCTGATCTGGTGAATCTGGTGGCTGCTCGCACCGAGCTCACCAAGACCGACGTCTCCATGGTTGTCGACGCCGCTATCGACACGATCATCGACTCCGTGGTGGAAGGCAAGAAGGTGTCCATCCTGGGTTTCGGTTCCTTTGAACCCCGTGAGCGCTCCGCCCGTCAGGGTCTGAACCCCAAGACCGGCGAGAAGATCGCGATTCCCGCTAAGCGTGTTCCCGCCTTCACCGCCGGCAAGATGTTCAAAGATCGCGTTCAGGGCTGATCAAGGCCTCAACCTCGTTCTCCAGGCGGCCCAGTGGGTCGCCTTTTTTGATGGCTGTTCGAGATGATGGTTGTTCCGGAGCATCTGCAGCAACATCTGGCGGCGGGGCGAGCCTTGGCTGCCGCAGGTGACTACCGCGGACGTTTCGCCCCATCGCCAACGGGGGTACTTCACCTCGGCAACCTGCAAACGGCTCTGCTCTCGTGGCTGGCGGCGCGTCAGGCCGGTGGTGCCTGGTTGCTCCGCATCGATGACCTCGACACACCGCGCAATCGCCCTGGTGCCATCGAGGCGATCCAAAGCGATTTGCTCTGGCTGGGCCTGGAGTGGGATGGCCCGGTGGTGCTGCAGAGCGAACGGCGTGGCACTTACCACTCCTGGTTGTCGTGGTTGCGCCGCTCCGGAAAGTTGTTCGCTTGTCGCTGCTCCCGGCGGGAGCTTGCCGATCAGCCGATCTACCCCGGCTTCTGCCGGACGGCTGGGCACAGCTGGGGCTTGCAGCAACAGCGGCTTCCCAGTTGGCGCCTGCGGGTTGCCGATCACGATCCCCACGGCAGTGGCGATGTGGTGCTACGGCGAGCCGATGGCTTCATCGCTTACCAACTCGCCACCGTGATCGACGAACTCAGTTTCGGCATCACCGATGTGGTGCGTGGTGGTGATCTGCGCGAGGCCCTGCCAGCCCAGCGCAGCCTGTTCGCGGCCCTTGGTGAATCTCCTCCCCAGTTCCGCCATGGGCCGCTTTTGCGCGATGCCAAAGGTCAAAAATTATCCAAGCGTGAGGCCAGTTCAGGCCTGGAACCACTCCGCACCGCTGGGTTGGATGCGGCCGCTGTGATCGGGCGCTTGGCTTCAGGTCTTCAGCTGCTTGAACCCGGTGCACGCCTAAGTGCAACAGAGTTGCTTGAACACTTGACGCAGCAGAAGATCAATGCAGTGATTTCTTAAGGAACACTTCGGGATCAGTGGCGGGTTTTCGACCCACACTGATTCCATCGTCTGATCCTTGGGATCATGTGCACGTGCACCGTCTGTGGTGGCAGTGGAATGCAGAGGATTTCGGGAGATCGCTTCCGAACCTGCATCGTCTGTCTTGGAACCGGTCAGCTCAGTTCCGCGGTGCAATCCGCACCGTTGAACCACCAGCCCCTCAACACCCCAGGCCTGGCCAGACTCAGCTGTCCGACCCGTCCCCTGGCTTGATTCTCAGCCCAGGGGAGTCTTCTGATCGTTCTGGATGACGAAGTAGGTGGCCGTCGCCACAACGATCAACAGCGGCACCGCGGTGAACAGCAGCAGGGCAATGGCGGTCCAGTCGGTGTACACGGCGGTGCGATAAGTCGAAGTTGAGGCATCATCTCAGTAAATCGCCCCCCTGAGACCTGCTCGCGCGCTCCGTCACAGTCCTGCTGGTTCTTGGCATGGCAGCCCCTGTGGTGCGGGCTTCGCCTTTGGCAGCCTTTCAGGCCCGAGCAAGGCTCTGCCTCGAGCAGGGCCATCCTCAGCTGTGCGAACAAGCCTTGATTGAAGCGGAGGCGCTGCAGCGACAGGCGTCGGCTCGCAGTGCCTATCCGTGCCAGACCCTTTTGCTTGGGGTCCAGGCGGATTTGGTGATGCAGCAGCTGCAGGCGGGCCGCGGCGCCCAGGCCGTTGCCGACCTGCAGGCTGCGACCCGCGGCTGCGCTGGGCTCTGACGCATCCCGTTATTGCCCGACAATCACCGGCGGCGTGCTCCCCCCGCGAATGGGCGGAACCACCTTTGTTTTTCCGTCCCACTTGTCAAGGAACAACTTGTAGAGAACGCTGTCATTGAGCGAGCGGGTCAAGGTCTGAAACTTCAGGGCCTCTTGCTCGGCGATCTGTACCTCTGTTTTGGCGCGCAGAAGTTGCTGTTGAGCAATTTGCTTCTGCTCGATTGCTGCTCGGTATTCCTCAGCAATCTTCAGGCCAGTGATGTCCAAGCCTTTGACGGCTACATAGTCGAATTTGCTCAGTTCATTGGAGACGCTTTCTTGTACAAGGGTGGAAATGTTGTTCCAGTCGGTGGCGATGGTGTCGAGTTCATACTTTGAGAACACCGACTTCAGGGATTTCAGCAGTGATGGCTGAATCACCCTTGCGTAAATCGCAGAGTCATCGGTGGCAATCGTGCTGTAGATCCTGGGGGCTTCGCCGGGCTTGACCGCATATTTCACTGTGGCTGTGGCTTCGATCACCTGCAGGTCTTTGGTGAGTGTTGAGAATTTTTCGGGGATGACCTGCGTTCTGACGCTGAAATTGTGGGTCGACTGAATGAACGGAAGTTTGAGGTTCAGGCCCGGCTCTCTTGGGGTGTCGGAGACTTTTCCAAGGGTGGTGACAACCCCAACTTCACCGGCGGGAACAACGAACACGCTGGAGAGCAGGGCGATGCCGCCAATGAAGATGGTGGTCATGCCCACCACCGTTTTGGTGATTTGCTCCGGCTGGGGGTTGGATTGCATGCTGCTGGCTTGGATCGATATTTAAAACAGTAGTGATTCGTTGTTGATCATCAGGAAAAAGTTTCTGATGATGTCTGGTCTGGTGCACCAGCGATTGTGGTGTTCTTGCGCAGTCAGCTTCTGCGTTCCCGGTGCATCCAGCTAATCCAGTCTGCGGAAATCTCTTGAGGACAGACCGCCTCGCATTCGAGGTTGCTGCTGCAGCTGCCGAAGCCCTCTGCTTCCATCTGGCGTTGCATGGCGTCGGCGCGGCGGGCCCGCTCCGGTTGTCCCTGCGGCAGCTGCCCCAGGTGCGCCAGCTTGGCGGCCACGAACAGGCTTGCTGAGGCATTACGGCAGCTCGCGACGCAGGCGCCACAACCGATGCAGGTGGCTGTGCTGAAGGCGCTGGTGGCTTGCTCCCGGCCCACGGGCATTGCATTGCCGTCCGGGGCCTGGCCGGTGCCTGTTGAGCAGTAACCGCCGGCGGCGATCAGCCGGTCAAAGGCGGAGCGGTCCACCATCAGATCCTGGATCGGAGGAAAGGCCTTGGCTCGCCAAGGATCCAGGGTCAGCACCTCGCCATCGCTGAACTCCCGCAGGTAGAGCTGACACACCGATGTGGCGGCCCGAGGGCCATGGGCCTGGCCATTCACCAGGAAGCCGCAGCTGCCGCAGATACCTTCGCGGCAGTCGTGTTCGAAGCTCACCGGCCGTTCTCCGGAGCTGATCAGTTGTTCGTTGAGCTGATCGAGGGCCTCCAGCAGGGAGAGGTCGGGGGAGACGTTCTCCAGCCGATGGCTCTGGTAATCACCGGGTTGGTCGGCGCTGCTCTGGCGCCAGATGCGCAGGGTGAGTTTCATTTGTAGCTCCGGGTGCTGGGTTGCAGCGCGGTGAACTGCAGAGGTTCGCTGTGGCGGATCGGTTCACCGTCTGCCCTGTGTTCCCAGGCCGCGATATGGGCGAAGTTCACGTCATCACGTCGTGCTTCGCCCTCGTCACTTTGGTGTTCCTCGCGGAAGTGGGCACCGCACGACTCCTCCCGGGCTAGGGCATCCCGCAGCATCAGCTGAGCTAGCCCGAAGAAGTCCTTCACCCGCAAGGCTTTCTCCAGTTCGGCATTGGGGCCGCTGGCCTCGCCGGGCACCCGAACTTCGGCCTCGAATCGCTGTTCCAGCGCCTTCACCTGCTCCAGCCCCTCCCGCAGATCATCGGCATGGCGGCTAATGCCGCAGCGGTCGATCATCACGCTGCCTAGCTGGCGATGGAAGCTGTCCACCGGGGTGCTGCCATCGCTGTTCAGCAATTGGCTGATGCGGCGGCGGGTGCTTTCCAATGCCTCGCGGCAAGCAGGGTGATCGGTGGGTACATCCTGCGCCGGGGTGCCAGCCAGCCAGGCCGTAACCGTGGACGGCGCGATGAAGTAGCCATCGGCGAGCCCTTGCATCAGAGCGCTGGCGCCGAGGCGGTTGGCACCATGTTCGGAGTAGTTCGCTTCCCCCAGCACAAACAGGCCGGGGATCGAACTCATCAGGTGGTAGTCAACCCAGAGGCCGCCCATGGTGTAGTGGGGGGCGGGGTAGATCCGCATCGGCTTTTTGTATGGATCGTCTCCGCTGATGCGCTCATACATCGTCATTAGGTTTCCGTAGCGGGCTGCAATGGCACCTTTGCCTTCAGCTTTGATCGCATCGGTGAGGTCGAGGTACACCGACCGGCCCCCTGGGCCAACGCCCCGCCCCGCGTTGCAGAGTTCTCTGGCCCGCCTGGAGGCAACATCCCTTGGTGTCATGTTGCCGTAGGTGGGATACAGCCTTTCAAGGAAGTAGTCGCGTTCCGCTTCGGGAATCGCATCGGGTTGGCGTGTCTCGCCAGGGTTCTTGGGCAGCCAGACCCGCCCGTCGTTGCGCAGGCTTTCGCTCATTAGCGTCAGCTTGCTCTGGAAGACATCACCACTGGGAATGCAGGTGGGATGGATCTGGGTGAAGCAGGGATTGGCGAACAGTGCCCCTTTGCGGTGGGCCCTCCAGATCGCACTGGTGTTCGACTTCAGGGCATTGGTGGAGAGGAAGTAGACGTTGCTGTACCCACCGCTGCAGAGCAAAACAGACCGGGCGGTGTGCACCTCCAGTTCACCGCTCAGCAGATGGCGCGCCACCACACCGCGGGCGACCCCATCCACGGTGATCACTTCGAGCACGTCTCGGCGGGTGAGCAGGTGAACGCGGCCCAGCTCCACCTGGCGCATCAAGGCCTGGTAGGCGCCATAGAGCAATTGCTGGCCGGTTTGCCCGCGGGCGTAGAAGGTGCGGCTCACAAGGGCTCCGCCAAAACTGCGGGTGGCCAGGCTGCCGCCGTATTCGCGCGCGAACGGCACCCCCTGTGCCACGCATTGATCGATGATGCCGCTGCTGATTTCCGCCAGCCGCTGGCAGCCCACTTCCCGGGCGCGGAAGTCGCCCCCTTTGAGGGTGTCGGCGAAGAGGCGGCTGACGCTGTCGCCATCCACCGCCACAGAACGTGCGGCATTGATGCCCCCCTGGGCCGCTACCGAGTGAGCGCGGCGCGGGCTGTCGTGGAAGCTGAGCGCCGTCACCCGGTAGCCCTGTTGGGCCAGAGTCGCAGCTGCGGAAGCGCCCGCCAGGCCGGTGCCCACCACGAGCACATCCATCTGCCCTTTGCGGAGGGGGCTGATCAGCGGCAGTCCTTCGCGGGTCCTTCGCCAGGCATCGGCGATCGGACCAGCGGGAATCCTGGGATCAGGCAGTCCGTTCGTCATGCCAACCCTCCGAGGGCCAGTCCCAGACTGATCAGCAGGAAGCCTCCACCGATCCCTGACGCCAAGAGCCGACCCCCCGAACGGATGCTTGAGCCGTTAGCCGGGGTCAGTAGACCCAGGTTGCGGTGTGCTGCTTCAGTGCCATGCAGTAGGTGCAGGCCGATGGCCAGGCTTCCGGCGGCATAGATCACCAGGCTGATCGGGTGCTGCAGCACCTGCTGCAGCACCTCTCGTTCCAATCCATCGGCTGGGCGTGACCAGCGCAGTTGCTGCAGGTGCAGGGCCAGAAATCCCAATGTGACCACACCGGCAGCAACCTTGCTGCGGCTGGCAAGCGCCTGGAGCGGTTGACCGCGACGGCTGTTCAGCGCAGCTGTGTTTCCAGCACCCCGATTCCGTAGCGTTTTGGCGACGGTGAAGCTCAAATGCACGGCTGTGGTGGCGGCCAAGCTGACTTCCAGCCCGGGCAGCCATGGCTGGTGATGAAGGGCCGTGGCGTAATGCTCGAACTGCACCGGTGCGATCAGGGCCGGCAATAAACCGGCCAGATGAACCACAAGAAAAAGCACCAGCAGCAACCCGCTGAGGGCCGATCCAATGCGCATCACGGTTGGCACCTGCATCAATCCCAGAACACAGGGTTCCGGGTGGGACGATACCTGCCGTAGTCGAGTTCTCTCGGCATCAGGTCTTCACTAATTCCCACGCAGATCGTATTCAGGGGCATCGAAAAGCTGCTGCCGTCTTGATCGAAAGGCCCTTCCACATAGGCCCCGATCCGCTCAGCAATCAGGAACCCGAAAAACAGCAGAATTCCAGTCAGTCCTGAACCCTGGCTTTCAAACGACAGCAGCAGTTGGGTACCGAACACCCAGTTGATCACCCGAACAAAGAGGTCATAGGGCGGTGGAATCGGGGTGTTGCGGATCCGTTCGAGACCACCGACGGCATCGGTCATGGCATCACTGATCTCCAGTAAATGGTTCCGCCCTCGCTCGCTGATCCACTGATCCTCGGCCAGTTTCTGAATGCCCATCATTCTTTGAACTGAAAGACTTCGAACTGTGCTGTCGGCTGGCAGTGCGAGTTGATCCAGCAGTTGTTGTCGCATCAGCTGCAGATCCGGATGCCAGAAGTTGCGCAACTGAAAGTTCAATTGCCAAACGATGGCCACCTGAAGCTGAACCAACTGCTGTGTTCGTGAACTGCGCCATTGCTGCTCGTTGAGCAACCCGCGCAGGCCGTCAGCCCAAGTTCGGCTTTTGTTCACAACCGTTCCCCATAGTGTTCGCGCTTCCCACCACCGGCTGATGGCTTGGGTGTTGCGGAAACCGATGAAGATCGACATGGCGATGCCCAATACCGCCACTGCCTTCGTGCTGAGCAACCAGTCTTTGAGGTGAATATCGAGTGGGATCAGCACGGCACTCATCAGCACCAACATCCCCAGATCCCACTTCGCTCGCTTCACCAGTTGCAACGCCACCCGCCAGTAGTCGCGTTGGTTCGTTGCTGCTGGGTTCCCGTAGCTGCCGATGAGTGGCGTGAGTCTTTGCCGTTGCGTCATCTCCAATTCCACCGCAGCAGTGGTGTCTCCTGTTCAACGTTGTCATGGTGGGGAGGTTGTGAACGCTTGCTGGCGTGAGGGTGTCGTCCCGTCCCTGGAGATGGCGGCTTGTCTGGGTTGCTCTGACCTGCGCGCTCACCTTGTCGATTGCGCAGTTGGGCTGGGGCGCCAAGGCTGCTGTTGACCCGAGGCCCTCTCCAATCGACTGGGGGACGGCCCCGGTTGAGGTGATTGAACCGGAAAGCCCGCCGCTTCGGATCGGCGCCTACATCACCAACATCAGCGATATCGATCTGCTGGATGACCAGTTCTCCGTGGAGATGTTGCTGTGGACCACCTGGACTGGTGAGCCGCAAGACGACCCCAGTGATCAGCTGATGATCCTGAACGGTATTTATGACGGCGACATCCAGCGTTTTGAACGGGTCAGCCATGAGCAAACCGCGGCCGGCTCATGGAATCTCTACCGGGTGCGTTCGGCCGTGGTCAAACGCTGGCGGCTGCAGCGCTATCCCTTTGACGACCAGATGCTGCATGTCCAGATCGGTCTGGCTGATCCGTTGGCTGCAGTGAACCTTGACGTTGACGATCCCGATCCATTTGCGGTGTCTCCAGGTCTCGTGTTGCCGGGTTGGACGCTTGAGCAGCCCGGTGCTTATGCCTCAAGCGTCAGCTTGATGAGTGAGCTTGGTCGCCCTTTGGGCGATGGAGAGGTGATTCGTCGTCAACCGGCCGTGTCACTGGATGTGCTGATCCGGCGCCGCAGCCTCCTGTACGTGGCACCGGACTTTTTGGGCTACATGCTCGCCGTTGGGTTGTGCTGCATGAGTTTGATGATTACCCACAGCCGGGATGATTTGATCTTGGCGTCTGTGGTGTCAGCGGGCGGCAATTTTGTCTACGTCGCCGGGAAGTTGCCGGTCACCGCCATGGCGGGCTTCATCGGACATCTGCAGCTGATTATTTTCCTCGGAATTTTGTACGTGGTAGCAGCGGATGAGTTGATTGATAGTCATCTGATTGTTCTCAACGAGCGCGTCTCCCAGGTTTTGCGTGTGTTGTTGTTGCCCAGTTATGTCGGCTTCACGCTTCTCGCCATTTTCTTGATCATTCCGTGACTGAACCATCCCGTACCGAGATCACGGAGTCGCAGGTCAAGGGGCTCTGGGCGCTTGTTAACGCTTCGCTGACGCTGTTGATCATGCTTCTGGGGGGGCTGTTGATTCAGCCTCGGTTGTCGGAACGCCGAGAGGTGTTGGATGACCGCTACGTCCTGACTGCAGATGAAGTAGCAGCACTGCCGCAAGGCACGCTTCCCGTGGTCTTGGATCGGCGCCTTGGTCAGGATCAACATGACTTTCGGTATCGCTTGCTGAAGCTGGTGCTTGAGCGCAGTGACACACCCTTTGCCCTGGGCTTCAGTGCTGCAGTGCAGCCTCAGGATGAGGCGATTGCGGCTCTCGCGGAGGGGCAAAAGGCTAGTCGGCGTAACCCCCTGCGGCTCTCGGTTGGTGTCTACGGAGCTGGCCCGGATTTGAACCGTCGTCTTCGGGCGGTGCCCATTCCGGTGATGGGTGGAGTCCTCGGGCTGCGGGCTGGATGGACCAATCAGGCATCCCTGGCCGAACTGCAAACGATTCGCAGCCTTCAGGACCTTCAACGCATCGTTTTGGTTCAAGGACTGGGCTGGAGTGATATTGAGATTTTTGATCGTGCTGGCCTACGCACCTACACCGCACGGTCGGAAAAATTGCTGCGCTTGGTGAATGACAACCGGGTGCAGTTGTTTCCCCGTGGTGTGGCGGAACTTGAAGCCGAGGATTCTGTTGTGACGTCGTTGTATCCGCAGATGCTTCTTGATCCCCATCTGTTGATTGTTTACCCCTTTGCGGGTTTCTTCTATGTGGCTCCAGAGAACACAGAGCTGGCGGCCGCGATTCAGACCGGTTTTGAACGGGTGATCGCTGATGGCTCGTACAAGCGCCTTGTTGAAGAAGCGATCATGACGCCCTGGTTAAAGCACCAGCTCAAACTGCGGTCGCGAAGGATTCTGGTGCTCCAGAATCCTGAGGTGGCTGAAGTGTTGGCTGATGTAAATCCAGGGCACTGGATTGTTCCCTGGAACGATCTTCTTAGCGGCCGGATCACCAGCGGTAATGATCTCTGCTCGTCTTCAGGATTGAAGGAGCTATGTGCTGATTAACTGTGCACTGAATCAGGCCGATTCAATGCGCCACTGCTGAAAAAGCCGATGACCTGACTTGAACAGGCGACCCACGCTTTACGAAAGCGTTGCTCTACCGGCTGAGCTACATCGGCGACAGTTTCAATTTAACATTTGCTCTGAATCCAACTTGGACGATTGTCCGATAAATCCCGCCCAAAATCTGGCTTGGATCCGGCGTTGAGGGAACGCTTGCTCAAGGAGTCACAGACCCCCTGGCGTGGGCTCAGACGGTTGGTCTGGTTCGCTCTCTTCGCTTCCGCTGGACTCGGCCTGTTCACGATGGTTTTTCGTGCTTCCGCCGGGGGCACTGTCGACCTGTCTGATTTCGGGATCCAGAGCGGTGCTCTTCTGCTCTTCTCCGGGCTGCTCTGGTTCGACCGGAATAGAGGCAGCAGCAGCGACGGTTGATTCCGAGGGGGCTGGGGGCTTTGCGTTTTGTTCTTCATCTCTATCGGCATCATCCACACCGATGTCTTCAGATGCATCGTTTTGGGCCTCTGCATCGACGGTGGCCGGTGCTTCGGCCTCAGCCTCCTCAGATACCTCAGCTGGCACCTGATTGATGGCTGAGCGCTCTTCGTCTGTATCTTCGTTTTTAGAAATGTCGTCGTCGCTGACATTTTCAGTGCTTGTCTCTTCAGCGCTTGCTTGACCAGTGCTGTCGTCCGTTTCCGGCTCGGCGACTTCCACCTTTATGGCCTCCTCGGCCCCTTGCTTGCTCGGCATTACTGCAGGCTCCGGCCATTCCAGGGCAGGAAGGTTGAGCAATTGCAGGCCAAGGCTGGTGCGTTGCGTTGCAACAGCGTCAGCACGAAAAGCCGAATCGGCAGGGGCAGCCGTTGCGCCCGAAGCCAACAACTGTGTTGCAGCTTGAACCAGCTGCTGCACTTGCCAGACCATCAAGGCCAGCAATGGACTTACCAGCAGCAGGGTGACCAGGCGGGATTGCCCCGAAACCGGGGAAAACTCACTCGCCAGCACGGCTGAATCATCCAACCACCAGAGCACGGGCAGCAGGATGACTGCGGTGATCACCACGGCGACGCGGCTGCTCAGGCCGCCGTGAGATGCACTGATGCGGAGTTGATCGCCCTTGCGGCTGGCCAGCGGCTGACGCACCAACAGCAGTGACCCCCAGTCGGCGGGGCGTCGCCACAACGCGACGGCTGGGGCCAATACCCCGACGCCCCAGATCAGAAATCGCTCCACACCAGGCACGGGGCCTGGGTCCGCACCGGCCAGGACCAGGCGGATCAGCAGCAGCTCCAGGGGGATGGCTCCAAGAGCCAGGCACTGAAGCCAGAGCAGGGGCTCGCTGCGGGGCTGCACGATCGCTTGCGGGGTCAGGTGGTGAGTTTGCGGCGTTGGGTGACCATCTTGAAGGCTTCAATGCGATCGCCTTCTTCCCAGTTGGCGAACCGATCGGTGCCGACACCGCATTCGAAGCCCGTGGCCACTTCTTTGACATCGTCCTTGTTGCGACGCAGGGAGTCGAGGTCGCCTTCGTAAACCACCTGTTTTCCGCGGTGAACCCGCACCCGGCAGTTGCGATGCAGCTTGCCGGTGGTGACGTAGCAGCCAGCCACAGCGCTCTTGCCGATGGTGAAGACGGCGCGCACCTCGGCTTCGCCCAGGGCTTCCTCCACCAATTCCGGTTCGAGCAGACCTTCCATCGCCATCTGGATGTCTTCCAGAAGCTTGTAGATCACGTCGTAGTCGCGAACATCCACCCCGGTGGCATCCGCCGCTTTCTTGGCGCCGGAGGCCATGGAAGTGTTGAAGCCCACGATCACTGCGCCGGAGGCGGCTGCCAGGTCGACGTCGGTTTCGGTGATCTCGCCAGGTGCCGACAGCAGCACCCGAACCTGCACCTCATCCTTCGGCAGCTGTTCGAGCGATCCCAGGATGGCTTCCACAGAGCCCTGAACGTCGGCTTTGAGAATCAGGTTGAGTTCCTTCAGCTCACCATCATTCGCCTGGCCGGACATGGCCGTGAGCGAGACGCGTCGTGACGCCATCTGCTGAGCGAGACGGGTGGCACGCGCATCGGAGGCGCGATCGCCGACGACCGCCCTGGCTGATTTCTCGTCGGGGTACACCTCGAACTCATCACCGGCGGTGGGCACCTCGCTGAAGCCCAAAGCCTCCACAGCGAAGGAGGGACCAGCTTCCTTGAGGCGTTGGCGGTTGTCGTCCACCATGGCGCGCACCTTGCCCAGCACCGGACCAGCGGCGACAACGTCGCCGGTCTTGAGGGTGCCGTTCTGCACCAGCAGCGTGGCCACGGGGCCTTTGGCCTTGTCGAGGTGAGCCTCGATCACGGTGCCGCGGGCCAGACGATCCGGGTTGGCCTGCAGGTCTTCCACTTCGGTGACCAGCAGCAGCATCTCCAGAAGCTTGTCGATGTTTTCGCCCTTGATGGCGCTCACCGGCACCATCACCACGTCGCCGCCCCAGTCTTCCGCCAGCAGGTTTTGTTCCGACAACTCCTGCTTCACCCGTTCGGGCGATGAACCTTCTTTGTCGATCTTGTTGATCGCCACCACGATCGGCACTTCCGCAGCCCGGGCGTGGCTGATGGCTTCCAGGGTCTGAGGCCGGACGCCGTCATCGGCGGCCACCACCAGCACAGCCACATCGGTCACTTTGGTGCCGCGAGCTCGCATGGCGGTGAACGCTTCGTGGCCCGGAGTGTCTAGGAAGGTGAGCTTGCGCTGTTCGTTGTTGTGTTCGATCTCAACCTGATACGCACCGATGTGCTGGGTGATGCCTCCGGCCTCACCCGCAGCGACGCGGGCCTGACGGATGGCATCCAGCAGGCTGGTTTTGCCGTGGTCGACGTGGCCCATGACGGTCACCACGGGAGGACGCCGGATCAGGTGAGCCTTGTCGGTCTCTTCGATCATTTCGACGGTCTTCTTGGCCGCCTCTTCCACGTCGTCCTGCAGCACAGGCACGCCGAATTCGTCGGCGACGGCCTCGATCGTGGGCATGTCCAGGGTCTGGGTGACCGTGGCGATGATCCCTTTGAAGAACAGGGATTTGATGATTTCTGAGCTTTCGACGCTCAGCATGTCTGCCAGTTCCTGCACCGTGAGGTTGTCCTCCGGCACCACGATCATTTCGGGCCGTACCTGTTTGGCTTCCCGGGCTGCCCGCAGTTCCATGGCACGCCGGCGCTGACGCTGACGGGCAGTTTCCTTCTTGCGCTTGCGCATCGCCGCCACCGGTTTTGGTGCGGTGCGCTGCTTCGATTTGGGCTTGGCGGGACGAGCCAGGCTCGCCGAGAGAACCATGTTCTCCTGTTCGCCGGCGAAGCCGCCGGTCTGTGCCGCCAGGGAATCATCGTTCTCGCCAATGATGTGTACCTTCTGGCGCTGCTTCTGCGGCGAGCGGCTGCGCAGAGCATCGAGCCGGGCGCTGTCATCCCAGTCGGGCCGACCAGGGCGTCGCTGTCCTCCGGGACCGCCGGGACGGAAGCCGGGACGGCGGGGTGCCGAGGGGGCATTCGGACGTGCCACAGGTGGGGTGGCGGTTCCTGCCCCTGCAGCGGCTTTGGTGGGCGCATCGGGACGGCGGGGTGCCGGTGCCGCCGGCCTGCCGACAGGCTTCTGCAGCTGCATGAGCTCACCGGGAGCAACCGGTTTGCGCATTCCAGCGGGCATGCCGGGACGTCCAGGAGCTCCCGGACGGGTTGGCGCGCCAGGACGACCGCTGCCGGTGCTGCTGCCGTCGCGACGAATCGGCTTGCCGACCAGTTCAAGGGTGTTGCCGCTGCGGGGGGGCATCCCCGGGCGACCCTGTCGGGTGGGGGCTCCTGGACGGCTTGGACCACCCTGGCGTTGAGGCACGCCTGTGCCAGCAGGACGGCGGGGCACAGGTTTGCCCACCAGTTCAGGCCTGGGGGTTGGCCGTGAGGGTGCTCCGGGCTTTGCAGGAGCGCCGGCACGGGTTGGAGTACCGGGCCGAGATGGGGCGCCAGCGCGGATGATCTGCGGCTTGGGCTGACCCTGGCCAGGGGTGGGCCGTGCTGGACTTCCAGCCCCTGCGGGACGCGGCGCCGGGCGAGCGGGTGTAGGCCGCGGCGTGGGTGCCGTGGGTTTAGCAGCAGTCTTGGGCTTGCTCACCAGTTCCGGTTTGCCCTCAGCCTGCTTGCTGACGACCTGCGGCTTGGCCGCGGCAGGGCGTGGCATGGGCTTTGCTGCCGTTGGTCGCGCTGGGACTGCAGGTGGTTTCTGAGGCGCGGCGGGCCGCGCAGGAGCTGCCGACGATTTCGCCGGGGCAGGGGCCGGCTTGCTGATCACCGGTTTGGGCGTGGCCGCTGCAGGAGGCTTCGGGGCCGCTTGTGGCTTGGCTGCCACTTGGGGCTTGGCGGCAACAGGCTTGGCGACCGGTTCTCTCACCGCTGGGGTGGGTTTGCTCGGGGCGGCAGGGGCTGCTTTCTGCACCGAGAGGATGGCCTTCCCCGGTGCGGGCTTGGCAGGGGCCGCGGCAGCGGGCGTCGCACCATTCCCGCCTTTCCCAAGCAGCGAACGGATCTTCCCGGCTTCAGCGTCACTGATCGAGCTGCTGTGGCTCTTCGCAGCGATCGAAAGCTTTTCAGCCGCATCCAGCACGTCCTTGTTCTCAAGACCGAGGTCCTTGGACAGCTCGTAAATTCTGACTTTGCCGCTGCTGGTCATTCAGTTCGGGTCTCCGATCGGTCCGGGCATGGAATGCCGCGGTGGCCACTCACAACGTGGGGCCAATGTTCAGTCTGCCTCAGCGGATTCACCAATGCTTTGGTTAAGCCGCTGTTTCAACACCGCAAGCACTGTTTCGGGCACCTGACAACGCAGGGCTTTCTGCAGACGTTTGCGACGGGTCGCCTCCTCCAGGCAGTTTTCCTCGCGGCAGAGATAGGCCGAACGGCCCATCCCCTCATCGAGGAGAACTCCGTCCTGATGGTCGCGGATCACCCTCCAGAGTTGGCGGCGATCCAAGAGTTGGCGGCAGGCCACGCAGCGACGCAGGACGGGACGGTCACTCACCGGACCTGCTCCTGATCGGCATCGGTATCGGCTTCAACCGCTGCGTCCGTGGTTTCAGTTTCGGTTTCGGTGCCGGCTTCCAACTCAGCGGGCTCCTCCTCCGAGAACTCCTGCTCGGGCTGCTCCTCGCCGTACTCCTCCTCGTCTTCGGGCAGCGGATACAGCTCCCTCAGGCGTGCATCCTCTTCCGCCCGAGCGGCCTGTTCGACGGCCAGCCGTTCTTCGGCTTGCTGCTGGAGGGCTTCCTCTTCCTCACGCTGGGAGATCAGCTCCGCAACCACGGCATCCTCTGCCTCTTGGTCGTATTCGGTGGAGTTCTTGATGTCGATCTTCCAGCCGGTAAGTCGGGCGGCCAAGCGCACGTTCTGGCCTTCGCGGCCAATGGCCAGGCTCAGCTGATCGGGGGGCACCAGCACATGGGCGTGCTGGCCCACGGGATCCACCAGGCGCACCATTTCCACTCGAGCGGGGCTGAGGGAGTTAGCGATGTACTGACCCGGATCGTGGGACCAGCGAATCACGTCGATTTTTTCTCCACGCAGTTCGTTCACCACCTGCTGGATGCGAGAGCCGCGGGCGCCAATGCAGGCGCCGACAGGGTCCACCTCGCGTTCGATGCTGTCGACGGCCACTTTGGTGCGAGGGCCCACCGAACGTGAGGGGGGATTGGCTTCACGGGCAACGGCCACGATCCGAACGGATCCTTCCTGGATTTCGGGAACTTCGTTCTCGAACAGGTAAACCACCAAACCGGCGTTGGAGCGGCTGACGAACAGCTGCGGTCCCCGGCGGGGAACTTCGCTCACTTCTTTCAAGAAGACTTTGAAGGTGGCGTTGGCGCGGTAGTTGTCGTTGGGCAGCTGATCGCGCCGGGGGAGTTCTGCCTCCACTTCCGGACGGCCCAGGCCTGAGCTGACCGCCATGATCACCGACTGGCGCTCGAAGCGGATCACTCGGGCCGTCAGCACCGGATCCTCCAGATCAGCGAATTCCTCTTGGATCATGCGGCGCTGCTGATCCCGCAGCTTTTGGGCCAGCACCTGCTTGGTGGTGGCGGCGGCCATGCGGCCGAAATCTTCTTTCTCCGGCGTGACATCCAGCACCACCGTGTCGCCCACCTGGGCGTCATCGGCCACCTGCATCACCTCGGCGATCGCGATCTGGTGGTCTTCACTCTCGACCTCATCAACAATGATCTTGCTGGCGAGAACCCTGTAGCCCTCTTCCTCAAGGTCGAGGCCAACGTCAAAGTTGCTGAAGTACTCCTCATCAAAGGGGTCTTCGCTGATCCCGAGATACAGGGTGCGCCTGTAGCGCTCGTAGCCCTTCAGCAGGGCCTCGCGCAGGGCCGCTTCCACCACCTGGGGCGGCAGCTTCTTCTCTTCACTGATGTCGTCGATCAGGTTGGTGAGACCGGGAAGCAGGACGAGAGCCATCGCGTTGGGTTAGGGGGAAAGAAGGGAGCGGTTGCAGGGGTGTGAACGCTGGGTTCAGCTGCCTGGACTCGTGAGGCGGACATCGATCACGCAATCCCGAGGAATCCGTTTGATTCGCCCGCGAATGTTGATCTGCAGCGTGTCGACGTCGCGTTCGAGCAAGAGGCCCTCCAGACGTTGCTCGCTGTCGTCCTTGTCGCGGTGATGAACCTCCACGGGGAAACCGCGGAAGGTTTCAAAGTCGCGATCGCTGGACAGCTGGTCGCCGATGCCGGGACTGCTGATCTCCAGAACATACGCGTCAGTGAGCAGGGAAGAGGCCTCAAGGGCATCCCCCAACACGCCGCTGAAACCCGCGCAGTCATCGAGGCTCACATCCGCTCCATTGCTGTGGCGGATCTGTACTTCCAGGGTCATCGGGCTCATGTGAGTGAGCAGCTGAATACCGCAAAGGGAAAAGCCTTTGCTGGCGGCCACCTCGGTGGCCAGAGTTTCCAGATCTGGAAGCAGAGGGTGAGGCAACGCAAACTGAGGGAGGACGTCGGTCCGACGTGCATTTCAGTTGTGACCGATCTCCCGCAGGGAGATGCCCGTCGGACACACCTTCAATGTACGGGACTGTCTACCCGCCGTCAGGTGTTGCCCAGGTCGATGGCTGGTGCATCAGGGAAGGCATCGCCCGGCTGCTCGGAGCCGCGCCCGTCGGAATCCTGATTGATGCACAGGCGTCGACGCTCCGGATCGGTCACGTACTGACAGACGCGACTCCAGAGTTTGCTGCGGCTGCCTTGGGGGCCATTGCTGAATGTCACCACGCCGGGAAGGCCAGGCCGGTCTTCGATCACGACCTGGCAGAGCTCACAGCGTTGTGAAGCGGCGGATTCGCTCAAGAGTGAAGCTCACAAGACGGATTGACCCTAAGCAGTGGACTGAAGACCCGCTGTGCGATCAGTGGCAGCCCTGAACGGAGATCCGGTAGCTGAATCCAGTGGCTGCCGGATCGTTGTTGGCGCCGATCCTGAAATTCACCTGGCTGATGCTCTTGCCTGGCACCTGCTGGAAGGGACCGAACATCCGGCCGGTCCCCACGGGCGGCTGCAGTTGTTCATCGGCCACCTTGCTGTTGCTGCCGTCGCTGAACTTGAGGAAGGCCTGGATGGGATAGCTGCTGGGATCGTTGGAATCGGCGGTGAAAAAGAGCTTGAAACTGCGGTAGGGCTGATCCACCACGAAATCGGTGTTCCAGTTGGTGCGGCCGACGGCTTTGCCAAGCAGCCCTTTGGGTCGCTCCACCTTCTTTTTCACGATGGGATCGCCACCTCCCACAGGAGGCAGGAAACTGCAGGCGGCCTGGGCCTGCAGTGGCATGAGCAGCAGGCCCAGCACGGGCAGAACAGTGAAGGATCGCATGGAGAATTGGATCAATTGGGCGTGAGTGCCGTCAGGGGAGGACCCTCTTCAAATCGCTCCAACAGCACCTGAACAGGAATCTGGGTGCCGAAGCGGCAGGCGTTGGTTTCACTGGAGGCGAGGGTGCCGTGCTCCCAGAACTTGTTGCTGCCGTTGCCACCGCCACAGAGGCCGAAGTATTCGCAGCTCTTGTGGCAGGTCTCCACACCGCTGGTCATGTCGGCCATGAGGCGACGGAACTGTTCGGTGTAGGTGGATTCCACCAGCGACAAATCCTTGAGATTGCCGAGGTTGAAGCTGCCGTAGCGGTCACTTGCCACCGACAAAAGCTCGGGGTCGAAAGTGGAGAAATTTCCCTCCCAGTCAACGCTGAGGATCGAGAACGGGCGATTGAGCTCGTTCTGGGTCATCCGCTCGTTGCCTTGGATCAGGCTGATGACCTGCTCGAATTCGCGCAGCACCACGGGATAACCGTCCTGCTCGCTCAGCCGCCAGAAGGCCCGCAGGAAGTCGCGATACTTCCCCTCCATCTCTGAGCCTTGCATCGAGGAACTGGTGTTGATCCCCTCCTGCTCCTCAACGTTGAAGCCCACTTCGCTGATGCCGTTGTCGCGGAAGAAGCGATACATCCGCTCCGGTTGCTCCATGGCATCGGCGGTCACCACCGAGATGCAGTGGAAGGGCACATCATTGCGGTGCAGGGCTTCAATCCCTTTCATCGCCATAGCATGGGAGCCGCGCCCGTTGCGGAAGCGCCGGTGGGCGTCGTGGATGTCTTCAGGGCCATCCACACTGATGCCCACCACGATGCGGTTGCGCCGGAAGCAGTCGCACCAGGCGTCGTTGATCAACGTGGCGTTGGTCTGCACGTGCTGGGTGAAGTCCAGCCCCTGGGCATTGAACTGATCAAGGCTGCGATACAGGATCGCTGTCGCCTCGTCATACCAACTGGTGGGCAGGGTGAGCGGTTCACCGGCGTGCCAAACCAGGGAAAATTCAGGTCCGGCATAGGGGCTTTCCAGGATCCGCTGCATCAGCAAGGGCAGCAGATCGAGGTCAAAGACCCGCTTCTTCTGCCGGTCCGGCAGATAGCAATACGAACAATCGAGGTTGCACAGCGAGGTGGACTGCACAACCACGAGCCCGATGGGCCCGAACCGGTTGAGGTCGGGCCTGACGTTGGGAGAAGAAACGATCACCAGTTGACGAATCCGCCGCCACCGTTGCCCCAGGCCCCGCCACCATTGCGCCAGCCGCCGTAGTAGTTGCCGTTGCCCCAGGTGTTGCGGCTATTGCCCCACTTGTTGCCGCTCTTGCCGTTGCCCCACTTGCCCTTGCCGCGGCTATTGCCGAATTTCTTGCCCTTGCCGTTGCCCCACTTGCTCTTGGCAACCAGCTCGTCATCCATGTCGGAGACCTGGAGCAGGCTGCCCCAGTCGGTGTTCCGCACGGCTTCGATCCGGGCTTCGATGCTGTTGGTCTTGGCCTGGCCGGTTAGTTGCTCTGGAGCGGTGTAGGTGGAGCTGGCTTCGGCGGTCTGGCAGAGCACGGCGCTGGAGGCCAGCAGTGCTTGAAAGGCAATCAGAGAACGCTTCATGACTGTTGATGGATAGAGAACAAAAGCAAGCGAGGAGTCGTCAGATTCCCGGTGTCGCTGGGGTGTTGATTTCTGCGGTGATGCTGAGGATCAGGCCGTAAAGGGAGCGGATCACGTCCTGGCTCAGGCCCACGTCGCTACCCGGACCAATCCAACGGTTGATCATGCGGCGCGTTCCCGCATCGCCATCCATGTAGGCCTGCATCATCTGGCCCAACGCGATGTTGGTGGAGGAGAGCAGCTTGCCGTTGTCCTGTTTGACGATGCAGCTGATGCCGGAGCGGCCGTAGGGGCGGAAGGGCAGCAGCGCCGTCTTGTCGATGCGGCTGTTTGCGGCCAGCCACAGGGTGCCGCCGCCAAGGATTGGAACGTCACCTTCGTAGAAAGCGTTCAACGCTTCGATCGGGGTGTCGTAGCTCTTCAGCGTGGCGCCGGGCACCACGCTCTTCAGCACCTTGGCGGAGGCGGTGTCCTTCACCACCCCGATCGTTTGGCCCTCCAGTGAAGCCGGGGTCCCATTAATGGTGGTGTCGTTGGCGGTCAGCAGACGGGTGCCGCCAACGCCGAAGGGAAGGCTGTAGCTCACCTGGGTGGAGCGCCCCCAGGTGAAGGCCACGCCACAGGCGATGTCGGCTTTGCCGGTGATCACGGCGCCGATGCCGTCATTCACCGACTTCGCCACCCGGTAGTCCACCTTGCGGCGCTTGGCCTGAATCCGGATCTGTTCAAGAACATCAACCCCGAGGCCCTCGTAGCCGGCATCCGTTTTGTGATACATCGGCTTCATCTCCTCAAAGATCACCGCCTTGAGCGTTGTGCTTTCCGCTGAGGCTTGAGGGGTGAGGGCAACCGGGCCAGCCAGGGCAAGCAGGGCTGCCGCTGGAGCCAGAAGTGCACGCATTTGAAAACTGCGTTTCCTGATTTGTTAGCTGGAATCGCCGACCTTGTCCGCCCATCGCAAAAGGCTTTGTGAGATTGCGTTCGATTTGGACCAAGGCCCGCTTCCCTGGCTGGATCCGATAAAAAGAAGGCAATTCACAGGTCTTGTGTTGCGTTACGCCCTGCGTCAACTCTTGGCCGTGCTGGTGGCCGTAGCCGTCCTGGTCGGTGATGGACCGTCCGTCCAGGCTTTGGAACACAGCTTTGTTGCCGATGCCGTTCAGCGGGTGGCCCCGGCTGTGGTTCGGATCGACACCGAGCGCACCGTGGAACGCCAGCCGTTTGATCCCACGCTGCTCGATCCCCTGCTGCGGGACTTGCTGGGGGATCCTCCGGCAGGTCCGGAGCGGGAACGCGGCCAAGGCTCCGGTGTGGTGATTGATGCCAAGGGGCTTGTGCTCACCAACGCCCATGTGGTGGATCGGGTGGAGTCCGTCAGCGTCACCCTGGCCGACGGAGAGCAGCGGGATGGACGGGTGGTGGGTACCGATCCGGTGACAGACCTGGCCTTGGTGCGTCTCGAGGGCAATCAACTACCGCCGCGGGCTCCCTTGGGTGATTCGGAAGCCATGCAGGTGGGCGATTGGGCGATCGCCCTCGGCACCCCGTTCGGATTGGAACGCACGGTGACCCTGGGCATCGTCAGCAGCCTGCACCGCAACATCAACAGCCTTGGCTTCGCCGACAAACGGCTGGAACTGATTCAGACCGACGCCGCCATCAACCCCGGTAATTCCGGCGGGCCGTTGGTCAACGGCGATGGTCAGGTGATTGGCATCAACACCCTGGTGCGGTCAGGCCCTGGGGCCGGCCTGGGTTTTGCCATCCCGATCAACCTGGCCCGCCGGGTGGCCGATCAGCTGCAGCAGCAGGGTGAGGTGGTGCATCCCTACATCGGTCTGCAACTGGTTGCTCTTACACCGCGCATCGCGCGCGATCACAACAAGGATCCCAATGCCCTTGTTCAGCTGCCGGAACGCAGCGGTGCCCTGGTGCAAGCCGTGCTTCCCGATGGCCCGGCCGAAAAAGCAGGACTGCGCCGCGGCGATCTGTTGATCACCATCGATGAGCGCGACATTCCCGACCCTCAGGCGCTGCTCGAGGTGGTGGATGCCGCCGCCATCGATGTTCCCTTGCCCTTGAAGGTGCTACGGGCGGGCCGCGAGCTGACCCTTTCCGTCAAACCGGAGCCCCTGCCTGGGATGGCTTGAAACCCTTGCTACGGTCGCGCTCTAAAGATGTGACCTGATGGCTGATCTTCAGACCCAGATGAAACAGGCGGTGGCTGATGCCGCTGTTGAGCAGATCAAGGACGGCATGGTGCTGGGCCTGGGATCAGGTTCCACCGCAGCGTTGATGATTCAGGGCTTGGGGGCCAAGCTCGCCAGCGGCGAACTCAAAGACATCGTTGGTGTGACCACCTCCTTTCAAGGTGAGGTGCTGGCCGCGGAACTCAATATCCCCCTGCTCAGCCTCAATGCCGTCAGCCGGATTGATCTGGCCATCGATGGTGCCGACGAAGTCGACCCTGGCTTCCAATTGATCAAGGGCGGTGGCGCTTGCCACGTGCAGGAAAAACTCGTGGCGGCACGGGCGGATCGTTTTGTGGTGGTTGTGGACTCCACCAAGCTGGTGGACCGTCTCAACCTCGGTTTTCTGCTGCCGGTGGAAGTGCTGCCTGGGGCCTGGCGCCAAGTGAAGCAGCAGCTGGAAGCCCTCGGGGGCAGCGCTGAGCTGCGCATGGCCCAGCGCAAGGCCGGCCCCGTGGTCACCGATCAGGGCAACCTGGTGTTGGACGCCAAACTCGACGGCGGCATCTCCGATCCCGTGGCTCTGGAACAGACCATCAACAACATCCCTGGTGTGCTGGAGAACGGCCTGTTCGTCAATATCACCGATGAGGTGTTGGTCGGCGAGATCGCCGATGGCGTGGCGGGTGTCCGCAGCCTGGAGAAGCGCCTCAGCTGAGGCGCCGCCGCACTGATTCAGCGTGGCTGTGAAGTCCTTCACTGGTGGCTAGCTCCTGCACAGCTGAACCCGTTGCTTCCAGCGCAGCACGGTTGAAACCGATCAGCGAGGTGTGACGCATGAAGGTCTCAACGCTCAGGGCCCCGCTAAAGCGCGCAGCTCCACAGGTCGGCAATGTGTGGTTTGGGCCTGCCAGGTAATCCCCCACAGCTTCTGGGGACCAGGGGCCCAGGAAAATGGCTCCGGCGTTTTGAATGCGATCCGCCAGGGGGTCGGGCCGCTCCACCAGCAGCTCCAGGTGTTCGGGGGCGAAGCTGTCGCTGAGGCGGGCACAGCTCTCGAGGTCGTCGCAGACCACCACCAGCCCCCAGTCCCGCAGAGCGGCCTCGCAGATCTCCTGGCGGGGGTGATTGGTCAGCTGTTCGGCCACCGCAGCGTTGATCCCGTCGGCCAATGCAGGGTCGGTGGTGATCAGCACCGCCGCCGCTAGAGGGTCGTGCTCCGCCTGCGCCAACAGATCCGCCGCCACCTGGTCGGGCTTGGCGGAGTGGTCCGCGATCACCAGAACTTCGCTCGGTCCCGCTAGGGAATCGATGGCCACCTGGCCGTACACCGCCTGTTTCGCCAGGGTCACGTAAAGGTTGCCTGGGCCACTGATGACATCCACCTTGGGCACGCTGTCGCTGCCGTAGGCCATGGCGGCGACAGCCTGGGCACCTCCGAGGCGGAACACCGTTTTCACGCCGGCAAGGTGAGCTGCTGCCAGCACTACGGGGTTGACCGCACCACTCCGTCCGGCGGGGGAGCAGATCACCACGTCCTTCACGCCGGCGACCCGAGCTGGCACCGCATTCATCAGCACGGTGCTGGGGTAGGCCGCTCGTCCTCCGGGCACGTAAAGACCCGCCCGCTCGACCGGTCGCCAGCGCCGCCCGAGCTGTTCGCCGTGGGGGCCCGTCACCGCCAGATCGGCGGGACGTTGGCGTTGGTGGAAATCGGTGATGCGGCGATGGGCCAGCTCCAGGGCGTCCCGTAGGTTGGTCGGAAGCGAAGTCCAGGCCTGTTCGAGGGCCTCGGGGGAAACCGCCATCGGTTCTGGCCGGAAGCCATCGAACCGTTCGGTGAAATCGGCAATGGCCGCATCGCCGCGGTCGCGTACCGCCGCAAGAATGGTTTCAACCCGCTCACGGGCTTCACCTTGCTGGGTTTGTGTGGTGCGGCTTGATAACCGTTGCAGTTCTGTCTGGGCCTGTTCCAGATCCCGCACGATGCGAAGGGGAGCAACGGCCGGTTGGCTCACAGACAAAGGAACGGTGGGAGATTTCGGTCAAGTTAGGACTCCACAACGCAGGGAGGGGGTCCTGTCAAGGAGTAAGGTGATGGATTGTTCGCAACGTTGAAGCCTCAGTGGCCAATAACAAGTCAGCCAAGAAGCGGATTGAAATTGCTGAGCGCAACCGTGTGCGCAACCGCACCTACAAGTCGTCGATGCGCACCCTGATGAAGCGCTGCTTCGCCGCCTGTGATGCCTACAGCGCGACCCCTGGTGATGAAGCCAAGGCCAGCGTGCAGACCTACATGCGTGCCGCCTTCAGCAAGATCGACAAGGCCGTGAAAGTTGGTGTGCTGCACCGCAACAACGGTGCCAATCAGAAGTCCCGCCTCAGCGCGGCCGTGCGCAAGGTGCTCGAGCCCGCCAGCTGATTCGGTTCCAACCGGCAGAATGGGCCGAAAGCGCGTTTCGGCCCAGCTGTGTCCCCCACCCCGACGTTGATTGACAGCCACTGTCACATCGTCTTTCGCAACTTTGACGACGACCTCGATGAGGTGGCCTCACGTTGGCGTGAGGCTGGGGTTGGTGCTCTGCTGCACGCCTGCGTTGAACCCTCTGAAATTCCGGCGATCCGCGCCTTGGCTGATCGGTTTCCGGAGATGCGCTATTCCGTCGGCGTCCATCCACTGGACACCGAGCATTGGCGGGATGACACGATGGCTGTGCTGCGTCGGGCGGCCCTCGAGGACGATCGGGTGGTCGCCATCGGCGAACTCGGGCTCGATCTTTTCCGTGACAAGAATCTGGATGAGCAGCTCGCTGTGCTGCGTCCTCAATTGGATCTGGCGTTGGAGTTGAACCTGCCGGTGATCATTCACTGCCGGGATGCCGCCGAGCCGATGCTGGATGAACTGCGGGCCCGCAAGGCTCAGGGCCGTTGCCCTGGAGGGGTGATGCACTGCTGGGGCGGCACCCCTGATGAAATGCACCACTTTCTGGATCTCGGTTTTTACATCAGCTTCAGTGGCACCGTCACCTTCCCCAAGGCGGAGCCCACCCACGACTGCGCCCGTCAGGTGCCGGAGGATCGTTTCCTGGTGGAAACAGATTGCCCTTTCCTGGCCCCTGTGCCCCGCCGTGGCAAGCGCAACGAGCCGGCCTTCGTGGCCTCCGTTGCAACACGGGTGGCCGAGCTCCGCGGCGTGGATCTCGACAGCGTGGCCTGCAGTAGCACCGCCAACGCCCGGCGTTTGTTCGGACTCCCTTAACTGGGGTTTCAAGAGTGTCGAGTCCATATGTAAGATGTTGTATTGGCCTGGCCATGCGCAGGATTCCTTCTTGTGCGTGGTGCCTGAAGCGTCCATTTCCTTCCGGTGCATTTGTCGTCGTCAGCTGATCTGACCCGCGATTTCTGAACAGCAGCAGCGGCGCTGTCGGTTCCGTCCTGGAAACCGTCAGTGCCGCTGCTGTGTCGAATCGTCTTGTCGGGTGAGCTTTTGCCGCCAATCCAGTCCTCCCCAGTCCCTTCGTCCTCTCTGCCGGTCCCCGCATGAGCAGCAGCGCGATTCAGGTCGCCAAGACCGCCACCTACCTCCCTGATCTGGTGGAGGTGCAGCGGGCCAGCTTTAAGTGGTTTTTGGATCAAGGTCTGATCGAGGAGCTGGAAAGCTTCTCTCCGATCACGGATTACACCGGCAAGCTGGAGCTGCACTTCATCGGTAGCGAGTACCGGCTGAAGCGCCCCCGCCATGATGTGGAAGAGGCCAAGCGTCGCGATGCGACCTTCGCCTCGCAGATGTATGTGACCTGCCGTCTGGTCAATAAGGAGACCGGTGAGATCAAGGAGCAGGAGGTCTTCATCGGCGAATTGCCGCTGATGACCGAGCGCGGCACGTTCATCATCAACGGCGCTGAGCGCGTGATCGTGAACCAGATCGTGCGAAGCCCCGGTGTCTATTTCAAGGATGAAATGGACAAGAACGGCCGGCGCACTTACAACGCCAGCGTCATCCCCAACCGGGGTGCCTGGCTGAAGTTTGAGACAGATAAGAACGACTTGCTCCACGTTCGTGTGGACAAGACCCGCAAGATCAACGCGCACGTGCTCATGCGTGCCATGGGTCTGTCTGACAACGACGTGCTTGACAAGCTGCGTCACCCCGAGTTCTACAAGAAGTCGATTGATGCCGCGAACGACGAGGGCATCAGCTCGGAAGACCAGGCTCTGCTTGAGCTTTACAAGAAATTGCGTCCGGGTGAACCCCCCTCAGTGAGTGGTGGTCAGCAGCTGCTGCAGACACGTTTCTTCGATCCCAAGCGCTACGACCTCGGTCGGGTCGGCCGCTACAAGATCAACAAGAAGCTGCGTCTCACCATCCCCGACACGGTGCGCACCCTCACCCATGAGGACGTGCTCTCCACCCTCGATTACCTGATCAACCTGGAGTTGGATGTTGGCGGCGCCAGCCTCGATGACATCGACCACCTCGGCAACCGCCGCGTGCGTTCCGTGGGTGAACTCCTGCAGAACCAGGTTCGTGTGGGTCTGAACCGTCTCGAGAGGATCATCAAGGAACGGATGACCGTCGGAGAAACCGATTCGCTGACCCCAGCGCAGTTGGTTAATCCCAAGCCCCTGGTGGCGGCGATCAAGGAGTTCTTCGGCTCCAGCCAGCTGAGCCAGTTCATGGACCAGACGAACCCTCTGGCTGAGCTCACCCACAAGCGCCGCATCTCGGCTCTTGGACCCGGTGGTCTCACCCGTGAGCGTGCAGGCTTCGCTGTCCGCGACATTCACCCCTCCCACTACGGCCGTCTCTGCCCGATTGAGACGCCGGAAGGTCCTAACGCCGGTCTGATCAACTCCCTGGCCACCCACGCCCGGGTTAACGAGTACGGCTTCATCGAAACTCCGTTCTGGAAGGTGGAGAACGGTGTCGTCCTGAAGGAGGGCGATCCGATCTACCTGTCTGCAGACCGGGAAGACGAAGTGCGCGTTGCCCCTGGTGATGTGGCCACCGAGGACGACGGCAGGATTACGGCGGATCTGATCCCTGTGCGTTATCGCCAGGATTTCGAGAAGGTCCCCCCCGAGCAGGTCGACTACGTCGCCTTATCACCGGTGCAGGTGATCTCCGTGGCAACGTCCCTGATCCCCTTCCTGGAGCACGACGACGCCAACCGAGCACTGATGGGCTCCAACATGCAGCGTCAGGCTGTGCCGTTGCTGCGCCCCGAGCGTGCCCTGGTGGGCACCGGCCTGGAAACCCAGGTGGCCCGCGACTCCGGCATGGTGCCGATCTCCCGGGTGAACGGCACTGTCACCTATGTGGATGCCAACGCCATCGTTGTCCAGGACGAGGATGGCAACGACCACACCCACTTCCTGCAGAAGTATCAGCGCTCCAACCAGGACACGTGCCTGAACCAGCGCCCGATCGTCCGCTGTGGCGATCCGGTGATCGTCGGTCAGGTGATGGCGGATGGCTCGGCCTGTGAGGGCGGTGAGATCGCCCTGGGTCAGAACGTTCTGATCGCTTACATGCCCTGGGAGGGTTACAACTACGAGGACGCGCTGCTAGTCAGCGAGCGTCTGGTCACCGACGACCTCTACACCTCGGTTCACATCGAGAAGTACGAGATCGAAGCGCGTCAGACCAAGCTCGGACCCGAGGAAATCACCCGCGAGATTCCCAACGTCGCTGAGGAAAGTCTCGGCAACCTCGACGAGATGGGCATCATTCGTGTTGGTGCGTTCGTTGAAAGCGGCGACATCCTCGTCGGCAAAGTGACGCCCAAGGGCGAATCTGATCAGCCGCCCGAAGAAAAGCTGCTTCGCGCGATCTTTGGTGAGAAGGCCCGCGATGTGCGCGACAACTCTTTGCGTGTGCCTGGCACCGAGCGTGGCCGCGTTGTGGATGTGCGCATCTATACCCGTGAACAGGGTGATGAGCTGCCCCCCGGCGCGAACATGGTGGTGCGGGTTTATGTGGCCCAGCGCCGCAAGATTCAGGTCGGCGACAAGATGGCCGGCCGCCACGGCAACAAAGGCATCATCAGCCGCATCCTTCCCCGGGAGGACATGCCCTATCTGCCCGACGGAACCCCGGTCGACATCGTGCTCAACCCTTTGGGTGTGCCGAGCCGGATGAATGTGGGACAGGTATTCGAGCTGCTGATGGGTTGGGCGGCGTCCAACCTGGATTGCCGCGTGCGCATCGTTCCCTTCGATGAGATGTACGGGGCTGAGAAGTCCCAGCAGACCGTCGAGACCTTCCTCAAGGAAGCTGCCAAGCAGCCTGGCAAGGGTTGGGTGTACGACCCTGAGGATCCCGGCAAGCTGCAGTTGCGGGATGGCCGCACCGGTCTGCCTTTCGATCAGCCCGTGGCCGTGGGCTATTCCCACTTCCTCAAGCTGGTTCACCTGGTGGACGACAAGATCCACGCCCGTTCCACCGGCCCCTACTCCTTGGTCACCCAGCAGCCCCTGGGCGGTAAGGCACAGCAAGGCGGTCAGCGTCTGGGTGAGATGGAGGTGTGGGCACTCGAGGCCTATGGCGCCGCTTACACCCTGCAGGAACTGCTCACGGTCAAGTCCGACGACATGCAGGGCCGTAACGAGGCCCTCAACGCCATCGTCAAGGGCAAGCCGATCCCCCGCCCCGGAACGCCGGAATCCTTCAAGGTGCTGATGCGCGAGCTTCAGTCCCTGGGGCTGGACATCGCCGTCTACACCGATGAAGGAAAGGAAGTGGACCTGATGCAGGACGTGAACCCACGTCGCAGCACCCCCAGCAGGCCCACCTACGAATCCCTCGGCGTCGCGGATTACGACGAGGACTGACGGATCAACGAACGAACCGATTCCCCGCTCCTTCTTCCTTAACCGTCAATGACCAACAGCAACCTCCGCACCGAGAACCACTTCGATTACGTCAAGATCACCCTCGCCTCACCCGATCGGGTGATGGAGTGGGGACAGCGCACCCTGCCCAACGGCCAGGTTGTCGGTGAGGTCACCAAGCCGGAGACCATCAACTACCGCACCCTCAAGCCCGAGATGGACGGGCTGTTCTGCGAAAAGATCTTCGGCCCTTCCAAAGACTGGGAATGCCACTGCGGTAAGTACAAACGGGTGCGTCACCGGGGCATTGTTTGTGAACGCTGCGGTGTGGAGGTCACCGAGAGCCGCGTGCGTCGTCACCGCATGGGCTTCATCAAGCTGGCGGCACCGGTCTCCCACGTCTGGTACCTGAAGGGCATCCCCAGCTACGTGGCCATTCTGCTGGACATGCCCCTGCGGGATGTGGAGCAGATCGTTTACTTCAACTGTTATGTGGTGCTGGATCCCGGCGACCACAAGGACCTGAAGTACAAGCAGCTCCTCACGGAAGACGAGTGGCTGGAAATTGAAGACGAGATCTACGCCGAAGATTCCGAGATCGAGAACGAGCCCGTAGTGGGCATCGGTGCCGAGGCCCTCAAGCAACTGCTGGAAGATCTCACCCTCGATGAAGTGGCTGAGCAGCTGCGTGAGGAGATCAACGGCAGCAAGGGGCAGAAGCGCGCCAAGTTGATCAAGCGTTTGCGCGTGATCGACAACTTCATCGCCACCAACGCCCGTCCCGAGTGGATGGTGCTGGATGTAATCCCGGTGATTCCGCCTGATCTGCGTCCGATGGTGCAGCTCGATGGCGGTCGCTTTGCCACCAGTGATCTCAACGATCTCTACCGGCGGGTGATCAACCGCAATAACCGTCTGGCGAGGCTCCAGGAAATCCTGGCCCCTGAAATCATCGTCCGCAACGAGAAGCGGATGCTGCAGGAGGCCGTCGATGCCCTGATCGATAACGGCCGTCGCGGTCGCACCGTTGTAGGTGCCAATAACCGTCCGCTCAAGTCACTGAGCGACATCATCGAAGGCAAGCAGGGCCGCTTCCGTCAGAACCTGTTGGGTAAACGGGTCGACTACTCCGGTCGTTCCGTGATCGTGGTGGGTCCGAAGCTGAAGATGCACCAGTGCGGTCTGCCCAAGGAGATGGCGATTGAGCTGTTCCAGCCCTTCGTGATCCATCGCCTGATCCGCCAGAACATCGTCAACAACATCAAGGCGGCTAAGAAGCTGATCCAGCGAGCCGACGATGAAGTGATGCAGGTGCTGCAGGAGGTGATCGACGGTCATCCGATCCTGCTGAACCGTGCTCCAACCCTGCACCGTCTCGGCATCCAGGCCTTCGAACCCAAGTTGGTGGATGGCCGCGCCATTCAGCTGCACCCACTGGTCTGCCCAGCCTTCAACGCTGACTTTGACGGTGACCAGATGGCCGTTCACGTGCCTCTAGCCATTGAGGCTCAGACCGAAGCACGCATGCTGATGTTGGCCAGCAACAACATCCTGTCGCCCGCCACAGGCGAGCCGATCATTACTCCGTCTCAGGACATGGTGCTCGGCTCCTACTACCTGACAGCGCTTCAACCCGGTGCCACCAAGCCCGATTTCGGTGATCGCAGCTGCACCTTCGCGGGCCTGGAGGATGTCATCCACGCCTTCGAAGACACCCGGATTGGTCTGCATGACTGGGTTTGGGTCCGCTTCAACGGTGAAGTTCAGGACGATGAAGAGCTGGATGCGCCCAGCAAGAGTGAATCCCTCAGCGATGGCACGCGCATCGAAGAGTGGAGCTTCCGCCGCGATCGCTTCGATGAAGACGGTGCCTTGATCAGCCGCTACATCCTCACCACCGTGGGCCGTGTGGTGATGAATCACACAATCATCGACGCGGTGGCCGCCGCCTGAATCGAGCCAGACGCCCTTTCCCTCCATTCCTGATCCGCGCGCAGCCATGACCTCGTCCTCGAAATCCCGAAAGTCCAAATCCAGCAAAGCTTCCAAGGCCGCCAAGGAAGCTCCTGTGAGCGCATCCCGCCCCCTCTCCAAGACCCCGCCACCGTTCCGCAATCAGATCATTGACAAGCGGGCCCTCAAACAGCTTGTTGCTTGGTCTTACAAAAACCACGGCACGGCGGTGACGTCGTCCATGGCCGACAACCTCAAGGATCTCGGCTTCAAGTACGCCACCCAGGCGGCTGTGTCGATCTCCGTCGACGACCTCAAGGTGCCCGAGGCGAAGAAGGATCTGCTGGGCCAGGCCGAGGAACAGATCACGGCGACCGAAGAGCGTTATCGCTTGGGTGAAATCACCGAGGTGGAGCGTCACACCAAGGTGATCGACACCTGGACCGAGACAAATGAGCGTCTGGTGGATGCCGTCAAAAAGAATTTTGACGAGAACGCACCGCTGAACTCGGTGTGGATGATGGCCAACTCCGGTGCCCGGGGAAACATGTCCCAAGTGCGTCAGCTGGTGGGCATGCGCGGCCTGATGGCCAACCCACAGGGCGAAATCATTGACCTTCCGATCCGCACCAACTTCCGTGAGGGTCTGACGGTCACTGAGTACGTCATCTCCTCCTACGGCGCCCGGAAGGGTCTGGTGGATACGGCGCTACGCACCGCTGACTCGGGCTACCTCACCCGTCGTTTGGTGGACGTTGCCCAGGATGTGATCGTCCGTGAGGACGACTGCGGCACAACTCGCCACATCGTGGTGGACGCCGAGGACGGCAAATTCGGCAGCCGGCTTGTGGGTCGCCTGACTGCCGCCCAGGTGGTGAATGCCGATGGTGAGGTGCTGGCCGAGCGCGACACCGAAATCGATCCGCCGCTGTCCAAGGCCTTTGAGGCCGCTGGCGTAAAGGCCGTGAGTGTGCGTTCGCCGCTCACCTGCGAAGCCAACCGTTCCGTTTGTCGTAAGTGCTACGGCTGGGCACTGGCCCACAACGAACTGGTCGATCTGGGTGAAGCCGTCGGCATCATCGCGGCCCAGTCGATCGGTGAGCCTGGAACCCAGCTCACGATGCGGACCTTCCACACCGGTGGTGTGTCCACCGCTGAAACTGGTGTGGTCCGCTCCAAAGTGGCGGGCACCGTCGAGTTCGGCAGCAAGGCGCGGGTGCGTCCCTACCGCACCCCCCATGGTGTGAATGCTCAACAGGCTGAGGTTGATTTCAACCTCACGATCAAGCCGTCCGGCAAGGGCAAGGCTCAGAAGATCGAGATCACCAACGGCTCTCTGCTGTTCGTCGACAACGGTGCTGAGATCGATGCCGACGTCACGGTGGCCCAGATCGCTGCTGGTTCGGTCAAGAAGAGTGTGGAGAAGGCCACTAAGGACGTGATCTGCGACCTTGCCGGTCAGGTGCGTTACGAGGAGGCGATCCAGCCCCGTGAGGTCACCGACCGCCAGGGCAACATCACCCTGAAGGCCCAGCGCCTCGGCCGGATGTGGGTGCTGTCGGGTGATGTGTACAACCTGCCGCCCAACGCCCAGCCTGTGGTCAGCGGTGAAACTCAGGTCACTGAGGGTCAGGTGCTGGCCGAAGCCAGCCAGCGCAGTGAGTACGGCGGTGAAGTCCGCCTGCGCGACTCCATCGGTGATTCCCGCGAGGTGCAGATCGTCACCACGGCGATGACCCTCAAGGACTTCAAACTGCTGGAGGAGTCCACCCACTCCGGTGAGATCTGGAATCTCGAGGCGAAGGACGGCACCCGTTACCGCCTCAACACCATCCCCGGCAGCAAGATCGGTTCAGGTGAAGTCATCGCTGAACTGGCGGATGACCGCTTCCGCACTGGTACAGGTGGTCTGGTGAAGTTCGCCCCTGGTTTGGCAATCAAGAAGGCCCGTTCCGCCAAGAACGGCTACGAGGTCAACAAGGGCGGCACCCTGCTGTGGATCCCCCAGGAGACCCACGAAATCAACAAGGACATCTCCCTGTTGATGATCACCGATGGTCAGTGGATCGAGGCTGGAACCGAGGTTGTTAAAGACATCTTCAGCCAGACAGCGGGCATCGTCACCGTCACCCAGAAGAACGACATCCTGCGCGAAATCATCGTCCGCAGTGGTGAGTTCCACCTCTGCAGCGATGCCAAGGCGTTGGAGCGCTTCGAGGGTGATGGCCAGATGGTCAATCCCGGCGAGGACGTCGCCAAGGGATTGTCCGTCGACACGATGAAGTATGTGCAGACGGTGGAGACCCCCGAAGGCAAGGGTCTGCTGCTGCGTCCCGTTGAGGAGTACACCATTCCCAACGAGGCCCAGCTGCCTGAGCTGTCCCATGTGAAGCAGGCCAATGGCCCTCACCTCGGCATCAAGGCCACTCAGCGTCTGGCGTTCAAGGACAACGAACTGATCAAGTCCGTTGAAGGTGTGGAGCTGCTCAAGACCCAGCTGCTGCTCGAGACCTTCGACACCACTCCGCAGATGACGGTGGATGTGGAAAAGGCCCCCGACAAGCGGGCCAAGACCATTTCCCGTCTGCGCCTCGTGATCCTTGAGTCGATCCTGGTGCGTCGCGACACCATGTCCGACTCCAGCCATGGTTCAACCCACACCGAGCTGCAGATCGAAGACGGCGTGTCAGTGAAGGCTGGTGATGTCGTTGCTACCACGCAGATCCTCTGCAAGCAGGCAGGTCTGGCGCAGTTGCCGGAAGCCACCGAAGCCGACCCTGTGCGTCGGATGATCGTGGAGCGCCCCGAAGACACCACCACCCTGAGCACCTCCGGCAAGCCGGTGGTGAGCGTCGGTCAGCGGATTGTCGATGGCGATGTCCTTGCCGACGGCGAGACTGCAAGCTGCTGTGGTGAGATCGAGGCTGTGGGAGGCAACAGCGTCACCCTGCGCCTGGGACGTCCCTACATGGTGTCTCCCGATTCCGTTCTGCACGTGCGCGATGGAGATCTGGTGCAGCGGGGTGACGGTCTGGCCCTGCTGGTGTTCGAACGCCAAAAGACCGGTGACATCGTTCAGGGTCTGCCACGAATTGAGGAATTGCTGGAGGCCCGTCGCCCCCGTGAATCCGCGATTCTCTGCAAGAAGCCCGGCACCGTCGAGATCAAGCAGGGTGAAGACGACGACTCCCTCGCCGTCAACGTGATCGAATCCGATGACGCCATCGGCGAATACCCGATCCTGCTCGGCCGCAACATCATGGTGAGCGATGGCCAGCAGGTCACTGCCGGTGAGTTGCTGACCGATGGCCCGATCAACCCTCACGAGTTGCTCGAGTGCTATTTCGAGGATCTGCGCAGCCGCAAGCCTCTGATGGATGCCGCTCAGGAGGCGATTGCCAACCTGCAGCACCGTCTGGTGACTGAGGTTCAGAACGTCTACAAGTCCCAGGGCGTCTCGATTGACGACAAGCACATCGAAGTGATCGTCCGTCAGATGACCAGCAAGGTGCGAGTCGAGGATGCCGGTGACACCACCCTGTTGCCCGGTGAGCTGATCGAACTCCGTCAGGTGGAAGACACCAACCAGGCCATGGCGATCACCGGTGGCGCTCCCGCCGAGTTCACCCCGGTTCTGCTGGGTATCACCAAGGCGTCGCTCAACACCGACAGCTTCATCTCCGCCGCCTCCTTCCAGGAGACGACCCGTGTGCTCACCGAAGCTGCCATCGAGGGCAAGAGCGACTGGCTGCGCGGTCTCAAGGAGAACGTGATCATCGGTCGCCTGATTCCTGCAGGTACCGGCTTCAGTGGCTTCGAAGAGGAGCTGCAGAAGGAGGCTGGCCCCCACCCCGACATCCTGTCTGAGGATCCGGCCGGCTACCGCCGCATGCAGAACCTGCGTCCCGACTACACCGTCGACATGCCCCCTGCGGCCAGCGCCAGTGCGGTGCTGGATGACCCCAGTGACGCCGACCTTGAGGCCACCCGCACCCGCCACAACATCGATCCCTCGGCGAGTAATTTCGCCGCGTTCACCCGTCCGGACGCCGACAATGAGCTGAAGGAAGAGCAGGTGGTCGATGCTGAAGCCGTCGAGGGCCTTCAGGAAGAGGGCCTGCTCTCTGACGAATGAGCTCCGCTCAAACGTTCACCATTGCAGCCCCTTCCATGCTTGAGCCCACTGAGATTCCCAAGAGACGCCTGCCTAAATATGGGTTCCACACCCATACCGAGCGGCTGAATGGACGTTTGGCCATGCTTGGCTTCATCGCCCTGATGGCGGTGGAGATCAAGCTGGGCCATGGTCTGCTGATCTGGTGACCCAGGCTCTGCTGGGTCGCAGCGCGGCTGAGCTGCAGGACTGGGCCGTTGCTCAGGGGCAAAAGCCGTTCCGTGGCCGTCAGCTCCATGACTGGATTTATGCCAAAGGGGCTCGATCCCTGGCCGACATCACGGTCTTCCCCAAGACCTGGCGTGCCGCCTTGTTGGAGGGTGGCATCGATGTGGGCCGACTGAAGGAAGTGCATCGTTCGGTGGCCACGGATGCCACCACCAAATTGCTGCTCTCCACAGAGGACGGCGAAACCATTGAAACCGTCGGTATTCCCACCGACCAACGGCTCACCGTCTGTGTGTCCAGCCAGGTGGGTTGTCCCATGGCCTGCCGCTTCTGCGCCACCGGCAAAGGCGGCCTGCAACGCTCACTCCAGACCCACGAAATCGTGGATCAGGTGCTGAGTGTGCGTGAGGCGATGGACCGTCGTCCCTCCCACATCGTGTTCATGGGCATGGGCGAGCCCCTGCTCAACAGCAGCGCTGTTCTGGAGGCGATCCGCTGCCTCAATGATGACCTCGGTATCGGCCAACGGCGCATCACCGTCAGCACGGTGGGTGTTCCGAAAACCCTGCCGCAACTGGCAGAACTGGCCATGCAGCGGTTGGGACGCGCCCAGTTCACCCTGGCGGTGAGTCTCCATGCCCCCAACCAGCGGCTGCGCGAGGAGCTGATTCCCACAGCCCATGCCTACCCCTATGACGCCCTGCTTGAGGATTGCCGTCACTATCTGGACGTGACCGGTCGGCGGGTGAGTTTTGAGTACATCCTTCTTGGTGAACTCAACGATCAGCCAGAGCACGCCGCAGAGCTGGCGGATCGCGTTGGCGGTTTCCAGAGTCACGTGAACCTGATCGCCTACAACCCGATTGAGGAGGAGGAGTTCAAGCGACCGACGCCGCAGCGGATTGAGGCGTTTCGTCGTGTTCTGGAGCGACGCGGTGTCGCCGTGAGTCTGAGGGCCAGCCGGGGGCTGGATCAAAATGCGGCTTGTGGTCAGCTCCGGCGTCAGCAGATGGCTCCGAATTCGTCGGGGATCTGAAGGGTGGGCTGATGTCCTGTTCCTTAGCAGACTGCTGAGGAACAGGCTCTGCGAATGACAGCAATTGATTGGCTGCTTCTCGCTGCTTACCTCGTTCTCACCCTGGTGTTGGGGTTGTGGCTGGCCCGCCGCAACAGCGGCGAGGCGGATTATTTCGTGGCTGGCCGTCGTCTGAACGGTTGGTTGGCCGGCGCCTCGATGGCGGCGACCACCTTCTCCATTGACACGCCGCTCTACGTCGCCGGCTTGGTGGGTGCCCGCGGCCTGGCGGGCAACTGGGAGTGGTGGAGTTTTGGTTTGGCCCATGTGGCCATGGCCGTTGTCTTCGCACCCCTCTGGCGCCGCAGCGGTGTGCTCACCGACGCCGCCTTTACCGAGCTGCGCTACGGCGGAGGGGCCGCGGCTTGGTTGCGCGGTATCAAGGCTTTCCTGTTGGCCGTGCCGGTGAACTGCATTGGCATCGGGTATGCCTTCCTCGCCCTACGCAAGGTGGTGGAAGCCCTCGGCCTGGTGTCGGGTCAACCCGCTGCCCTGGGACTGACGGACACGGTCTGGTTGTTGATGGTCGTGGCCCTGCTCGTGATGAGTTACACCGTGGCCGGTGGGCTCTGGGCTGTCGTGGTCACCGATCTGGTCCAGCTCGTGCTGGCGTTGGCGGGTGCCGTGGCCGTGGCCGCGGCTGCCCTCCATGCCGCAGGAGGGATGACGGCGCTGTTGGAGCAACTGCAGGCGCTGCAGCGGCCAGAGCTGCTGTCTCTGGTGCCCTGGACCTGGGATGACTCGGGCTTCCGCTGGTTGCAGGGCAGTGGCATCAGCATCCCGATGTTCACGGCCTACATCGCTGTGCAGTGGTGGAGTTTCCGTCGCAGCGATGGTGGCGGCGAGTTCATCCAGCGGATGCTGGCCACCCGTGATGAGCAGCAGGCCCGGCTGGCGGGTTGGGTCTTTCTGGTGGTGAATTACCTCCTGCGCAGCTGGCTCTGGATCGTGGTCGCGTTGGCGGCCCTGGTGCTGTTGCCAGCCGGCGCTGATCTGGAGCTGGGCTATCCCGCCCTGGCCGTGCAACTTCTGCCCCCCGTGGCGCTCGGCCTGGTGGTGATCTCCCTGGTGGCGGCGTTCATGAGCACCGTGAGCACCTCGGTGAACTGGGGAGCCAGCTACCTCACTCACGACCTCTATCAGCGCTTTGTTCGCCCCTCCGCCGGTTCCCGCGAGGTGTTACTGGTGGGACAACTCACCACGGTTCTGCTGCTTGTTCTTGGGGTGATCACTGCTTTGATCAGCGACAGCATCGGCACGGTGTTTCGGCTGGTGATCGCCATCGGGTCCGGCCCAGGTGTGGTTCTGGTGCTGCGCTGGTTCTGGTGGCGCGTTAACGCCGCGGCGGAGCTATCGGCGATGCTCTGCGGGTTTTTCGTTGGGGTGTTCACCTCGGTGGTGCCCCTGGTTCGGATCGAGGATTACGGGGTTCGTATTGCGGCGATCACCGGCCTCTCCGCTGTGGTCTGGTTGGCGGTGATGCTGAGCACACCTCCGGAATCCGACGCTGTCTTGGAGCGGTTTGTGCGGACGGTGCGTCCTCCGGGCCCCGGTTGGTCACGCCTGCGCAAGCGCTTCGGTGTCATGCCGATGGAGTCGTTGCCCGCCATGCTGCGGCGCTTTGTGCTGGCCTGCGGTGTGCTGTTCGGCGGTCTGCTCGGCACGGGAGGATTCCTTTTGCATCAGCAGTGGACTGGCTGGATCGGTCTGTCGGTGCTGATCCTCTCGATCTGGCAGCTGAGGCGGCGTGTCGATGCCGTGCCGTCTTGAGCAGAATGGCGCCTTGATTGGAGTGTTCCGGTGTCGTTTTTTCGTTCCACCCTTCTGCCGGCTCTGATTGTTCTCCTGTTTGCCCTGGCGTTGGTGGCCGTGAGTGCCCGCATCTGGCTTCCCGGTGACATGCTGGCTCCAGCTCCCATGGGTTGAGCCCTGGAATGGCTCCCGTAGCATCCCCGCATGACTGACGATCGCAGCCAACAGAAGGACCAGGGGCTTTCCAACCTTTCCGTGGATCCTGATCTGCTGGCGCGTGAGCTGGCGGCTGAAGACGATATTGACCCGCTTGATGCGATCCAGCTCGACGACGCCGAGCAGGATTCCTCTTTGCAAATTGCCCGGTCCTGTGACCAGGGTCTGGTCTGGTTGCGTGGCAACCATGGAGAACGGCTCCAAGGCCTGCAGGTTTTCTGTGAACACCGTGATCCCCGCGCGATCGCCCTGCTGCTCCCCTTGCTCCAGAACTTCTGCCCGGTGGAGCGGATGAGTGCCGTCTACGCCTTGGGCCGCAACCCATCTCCTCCGGCTGTTGAGCCGCTGTTGCAGCTGCTGCAGCTCGATGCCAACGCCTACGTCCGTAAGGCTGCGGCCTGGAGCCTGGGCAATTTCCCCGATGCTCCGGTGCTGAATCCGCTGATCCGGGCACTGCAGACGGATGTCGCAGCGGTGCGCCTGTGGTGTCCAGGCTCACTGGCGGAGGCCGGCAGTCGTTCACCGGTGAAGGCCGACCCCGCGGCGGGTCAATTGCTGGTGAGCCTGCGCATCGACAGTGAAGCGGTGGTGCGCAGCAACTGCATCTGGGCTTTGGGCCGTTTGATGGATCAGCTGGTGCAGCCGCGACAAGCTGAGATCGTTGAGGCTCTGGTGAGCGCCCTCCTCCATGACGGTGAGATCTCTGTGCGCGATGAGGCCAGAACCGCCCTCGAACAGCTGGAGGATCCATTGGTGCTGGAACGCATCCAGGCTTTGATCAACGACGGTTTCATCCTGTAACTGGGCTGTGTAACGAGGAAGTCAACACTCTCGGGAGACCACCACTAGATTGCGATGCAAATCACGCTTCTTCAATGCCCCAAAAGACCCTTCGTTTCACCATTCGGCCTGATGGTCGTGTGGAAGAGCGGGTCGAGGGTGTTGCAGGCGAGGCGTGCCAGCAGCTCACTGAAGAAGTGGAAGCTGCTCTTGGAACGGTTGAACGTAAGGAGTCCACATCCGAAGCGTTTCTGCAGCCAGAGGTCCAGTCCCAGTCTCTTCCAGCTCATTTGAACTGATGTCGCATTTCAGCACCGTCAAAACCGAACTGCGTCAGCTGGAGCCTCTGGTGAAAGCTTTGGAAGACATGGGTTATGCCCCTGATCAGGCCGAACGCCCTGTGCGTGGCTACCGCGGCCAGACCGTTACGGCTGATCTGGCTATTCCAGTGCAGGACGGTGGTGATATCGGCTTCCGCTGGAACAGCGCATCGGAGTCCTACGAGCTGGTCACAGACCTCGATCTGTGGAAACAGCAGATTCCTGTGGAACGTTTCCTCTCCAAGCTCACCCAGCGCTATGCCTTGAACACGGTTCTTGCTGCCACCGCCAAGGAAGGTTTTCAGGTTGCCGAGCAGACCCAAACCGAGGATGGTTCGATTGAACTCGTGGTGACCCGCTGGGACGCCTGAATCCTGGCTGATTCTTCGTCTCACGCTTTTTCTGCCCCAGCCCGGCCGCTGGAGCAAGCCACCGGTAGGGAGCCACTCCTTGGTGGTGACATGCGAGATCAGGCTGTCTGGGTCGATGAAGGCGTCTGCATCGGCTGCCGTTATTGCGCTCATGTAGCTGCCAACACTTTTGTTGTTGAGCCCCATTTGGGACGTTCCAGGGCAATCCGACAGGACGGCGACTCCACCGAATGCATCCAGGAGGCCATCGATACCTGCCCAGTGGATTGCATCCACTGGGTTCCTTTTGAATCGTTGGAAACGCTGCGGCAAAACCTGATTCGCCAGAATCTGCAACCCCGTCCCCAGGGTTAATGGCGCTTCCCACCCGCCGATTCGGCCGCACGGAGCTTGAGATCCCTCTCTTGTCTCTTGGGGGAATGCGCTTTCAGCAGAGCTGGACAGACCTCCCTGCTGAAGAGATCACGTCTGCGTCGCAGACCCAGCTCGAGGCGACCCTGAGGCGCGCAGTGGATCTGGGTTTTCATCATGTGGAAACGGCTCGGCACTACGGCAGCTCCGAGCGTCAGCTGGGTTGGGCCCTGCCGCGCACACCCGACCCCTCCCGTCTGCTGCAGAGCAAGGTGCCTCCCCGGCCCGATCCCGATGCCTTCGAAGCGGAACTGGAGCTCAGCTTTGAGCGGCTGGGATGTGATCGCCTGGATTTATTGGCCATCCATGGCATCAACCTGCAGGAGCATCTCGAGCAGACCCTTCGGCCTGGGGGATGCATGGAGGTGGTGCGCCGCTGGCAGGCGGAGGGTCGCATCGGTCACGTGGGCTTCTCCACCCATGGCCCCACAGCCTTGATTGCAGAGGCCTGCGATTCCGGTGCCTTCGATTACGTGAATCTGCACTGGTATTACATCCGCCAAGACAACAATCCCGCCCTGGATGCGGCCCGCCGTCAGGACATGGGGGTGTTCATCATCAGTCCCACCGACAAAGGAGGCCATCTGCACACGCCATCCCAACGGCTGTTGGAGCTTTGTGCACCGTTGCATCCCATCGTTTTCAACGACCTGTTTTGTCTCCAGGATCCGCGGGTGCACACCATCAGCGTGGGAGCGGCCCGGCCGGAGGATCTCGAGCTTCATCTGGAGGCGTTGCACTTGCTGCCGGATGCCGCGTCCTTGATTGCTCCGGTGGATCAGCGGCTTCGGCAAGCGGCCGATGAAGCGCTGGGTCGTGACTGGATGGCCACCTGGTCCGTCGGGCTTCCGCCTTGGTATGCGACGCCTGGGGGGATCAACCTGCCGGTGTTGCTTTGGTTGTACAACCTTCTGGAGGCCTGGGATCTCGAGAGTTATGCCAAGGCCCGATATGGGTTGTTGGGCTCCGGCGGGCACTGGTTTGCCGGTGCCAATGCCGATGGCTTTGATGGGGAGGTCAGTGCCGAAGACCTGCGGAGAGTCCTGCAGGAGAGCCCATGGCGTCAGCGCATCCCCGAGATCCTGCGCAGCCTCAAGCACCGGCTCAAGGGCGAATCCCAGATGCGCTTGTCGAGCGTCTGAGTGTTCGTCTTAGCCCCCAAGGGGATCTCGGCTGGGCGTTCCCACGGCCCTTGGGTAGCTGCGGGGGCAGGGGGCGTTCGGCTGCACCCGCAGAAGATGACGCGTGCCGCGATCACCGGGCAGTTGCCGGTGCTGCACCTCCATCAGACGGGCCTGCAGTAGGCGCAGGGCTCTGTTGAACGGCACGGCATCGGCGTCATTCCACTGGCCCCGATACAGCAGGGCCTGGCCGTCGGTTTTCAGCAAGGGCACGAGGTATTCAGCCACCACAGGAGCTGCCGCCACAGCCCGGGCTACGGCTCGATCGAAGCTGCCGCGGAAGTTGCGATCGCGCCCGGTGGTTTCGATCCGCTCGGTGCGGACCCGCACCCGATCGGCAAGCCCCAGGCTGCTGGCCATGGCTTCCACGGCGGCGGTCTTGCGCCCGACGGAATCCAGCAGGGTCACCTGTGACTGGGGCAGGGCAATGGCGACGGCGAGACCGGGGAAGCCGCCCCCGGTCCCCACATCAATCCAGTGCTGCGGCTCGTCCGCTGACTGGAGTTCCCCCGCCAGCGGCCAGAGACTGTCGAAGACCTGACCAATCCAGAAATCATCGCCGTTCACCAGGCGCGTGAGGTTGACCCGTTCATTCCAGCTCTGCAGGAGGCCTTGAAGCTCCACCAGCTGGTCGCGTTGCCCTTGCGATGGCTGCCATCCCAGGGCGTCCCAGAACGCCGGTTCAGGCGCGGTGGCGGCCATGGCTGCACCAACAACTCTTCTTAGGATGAAGGACCGGCTGTCTCCTGTGTCCGAAGCCCACCCCAGCCATCACGAACGGCTTGGCGTGCGCCCCGGGGTTGACGCTGAAACCTTGCGCCAGGCCTTTCGACGTCAGTCCAAGGCTCTGCATCCCGACACCACGCAACTGCCGCCCGAGCAGGCCAGCATTGCTTTTCAGGAGCTTAAGGAGTCCTACGACGTTTTACTGCGTCAGAGCCAAGCAACCCTCGGTCTTGGCATACAGGCGCCGTCATCGCCCCCGCCCCTGCAGAGTCAGCCCCGCCCGGATGCCTGGCAGGGCATCGGTCAACGAAGGCCGCTTTCCGGCGGGGAATGGTTCTCGCTGGTGCTGTTGAGCATCGCGCTGTTGCTCAGCCTGGTGCTGGGGTTGGGGGTGGCTCTTGCCCAGGGCCGCGACTGGCAGGTGTCGCCGAGTTGGCTGGCGGATGAGCAGACTCCGAAGACATCCGTGCGTACGCAACCTGATGGCCGCCCTGCCCCCGGAGAGCACCCCGCTGAATCAGCACTCTCTTCCGGCGCTTGAGGCCTGGCTTCAGCAGCTGGGTGCCGTCCGTATGGACGACAACCCCTGCCAGTGGATGCTCGAGCGTTCTGAGTGGAGGGCGCTGTTGCTGCTGGAACGGGAGGACCTCAAAGTGATCTGGCACCCCGGTTCCCTGGAAGCGATGTTGCAGTGTTCATTGCCCTATGGCCTCTCCAGGGCTGATGTCGAGGCGGCGATTCAGGCGGGTCCCTGAGGCCACAACGTTCAGAGCTGATCGAGGGCCATTTCCAGCACCGAATAGCACCGTTCCAGCTGGACATCGCTGATGCAGAGCGGTGGCAGTAGATAGACCACCTGGCCCAGGGGGCGGAGGAAGACGCCGTTCTCCATCGCCAGCCGTTTCAATCTCGGCCCCGCCGGGTTGAGGTAGCCCGAGGTTCCCTCCACAACGAGGTCGAAGCCGGCAACAGTCCCCGTCAGCCGGGGGTGTTGCACCTTCGGATGGCGTGCCAACCGTTCGAGGTGCGGACGATGCCGTTGTTCGAACTGCTGAAAGGCAGCGGGGTTGCGCTCCATCAGATCGAGGCTGGCGTTAGCCGCGGCGCAGCCCAGCGGATTGGCCGTGAAGCTGTGGCCGTGCCAGAGGGTCAGACAAGGGTCGTCACCGACGAAGGCTTCGAACACCGCTTCGCTGGCCATGGTCACGCCCATCGGCAGACATCCACCCGTCAAGCCTTTGGACAGCGCCATCAGATCCGGCCGGATGCCCGCCCGCCGGCTGGCGAACCAGTCGCCGCAGCGTCCGAAGCCGGTCAGCACTTCATCGGCAATCAGCAGTGCTCCTGCCTGACGGGTGCGTGCCTCCACCTGTTGCAGAAACTCGGGCCGCACCATGGCCATCCCGCCGGCCCCCTGCAGCAGGGGCTCGAGGATCACCGCCGCAGTCGGTGTCTCCAGCACGCGCTCGAGCACCTCCAGTGCTGCCGATTCCTTGGCCTCCACGGCGTCGTCATCCCACCAGGTGGCCGGCCAGGGAACCCTGGCGACGGGAAAGAGCTTGTCTTCAAAGGGCGCGCTGAAAAGGTTGCGTTCGCCAACGGCCATCGCCCCGAAGGTGTCGCCGTGGTACGCGCCGTCGAAGGCGACGATCTGATGACGCGGTTGCCCCCGGTTGGCCCACCACTGGCAGGCGATCTTGAGCGCCACTTCCACCGCAGTGGAGCCGTTGTCGGAGAAGAACAGCCGTTGCAGACCGCAGAGTCCGCTCAGGCGTACGGCCAGCTGTTCCGCAGGCTCATGGGTGAAGTCGGCAAAAATCACCTGCTCGAGGCGGGCTGCCTGATCGGCGATGGCCTTGGCCAACACCGGATGGGCATGGCCGTGAAGGGTGACCCACCAGCTACTGATGGCATCGATCAGCGGTTCCCCCTTTTCACGAATCAGCAGAGCCCCGTCTCCGGACACCACCCGTTGGGAGTTGGCTGCGCTGGCCATCTGGGTGAAGGGGGGCCACAGATTCGGATGGCGGATCGACTCCATGGCAGCAGCGGCAGCTTTTGCCATATTGGATCTGAGGCTGTTGGAGATGCCCCGGATGGCTGCCCCGCGCACCCGTCGTCAATCCAAGCGTTTTGTTCCCGCCATGCCGCCTGAGCGGTCGGCCAAGCGACGCCTCGTTCTCCCGGAGGGCGACTGGCATTCGATTCGCAGTGATCTCGAGCTACGGGGTTGGTCGTCGTCCCAGCTGGAGTTGATCCAGGCTGAACTCAGACACGGATGGCCGCTGCGGATCGCCGTGCGCCATGCCGCGATGCGACTGGGCACCTGCCCCACCGGTTCAAAGGCCCTGGGCTGAGTCTTCAGCGGCAGACGTCACTGTTCTTTTCCGCCTCTGTGGCAATGGCACTGCAGTTCACCCAGCGCACCAGCTGCACCTCGATATCGGTGAACAGCACCAGAATTCCAACGCAGAGTGCTGAAACAGCAAGGGTCGCCAGGGTTTGACGTGAATTCACGGGGACGATCGCTTCAGCGCTTTTCGGAATGTAGTGGTGAGATCCTGCTCGTGCCAAAGCCGCTCCAGAACCGTTGCCGATAGCGAGGCCTGGGGGGGGAGCTGCGCCAGAACGGGGACGTCACCGAACTGTTCGAGGGTCCCCGGGTTGTCGGCATGGAGGCGGCCGTTGAGGATCAGTCCCAACACCGTGAGATTTCGCCGTCTCATCGCTTCCAGGCTGAGCAGGGTGTGGTTGAGGGTGCCCAGCCCACTGCGGGCCACCAGAACGATTGGCAACTGCCACTCCACGAGTTGATCGATCTGGAGCCAGTTGCGGGTGAGGGGCACCATCAACCCTCCAGCTGTCTCCACCACCAGCGATCCCTGATGGTCGGGAAGAGCCAGTTGGGCTGGGTCGAGCGGCGTGTCGTCCAGTTCGGCGGCCCAGTGGGGGGAGACCGGCTCTCGGAAGGCATAGGCCTCGGGAAGCATCCGTTCCGGCGGGAGGTTCAACAGCTGCCGCACCCGTTCGCGGTCTCCGCCGCCCTCCAGTCCGCTCTGAACGGGTTTCCAGTAGCTGGCCTGAAGCCCCTGCACGAGCCACGCACTCACCACGGTTTTGCCGACGTCCGTGTCGGTTCCGCATACCACCAGGCGACTGACGCTGCCGTTCATCGCTTCACTATCAGGACCCACATCCTCCAGGTCAGGGCGAACCGTGTCAGAGCGAACCGTGGTGATGCGTTGGCTTGGGGCCAAGCCCGGAAGACGGCCTTCCACTGGCCTGGGGAGAGCCGGCCAGCATTGGTGACGGAGGCGCCAATGCTGCTCATCGGTCGCAGCAGCCGCAGTGGATTGGCGGCGTGTTGGGTGAAGCTCAGGCACTCGTCCCGTTGCACCACGCCATCGGGCAGGGCCGCGATCAGTTGCTCTCGCACCGGCATGGTCAAGGCCGTGCAGGCCTGATCTGCTGCGCGGGCGGCGTGCTGCCATTGCGGAAAACTTCCGTCCACCGGCACCGCCAGGGCCAGCCAGCCCCCCTTCGGCAGCGCATCCACCCAACGTCGAAGCTGTTGCGCTGGATCTGGCAACCAATGCAAAACAAAGCTGGAGGCCAGCAGTTGCGGTGGCTCACTCCAGTCCGGTAGCCCGCGGCTCAGGTCATGCCGCAGGGTGCGTGTTCCATGGGGGTGGCTGTTCAACATGGCGGTACTTCCGTCAAGGCGGATCACTTGCTGACCCGGGTGAGCGGCTTCCAGGGCTGCGGCCAGATGACCGGTGCCGCTGCCGAGGTCTGCCCACAGGCCGCGCCGGATGGAGCAGTGTCGGCAGAGTTGGGCCAGGCGCCAGGCCATAGCCCGTTGCAGCTGCGCGTCGCCCGCGTAGGTCGGCGCTGCGCGACTGAAGCGCTCCAGCACCTGGTCGGGGCGAATCACAGGGCCTCCAGCCATTGCTGCACCACCGAGAGCACCGGTGGTGTGATCAGTGCGTGGCCCCAATTCGGATCCCGATGGAGGGTCAGCGGCTGCTGTCTGAGGTCATCGATCAGCTGCTGCGCCGATGCGGCGTGCACCACAGCGTCCTGTTCGCCCTGCACCACCAGCACAGGCACGGCCTCAGGCCATCCCGTCGGCAGGGCCTGGCAGTGCGCCAGAAGCTCCAGATCCTGCTGCAGCCGCTGGCGCCCCAGGGTCGTCAAACCTTGCAGCTGGGGGGCTGGGGGCAGGGCGCTGCGGGCATGGGGTGAGGCGGCTTTGTCGAGGAAGCGTTCCAGCATCGTCAGTTCCTGGTCGGTGTCCAGAGCCGCCTGCATCCCCTGCAGAGCTGCAGCCACAGCGCGCCCTGCGCGCCCGTGGGGCACGAAGGCGCTGAAGCTACCCAGCAGCACCACCGCATCGGCCTGCGCCAGAACAGCTGCCGGCAGTAGATGCAGCCCCAGGGAGTGGGCGATCAACAGGTTGCGTTCTGGGCCGGGGGGCCATGCCGGAGCAACAGCCTCACCGCCGCCGTAGCCCCGGTCTGCGCTGGACCATCTCGATCCCCAGTCTTCAAAGCGTTGACGCCAGTGGAACCAAGCGCTGGCCTGGCCAGCCCAACCATGCATCGCCAGGACCTGCGTCATCGAGAGCCGAGGGCTGCGAGCAGTTGCTCCAATGTGCCCTCTGGCAGGTCCCGCCGCAGCACCAAGCGCAAACGGGCGGTTCCCTCCGGCACGGTGGGCGGCCGGATCGCTACTGAAAGCAGACCCGCCTGCTCCAGCTTTTGCTGGAGGTCGAGCGCGTCCTGGTCGCCACCGATCAGTAAGGGCAGCACAGGACCGTGCCCTGCTGGTTTTACCCAGCCCTGCTGCGCCAGAGCTGTCCTCCAGCGTTCCGAGCGCTGGCTCAGCTCGCTTCCCCAATTGGGGTTGGTTTGGATCAAGTGCAGGGCAGCTTGTGCTCCAGCCACCAGCGGTGGTGCCAGGGCCGTGGTGTAGCGGAAAGCCCCACTGGTTTGAAGCAGCCGTTCCATCGTGGTGTGACCCCCAGCCAGAAATGCACCTCCGCTGCCGAAGGCCTTGCCGAAGGTGCCGCACACCAAGGCCACAGGCTGTCGGAGTCCATGGCAAAGCCCGCGGCCTCCGGGCCCCAACACCCCCAGGCCATGGGCTTCGTCCACCAGCAGCTGTGCACCGTGGTGGGCGCAAAGGTCGGCGATGCCCTGCAGATCGGGGCTGGTGCCTTCCATGCTGAACAGGCTTTCGGTCACCACCAGTGGTGGTGTTGTTGCCGGCTTGAGCCGCTGCAGCCGCTGGCCGAGATCTTCAAGATCGTTGTGGGCAAAGCGTTGCAGCCGCGCTCCACTGGTGCGGACGCCGGCCAGCAGCGAGTGGTGGATCAGCCGGTCCACCAACACGGTGGTATGCCTGTCACTCAGGGCCGTTAGGGCAGCGATGTTGGCTTGAAATCCGCTGGGGAACAGCAGCACTCGGTCTCGGTTCAACCAGGTGGCGAGGGCTGCCTCCAGATCCAGATGGCATGGTCGGGTGCCGGTGACCAGGCGAGAGCCACCGGCACCAACGCCATCGGAGGCCATGGCCTCCGTTGCCGCTGCGAGCACATCGGGATGGCGGCTGAGCCCGAGGTAGTCGTTGCTCGCCAGATCAACGAGCTGGCCGGCTTCAGCGGGATCCTTCAGCTGCCAGGGCTCCTGGCCGGCATTCAAGCTCCGCAGGCGCCGGCGGCGGGCTGGAGGGATGGGAGAAGCGTGGTCCCGCATCACAACAGTCTGGAATCCGTCCTGATCAAGGATGGCCGCAGTCCTCTGATCGTCATGTCCTGGGAGCGTTTCACTCTGCTGTTTCCGCTTTGGACGTTGCTGGGGGCTCTGCTGGCGCTGCTGCATCCCCCGCTGTTCATCTGGTTCAAGGGCCCACTGATCGCCCTTGGACTCGGCGTGATCATGCTGGGCATGGGCGTTGGGCTGACACCCGCTGATTTCGTGCGGGTTGGTCGACGCCCCCGGGCCATGCTGCTCGGGGTGCTGGCGCAGTTCCTGGTGATGCCGGCTCTTGCCGCTGCGATTGCGGCGGCTCTGCACCTGCCTGCGCCGCTTGCGGTGGGTTTGATTCTTGTGGGCTGCTGCCCGGGGGGGACCGCCAGCAATGTGGTGGTTCTGATCGGCCGTGGCGATGTGGCGCTTTCGGTGGTCATGACAACGATCAGCACCCTGGCGGCGGTTGTGTTGACCCCGCGTCTCACCCAGGTGTTGGCCAGTCAGTACGTGCCGGTGGACGGTTGGGCCCTGTTCCTGGCCGTGCTTCAGGTGGTGTTGTTGCCCGTCACCGTTGGGGTGGTGCTCAAGCGTGGTTTGCCCGGTGTGGCCCAGCGGATTGAGCCTGTGATGCCTCCCTTGGCGGTGATGGCCATCGTGATGATCGTCTCCAGCATCGTGGGCAGCCAGACGGCTGTGCTGCGTCAGCAGGGGCCCGTGCTGATCCTGGCTTGCCTGCTACTTCACGGCGGCGGCTTTCTGCTCGGCTGGCTGATTCCCCGGCTGGCGGGGCAGACCGTGCAGGCTCAGCGGACCATCAGCATCGAGGTGGGCATGCAGAACTCAGGACTGGCCGTGGTCCTCGCCCGCAGTGGTGGGTTCGCCAGTCCCCTGACGGCGTTGCCGGGTGCCATCTCTGCGGTGATTCACTGCCTGATCGGCAGCGCCCTTGCTGCCGTCTGGAGGCGTCGCTCGCCTTAGTCGGTCGCCCTAGGTCGAGCCCCCGTCATGGAGTTCGAACAGCAGCCGGGCGGCGAGGCCACGGGAGATGCGTCGTTCCACGAGCAGATCACAGATCCAGTTGAACAGCGGCGGGGCATCGGTGCTGGATGCCAGGCGCTGTTCGAGGGCCTTCAGCTCCTTGACGTCGCTGCAGCCCCGCAGGGCATCGATCAGGGTGTCTTCAGCCGGCCGCGGCTTGGTGAGCTGAGTGCTGGTCACAGTCACAGGTAGTGGCGCTAAATCCCCTCTGTCATGGCACCGGCGGAGTGCCTCTGTCACCCTTCGCCTCTGCGGAGGCAGTCACAAAAAAAGCCCCGGTGGGATCACCAAGGCTCGAAGCATTCTCTTCACTATTTTTCATGATTTGGCTCGGTTCCGTCAAAGGAGGTCGGCACATCTGATTGATGGCATTGGCGTGGCTTATCGCTTGTTTGAAAAGAGAGCTCAGCCAGGCTCCTTAAGATCAATCGATGAACCAATCGACACCGGCCACGCCCCGATCCGAGCCCGATGTCGATCGCAGTGCCCCACTGAATCCCTCAGAAATCTTCCCTTTCCCGCTGGATGATTTTCAGCTGGAAGCCATTGATGCCCTTAACCAGGGACATTCGGTCGTGGTCAGTGCCCCCACGGGATCCGGCAAAACCCTGATCGGCGAATACGCCATTTATCGCGCCCTGGCCCACGGCCAGAAGGTCTTCTACACCACACCGCTGAAGGCTCTCTCCAACCAGAAACTGCGCGATTTCCGCGATCAGTTTGGTGCGGAGAACGTGGGCTTGATGACCGGTGACCTCAGCGTGAATCGCGAGGCTTCCATCGTGGTGATGACCACGGAGATCTTCCGGAACATGCTCTACGCCGAGGCGGATGAGCACGACGATCCCCTGGCTGATGTGGAAGCGGTGGTGCTCGATGAATGCCACTACATGAACGACTCTCAGCGGGGCACGGTCTGGGAGGAGTCGATCATTCACTGTCCACCCACGGTGCAGCTGGTGGGGCTCTCCGCCACCGTGGCCAATGCCGGGCAGCTAACCGACTGGATCGAGAAGGTTCATGGTCCGACCACGTTGGTGATGAGTGATCACCGGCCGGTGCCGCTGCAGTTCAGCTTCTGCAGTGCCAAGGGTCTGCACCCGCTGTTGAACGACGCCGGCACGGGTTTGCATCCCAACTGCAAGGTTTGGCGCGCGCCCAAGGGGCACAAGCGCAAAGGGCGTTCCCAGAGGCCCCCGCAACCGGAGCCACCGCCGATCAGCTTCGTTGTGGCCCAGATGGCCGAGCGGCAGATGCTTCCGGCCATCTACTTCATCTTCAGCCGCCGCGGTTGTGACAAGGCGGTGAGGGATCTGGGGGTGCAGTGCCTGGTGACCCAAGAGGAGCAGGCGCGGATCAAGGAGCGCTTAACCGCTTACAGCCATGACAACCCCGAGGCCGTTCGGGATGGAATTCACGCTGATGCGCTGCTGCGGGGCATCGCTGCCCACCATGCCGGTGTTCTGCCCGCCTGGAAGGAGTTGATCGAGGAGCTCTTCCAGCAGGGGTTGGTGAAGGTGGTCTTTGCCACGGAGACCCTGGCGGCGGGCATCAACATGCCGGCCCGCAGCACGGTGATTGCGGCCCTCTCCAAGCGCACTGAACGGGGGCATCGCTCACTGATGGGCAGTGAGTTCCTCCAGATGGCCGGTCGGGCCGGGCGGCGTGGCCTCGACTCCCAGGGCTATGTCGTGACGGTGCAAAGCAGGTTCGAAGGTGTGCGTGAAGCAGGTCAGCTGGCGACGAGTCCCGCCGACCCCCTGGTGAGCCAGTTCACCCCCAGCTACGGCATGGTTCTGAACCTGCTGCAGCGCCACGATTTGGCCAAGGCAAGGGAGCTGGTGGAGCGCAGTTTTGGTCGCTATCTGGCGGGACTTGACCTCGTGGAGGATGAGGAGAACCTCTCCCAGCTGCGGTTGCAACTCAGCCAGCTGGAGGGCGTCGCCGGCGACATCCCCTGGGAAGACTTTGAGGACTACGAAAAAATGCGTGGGCGGCTCCGCGAAGAGCGGCGCTTGCTCCGCATCCTTCAGCAGCAGGCCGAGGAGACGCTGGCCAACGAGCTGACGATGGCCCTGCAGTTCGCCAGCACCGGCACCCTGGTCAGCCTTAAATCGCCTCAGCTGCGGGGGCGCGTCGCGCCCGCGGTGATCGTCGAGAAGGTGAAGGGGCCCGGTCAGTTCCCGCTGTTGCTCTGCCTGACCGATGAAAATGTCTGGATCCTGCTGCCCTGTCAGGCCGTGGTGAGCATCCACGCGGAGCTCAGTTGTCTGCAGGTGGACGGGCTGGAGGTCCCGGAGCTGTCCCGTTCCGGCGAGTTGCGCCATGGCGATCAGGCCAGTGGGGGTTTGGCGTTAGCCGTGGCCCACATGGCCCGGCGCCATGACATGACCACCCCGCAATACGACCTGGCTGGGGAGGTGTTGACCCAGGCCCGGCTGGTGCGGGATCTCGAGCAGGAGCAGGAGCAGCATCCGGCCCATCGCTGGGGAGATCGAAAACAGCTGAAGAAGCACCGCCGGCGCATGGAAGATCTGGAACTGGAGATCGCCGAACGGCAGCAGCAGCTGCATCAGCGGGCCAACCGTCACTGGGAGACCTTCCTGGCCTTGATGGAGATCCTGCAGCACTTCGGATGTCTTGATGAATTGGAACCCACAGAGATTGGCCGCACTGTGGCTGCTTTGCGGGGCGACAACGAACTCTGGCTGGGGCTGGCTCTGATGAGTGGGCATCTCGATGACCTCTCCGCCCCAGACCTGGCGGCGGTGTTCGAGGCGATCAGCACAGAGGTCAACCGTCCCGACCTATGGAGTGGCTTCCCGCCGCCTGCGGCGGCTGAGGAAGCTCTCCAGGATCTGTCGGGTCTTCGTCGCGAGCTGCTACGGGCCCAGGAACGCGCTGGTGTGGTGGTGCCGGCCTGGTGGGAACCTGAGCTCATGGGTCTTGTGGATGCCTGGGCGCGGGGAACGTCCTGGAGCGATCTGATCGCCAACACGTCCCTGGACGAGGGTGATGTGGTGCGGATCATGCGCCGCACCGTGGATCTTCTGGCCCAGGTGCCCTACTGCGAAGCGATTAGCGAGCAATTGCGCAGCCATGCCCGTCAGGCATTGAAAGCGATCAACCGCTTCCCCGTGGCCGAGGCCCAGGATTTGGTGCCGCCTTCCTCTGCGCTCAACCCGGCAACGGAGAGGGCGGCCTGAGCTCAGGCTTCCGGAGCGGCCATTGCGCCTGGATTCACCTGCTGATCAAAGTCTGCTGCGGTGATGTGGCCCAGCTCCAAGGCCGCTTGCTTCAGCGTCAGCCCCTGGTGGTGGGCATGCTGAGCGATGGCACTGGCCTTCTCGTAACCGATGCTCGGGGTCAAGGCGGTGACCAGCATCAAGGAGCGATCAACAAACCTCTGAATCTGCTCCCGATCCGGCTCCAAGCCCTCCACCAAGTTCTGGCGGAAGCTGGTCATGGCGTCCTTGAGCATGCGAATCGACTGCAGCAGGTTGAAGCCGATCAAGGGCTTGTACACATTCATCTGCAGATGGCCGCCGGCGCCGGCGGCTGCCACGGCGCCATCGAGTCCGATCACCTGGGTGCAGACCATGGCCATGGCTTCGCACTGGGTGGGATTGATTTTCCCCGGCATGATCGAGCTGCCGGGTTCGTTGGCGGGAAGCCGCAACTCCCCCAGACCAGCCCGGGGCCCACACCCGAGCAGACGCACGTCGTTGGTGATTCGGAGCAGGGCCACCGCCAGCAGACGAAGTTGGCCCATCGCATGGACGAGGGCGTCATGGCCGGCCATCACCGCGAAGAGGTTGTCAGCAGGACGGACCTCGACGCCAGCGACCCGGCTCAGCGCCTCCGCCACGGCATGACGGAAGCCCGGTGGCGTGTTCAATCCTGTGCCCACCGCGGTGCCCCCAAGAGGGAGATCGCCGAGGCTGACCAGACAGTCCTCCAGCCAAGCCTGGGCTTGTTTGAGTTGATCACGCCAAGCGGCGACTTCATCGCCAAGACGCAGGGGTACCGCATCCTGCAGATGGGTACGGCCAATCTTGACGATTGGCATCCAGGCCTGGGCTTTTGCATCCAAGGCCTGAACCAGGGCATTGAGCGCCGGCAGCAGCCCATCCTTCAGTTGCTTGGCCGCGGCGACATGGATGGCGGCGGGAAATACATCATTGGTGGATTGCGACCGATTGACGTGGTCATTCGGGTGCACTGGGCTGTGACTGCCGAGGGCGGTGCCTGAGGCCTGAGACGCCAGATTGCTGATCACCTCGTTGATGTTCATGTTGGTCTGGGTTCCGCTTCCGGTCTGCCAGACCCGAAGCGGGAACTGATCGTTGTGCTGGCCAGCGGCAATGGCATCGGCTGCCGTGCAGATCAGCTCAACCTGTTGAGGGCTCAGAAGCGCATGCTGGCCGTTCACCGTGGCGCAGGAGCGCTTGATCCAGGCCAGGGCCTGGATGATCTCGAGTGGGATTCGTTCGTCGCTGATGGCGAAGTTCTGAAGCGACCGCTGGGTCTGGGCTCCCCAGAGCGCTTCGGACGCCACCTCAATGCCACCCAGGCTGTCGGTTTCAATCCTGAACGGCAGCGTCATCGGATCCTCGGCGCGATCAAGCGGTGCTTCGATCATCCGTGATCACTGTCCGTTGATCGTGCCATCGTTCCGCATCAATCGTCTCGGTGGTCTCCGGTGCAGGTTCACCGCTCCCATGGCATCAATTTGCAGGTGCCTGATGCATCCCTGCCTCAGCTGCAGGGCTACCTGGCGCAGCCTGGGCGCCCATTGAAGGCTCTGTTGAACCGCAAAAAGGTGGAGCGGCTTGCGGATGGCCGCTTCCTTTATGCATCTCGGCCGTATCAGTTGCTGAAGTTTCAGCTCCAGCCTGAGGTGGTGTTCCGCTCCAGCTGGGATGGCGATCAACTCACCATTGTTTTCGAACACTGCACGATCCATGGCCTCGGGCCGTTGCAGGATTTGGTGCAGTTCCAGTGCCAGGCCTGGATCCGACCCGAGCAGGAACGGTTGATGGCCAAGGCAGATCTAAGTCTTGAACTCTCCCCGAATGGAGCAGGGGTTCTGTTGCCGAAGCTGCTGATGCAACGCACCGGAGATCTCGCACTGCGTTTGGTGACGGATCGCTTGGAAAAGCGTTGTCGCACCGGATTGATCAAAGGTGCTCTTCATTGGGTTGCACGGCACCCCTGAAGCTGCTTGATTTCCTGGTGTTATGGTCACCGAATTGGGCCCTTTTACACCTGGTGTTGTGGTGAGTGCGACTGCTTCAGCCAGGCCGCTGTTGACCTTCCAGAACTTCTCTCTCCGCTGCGATAAATCAGACCCGCGCATTTCTTTTAAGGCTCCTTGGAATTGGGAACTTGATCAAGCAAAGAGAATCGCTGTAATTACAAATAGCTCGTTTTTGCGGTATCAATTAAGCGCAGCGCTAGCTGGTCTTGTCCCTCCTGTTTCTGGGGAAATGCTCACCGAAGGAGTGGTTGGTTGGCCCGTGGGTGGAGAAGGGGGGTTGGATGGAAAACTGCGGATTACTCACGCCCTAAACTTTCTCACGACCGTTTACAGCGATTGCCTTGAAAAGTCCCTGGTGAGTGTGGATGAATTCTGGAGCTTTATATCGGCAGCGGAGATCGATCCAAGGTCAATTATTAAAGAGCTTTCTCGAGAGCAAAAAGACTGCTTCTTTTTAGCCTTGTCTGTTCTTTTCTCTTTCGACTTGTATTTAATATCCAAGACGAGGTATTTGATGTCGAGGCCTGCTAAGCCGCTACGAGCGCTTTTGTTGAAGCAGCTTGAGGGTAAAACTCTCTTCGCTACCTCAACAAACAGCCGTTTTCAGCGCGAATTCTGCACCGATGGTCTTGTGCTGGACTCGATGGGGCAGATCCTGTTTGCAGGCGGAGTTTCAGAGGCCATTGAGTGGGCAGATCAAAATCTTGATGCCTCTGATGTGTCAGACTCTGATGAAGATCAACTCGAAATGGGATTAAATCTTCTTAATTCTGAGACCTCTGACGAGCAAATGGATGATTTTGTTTAGGAGGTCTTGATCTTATGAATTTTCTTCGAAGGTTTCTTGCTGCGATTCAGAGGCAGATTGCTGTGGTTCTCGCAATCGCCACCTATGAGAACAATCGAAAATCAACAGGAACGTCGCTCGGCGCTTGGGAAGCCATCGTGACGCCGCTGCAGATCATGTTGTTCTTCATCGTGATGCGCGTGGGATTTAGCTTCTTAAGGGGTAGTAATCGATATGCGGCAGGTGGTTCGACAGATATGTACTTCAATATTGTAGTTTTTATTGCATCTGGATTTGCTATCGCTTTTTTATTCAGGCAAGGTGCAATCAAGGCGCTTTCAGGCTTGAAGTTAAGGGCTCCTCTTTACTACAAAAGAGTTCAGCCTTTGGACATTCTTTTGGCACTGCTAGTCAATGATTTCAGGGCGATTTCAACGATTTCTCTTGGGATTTTTGGATTGGTTTGGTATTTCACCTGGAGTTTCCAGCTTGACAGTCCTGGCTTAGCTATCAGCGTTTATCTGTTAACCATTCTGATGGCGCTTGGTTTTGGGGTGTGTCTTGTCTTCCTGGGCCAATTCAACAAATGGGTTACTAGGATTTTAAAAAGAATCCTCAACCGGGTGATTATTTTTACTTCAGGTATATTTTTTGCAACCTTTGAGCTGCCTGAGTACACAAGGCCTTTCGTGACCTGGAACCCGATCCTTCATGCAGTCGAGCTCTTTAGGTACTCAATGAACAACCAATATCCGATACCTGGCATTTCTCTTTCGTATTTAGTTTGGTGCTCTATAATTCTTTTTGGATTTTCTTTGATTCTTTATCGAACCAACGAGTCGTTACTCGTCGAGGCCAATGATGACTAACGCCTGATCGTTGTCCGGTCGCCTGCTTTGAGTTAATTTTTTGGTTATGCCTGAATCCATCCCGACTTCCAGCTCTTCAACTTCTCTGCAAAAGGAGCTGTCATCACCATTCCAGGTTTCTAGCTTCTTGGCTCAAGCTCAGCTAACACCAGTCTGGCGTGAGCGGTTGGACAGATTTACCAAGCCCAAGGTTCTGATTTCAGCTTTTCTGGCAACCTCGGCTTTCTACTGTTTCATCATCGGCAGAGATCGTTATACGGCTGTCTCTGAATTTGTGATTCAACAGGCAATGCCCCTGGAGGGATCATCGTCTTCAGTGCTGGCTGGATCGGCAGCTGCTCCCCAAGTTCTCACCTCTCTTGTGGATGGTCAGTACCTTCAGGTTTATCTCGAATCCTCTGAAGTCAAGTCTCGATTGTTCCCTGATGGGAAGAAGCTTGAGCAGGACTACCGCATCAAGTTTCCGGATCTTCGGACGGGATTGCCCGCCAACAGTTCTGCGCCCGATCAACTCGAATTTTATCGAAAACAACTGTCTGCAGCGCCTCAGCCCTTGAGCGGTTCAGTCGTTCTGACTACGTCAGGATTCACGCCAGAACAAGCTTTCAATCTCAACAATGCGTTGCTTAAGCAGTCTCGGCGTTTTGTGAATGAGGTGAATCAATCCATCAATGCTGATCAGAATCAATTTGCCAGAAAGGAGGTTCAAATAGCCGAATTAAATCTCAAAGCATCAACACGAAAGCTTGAGCTTTTCCGTGAAAAACATGGAAATCTGAGTGTTGAGACTGAACAAGCAACGACCAGTTCATTCATTTCTGGCCTTGAATCTCAACTGGTTGAATTGAAGGTTGAAGAGGCTGCATTACGTCGCCAGTACCGCGATCCCAATGCACCTGAGGTGGCATTTGTTGCAGACCAAGTGAAGGAGCTTGAGTTCCAGATTCGTCAAGAGAGAGAGCGTTCTGTAAGTAAAGACGGTCGAGATTTAAACACCCTCGTTCTCGAAGAAGCTGAGCTGATTTCGGATGTTGAGTTTGCGACCGCAAACCTCCAATCAGCTCGCTTGGCTGCCGATAACAGTCGCCGCGAGAGCCAGCGACAGCTCAAATTTGTGGTTGTACTGAGTCAGCCCCAGCTGCCTGTTGCGCCTGATCAGAACTGGCGCTGGCAAGCCTTCCTTGCTTCGATCGGGATCATTGTTGTGGCCTGGGGTGTGGGTGGCTTCCTTCTCAATGCGATGCGGAAGAGCTGATCTCTGGCAACACCAACGAAAACTGAAATGGTTAGGGACGTATTCCACCATGCCCCTTTCCCGCTAGGTAGTAGCCGCAGGCTCGTGCAAAATGAAGCTTTCTGCGCCTTATTAAGTCTTGATCGCTAATGTCTGGGTATAACTTCTGGGCTTGAACGTCATTGTTGCAAGAGCGCTCTACCATTTGCAGAACCTGTTGTTTGCTCGAAGGCAGTCTTTCTCCAAGCATTCGATTGTAGAAATGCCATTCTGTGTTGGCGCGCAGTACGGTTTCACGGAAGCCATATTCATGGGAATGGCGGACAACAGCTGTTGATGCATAGGCTTTTTTATATCCCTTCCTAAGAATCTCCCGAGCCCATAATTGATCCTCGCCATACACAACATCCGGAAGTGGCAGAGTCTCCCAGGCGGATTTCCTTAGGCAGGAATTGTTATCGGAGTAGAAGCGTTCATGGGAGGAGACAACGCCATTCGTCGTTTGTCGATCAGCATTCAGTTCGATTGGTTGTCGATGACTCCTGAAAATCCAACGGTTGAAATGTTGGTCAAGGTCATGGGCAGTGAGTTGCCCATGATTGGTATGGGCGATGTGGCAGCCAAAGACCCCTGCCACCCGTGGATCGTTCTGCAGCGGGGCGATCAGATTCATCAGCCACATGCGATTTGCTGGGATCGCATCCTGCGTGATGAAAGCGACGTACTCCCCTCGGGCTAGTTCCACCCCCAGGTTGCGGGTACGCCCATGGCCGAAATCCTCCTTACGAATCCTATGGAGGCGGAGTCGTTCGTCTTCTGGTAAGCCCTCCAGGCATCCATCGCTCGAAGCACTGTCGATCAACAACACTTCAAAGGCCTGATCGAGATCCTGAGTAAGACAGGACTCAACCACCGCCTTCAGCATCGTGCCCCCGTTGTAAACCGGGATGACCACCGTCACCAAAGGCGTCGTTGTTTGAACGGGGTGTGGTGTGGATGGCGCCGATGGAAGTGACGCCTGAATGAAGGTCTCAATGACCTTGTTGGAGCCATCCCAGGTGAGCTGTTCAGTGGCGGCGAGACCAGCTCGGGCGGTGATTTCTCTGAACGATGCGTCATTCAGCAAGCGGCTTAATGCAGAGGCCAGCCCCACTGGTGTCGCTTCGGCCAACACAGCTGTATTGGGTTGATAAGAGACCCGCGTGTGTTCGGCATCAATATCAACGACAGGCAGCCCACAGGCCATCATTTCGTTCGGAACCAGGGAGTAGTTGGTTCCTGAAAGCACGAATCCAACCGCGCATTGGCGGTACAGATTGGCCAAAGCGTCGGCGTCCAGAATTCCTGCATGCCTTACTTTCACTGGAATTCCAAGATCGGGCAGATCTTTTTCACCGAAGGTGATGATCTCAAAGTGTTCTCCTAGATCAAACAAAGCTCTTAAAGCAAGCAGCCCAAGTTCATAGAGCCGTCTTGGCGTGCTGCGTCTCACATAAAAGGCAATGGCATGCTTGTTGCGTTTCTGATCGTTGTTGGGTTGGTAAACACTGTGGTCGACGGCCAGTGGGAAAGAGATGGCTGAGTTGCCAAAGCTTTCCATTTTCTGTTTCAGCCAAGGGCTGGCACAAATGCATGAAAAATTGTTTTCAGATGCATACGAATGTTCGGTGAGGATGCTGGAGCTGCCGCGCGCGAAAAAATAGGGCTCATAATCTTGAACAAAATAGAATCTTTTCTGAAACTTTTTCATTCCAAGCACCGGATAGCTGCTCATGCGGTCTGTGGCAATGACAATGTCGCCACTTACAAGATCAAGGTCGTCTTGGTTATTGCCCAGCATGTAGACCTGGTCTGTTTGCAGTGGAATGAAGGACTGATCGATGACACGTTTGTGCAACGAGCTGATGCGGCTTGGCTTGTCGTTCCCCTTGAGCTCGGAATGAACCCAGATTGTGCATTGGTGACCACAGCGTTCCAGATAATCAATCGCTCTGAAAATGGTCATATGGCCACCGAGGCCAGGCGTAAAATTGGGTATGACCCAATGGATGTGCAGAGATTTGGGGTTGATGTTTCTCTTCAGCGACCAGTCTGGATCCAATTGCTGGGGTTTGAAATGAATAACCTTTTCAAAGCCCTGGATTTTCAGTTTATTTTTGCCTTCAATGATTGATTTATCGGTTTGATGTTGTTTCGAAAGGGCGTATCCACAGTACGTTGTTTGCAATTTTTGATTGAATATTTCGGTTGTCGATAGGCCGATGAGGCGTTCAATGCTATGGGCGATGGTTCCATCGATCTGCCCGCCTTCCTCATCGAAGTCGTTCCAGCTGAGATTCCAGTCAAGAATGGGTTTGAGCAGCTCTGGCTTGCACCAGAACATCGTCCCGGTTGGGAAGCGAAATTGGCTGTCTCTTTTAATGTGGTCGAGATTGAAGCGTTTTAGGAAGGGACTGGCTTTGGTGTAGTTGCCATCTTCATGGCCCCAGCAGGAATCGTGTTTAATTCCGAGGCTGAGAGCGTAATTCTCAATCGGATACACAATTCCTATCTCATGTGATTGGAGTTCTTTGAGGTTGGTAGCTGTAATAGTTTCGCTGCCAATTAGGTTGTCGAGGCAGTGAAGGAACCATCCGCTCAGCGCATTGCTGTGGGGGCTTTTTTTGGAGTGGAGCTTAAGAATGAGATCGTAGTTGAGGATTTGATCCTTGAAACCAACGATGAATGGAGCGACGTCGCGCCCAATATTGCTGAAATGCCTGACATCAACCCTATCGGCATTTTCAACTCGTGCAAAAATGTTCTTCAATGCTTGAACTGAATCTTCCTTTGTGGAAATGAAGATGTCGATGCTGCAGGGGATGTTCTTCAGATAAGCGGCGATTGTTTCGCTGAGTTCCGGGTAGAAGATGTGCAGGAAGACCCCAATCTTTTTTGTCTTCAGATCGTCTTTGATCGAATTTAGAAGATTTGGCTCAGGCCTTCTAATGTCGGCCATTTTCCGCATGAAATGGATGTTATCCATCGAATAGCGGTGTTCGTTCATGCCGAACTTGAAGCAGTGGATCATCGGGTTGAGTCCACTTTCTTTGACGTCGGGATATTTGCTGAAATAATTTTCTGTGTCGAATAAGTTACTCGGGTCGATTCCTTCCTGGCTGCCTGAGCTGCAGTAATGGAGAATCACGTCGCCAATGTTTTGAAGTGTCTCCGCTTCTCTTGAATCTAATTGAGATTTGTAGTGCTCAATATCAAACACATAGGCGTAATGAGCTAATTCGCGGAAGTCGCGAATTATTTTTTTGCTTGTTTCTTTATTTTGTAGGCCTTTGATGTACTCCTGCAGTTCAGGCGTTATCTTTTTGCGCCTGTTGTTGGGAGGGCTTGGGCGCCTGGCTTGTCCCAGTCGGTTGAGCTGCTTTCGTAGTGCTTTGGGCAGAAATTTCTGTTTGCCCATGGCAGTGGCTGAGCGTTTCAGTGCCTGCCGTGTCGTGTTGGAGAGAGTGGAGAGCGGATGGCGTCGTTTAGGCATGCCGCTCATCTGGCAGGTCTAAGAAAAGCAAATTGAAACTTATCACTGTCCTGCTTTGGTTTTCGTTGTTTTTATGCCCAATCTGCTGCCGTCATATCCCGCACGCTCGCGCACTTTGCTGCACCACTTCTGATGAGAGAGGTACCAGCTCACGGTTGCTGCCAAGCCCTCTTCCACATTGTGGCGAGGGCTCCAGCCAAGCTCAGAACTGATGCGGGCCGGGTCAATTGCATAGCGGCGGTCATGGCCCGGCCGGTCGGTCACCGGTGTAATCAAATCGGCGTGGGGAGCTGATTCAGGGCAGCTCTGATCCAACTGCCGGCAGATGGCATGAACGACCTCTTTGTTGGTGCGTTCACCATGGCCACCCACGCAGTAGCTGCGGCCCGACGCTCCGTTGCAGGCGGCTAAGAGCAGAGCATCAACGTGGTCTTCCACGTAAAGCCAATCGCGCACATTCAGTCCATCGCCATAGAGCGGGATCGACTCGCCTTCGGCTGCCTTCAAGGTGACCACGGGAATGAGTTTTTCGGGGAACTGCCAGGGCCCGTAATTGTTCGAGCAGTTGGTGAGTACCACGGGAAGCCCAAAGGTGTGGTGCCAGGCCTGGACCAGGTGATCGCTGGCTGCCTTGCTTGCTGAATAAGGGCTACGGGGGTCGTAGGGCGTTGTTTCGGAGAAGCGTCCTTCGGCACCAAGTGAACCAAAGACTTCGTCGGTGCTGATGTGGTGCATCCGGAAGGCGTCCTGGCGTTCCCCGTTCAAGCCCTCGTAATGGCTTCGTACCGCCTGCAGCAGGTTGTATGTGCCGTTGACGTTGCTCTCAATGAACGCACCAGGGCCGGAGATGGATCGATCCACGTGGCTTTCTGCAGCCAGGTGCATCACCAGATCGGGGTCGGCCTCCTGCACCGCCGCCTCAACGGCCGCTGCATCGGTCAGATCCACCTGCTGAAGTCTGTGCCGATCGTTCGCCGCTTCGCCCAGCTCGCTCAGCACCTCCTCGATCGAGGCCAGGTCGCTGGCGTAGCCCATCTTGTCGAGATTGAAGACGGTGACTGTGGTCTCCCGCAGCAGCCTGCGCACGACGGCGCCGCCAATGAAGCCTGCACCTCCGGTGACCAGCACTCTGCGGCGAGCTCCCAGCAGGTCGGAGGCGGAAGGCATGGACGAAACCATTGGTGAGAGCTTGGGGTGGGGCGTTGTTTGGGGTTGGCGCGTTGAACTCAGTGGCCCTTCATGGCGTTTTGGCTTGCCGCAACACAGCCTGCAGAGCTTGCTGCCAGTGCTCGCCGTTGAGGTCCAGAGCTGCTCGGGTGGCAGTGCAGTCGAGAAGGGAATAGGCCGGACGTTCCGCAGGGGTTGGGTAGTCCGCTGTGGTGATCGGTTTCACCTCAGCGGGGGTGTCGATGAGCCCCAAGTCAGCACCGATTTGACCAACGGCCACCGCCACGTCATACCAACTGGCGGCGCCGGCATCACTCCAGTGCATCACAGCTGGCAACTCGCGATTACCAGCGATCTGAAGGGTTTGCCAACAGGCTTGTGCCAGGTTCAGGGTGCTTGTGGGACAGCCCACTTGATCGGCGACAACACCCAGTTGATCCCGTTCGCGGTGGAGGCGGAGCATGGTGAGGGCGAAGTTCTTCCCGACGGGCCCGATCACCCAGCTGGTGCGCAGGATCAGGCCCCGTCCTTCTGCTCCAAACACGTTTTGGACCGCCGCTTCTCCAGCAGCTTTGCTGGCGCCGTAGACACCGAGAGGGTCGCGGGCTTGCACGGGCTGATACGGCGTGCCCTGGGTTCCGTTGAAGACGAAGTCGGTGCTGATCTGCAGCAGGCGTCCCCCCTGTTGATCCAGAGCACGGGCAAAGGCCTCCGGTGCCCCGGCATTCACCGCATGGGCCAGCTCCGGTTCCGACTCGGCCTTGTCCACTGCTGTGTAGGCACCAGCATTGAGCACCCAGTCGGGTTGGTGCTGTTTCACGGCGCTGCGGCAGGCTTCTGGGTCAGACAGGTCAAGCTGCTGACGGCTGGTGGCCACCAGATCCAGTCCCTCAGGGGCGGAAGCGATCAGAGCCTGGCCGAGCTGACCGCCAGCTCCGGTGAGCAGCACCTTCATGGGAAAACGTCTCCAGCAGCCTCAGCGGCTTTGAACCCTGCTGCTTCGGCATCTTTGCCCGAGAGGCTCACTTCGGCACCCTCCAGCCGATCGATCGGCCAGGCAATAGCCAGATCAGGATCATTCCAGACGATGGCCCGTTCACAGGCTTTGTTCCAGAACCCCCGGGCTTTGTATTGCACCTCGGCAATGTTGCTGAGGGTGAGAAAGCCATGGGCGAAGCCCTCGGGAATCCAAAGCTGGCATTTGTTCTCGGCACTCAGTTCGGAGCCGACCCAGGCTCCATAAGTGGGTGATCCGCGCCGGATGTCGACGGCAACGTCGTAAATGGCTCCGACCGTGGCACGTACCACTTTGGCCTGGGGTTCCGGTGCCAGCTGGTAGTGAAGTCCTCTCAGGACGCCTTGGATTGAGCGGGAGTGGTTGTCTTGGGAGAACACCACTGTTTCGCCCACAGCCTCATCGAACGAGCGTCGGTTCCAGCTTTCGTAGAACCAGCCACGCTCATCACCGAAGCATCGCGGCGTCATAAGTAGTGGACCATCCATGGTTTGGCCACTGGAGGTCTTGAGTTGTTCAAACTGCATTCTTCACCTCCAGGCTGGTTTGCAGAGCAGTGTGGTCGCTCACGTTCTCCTCAAGCATCTGGAGCAGATAGGAGCCGTACCCACTCTTCTTCAAGGGTTGCGCTAGCTGATCGAGTTGTTCCGCTGTGATCCAGCCCTGGCGCCAGGCCACCTCCTCGGGGCATCCCACCTTTAGTCCCTGGCGATGTTCGAGGGTTCGGATGTAGCCACCGGCATCGTTGAGTGAATCGCAGGTGCCGGTGTCGAGCCAGGCCATGCCTCGGCCCATCAGCTCAACCCGCAGCAGCCCTTCGTCCAGATACATCCGATTGAGATCGGTGATTTCCAGCTCGCCACGCGCGGAAGGTTGCACTTGGCGGGCCCGTTCCACGACGCTGTCGTCGTAGAAGTACAACCCCGTCACGGCGTAGCGGCTTTTTGGGCGCTGAGGTTTTTCCTCCAGGCTCAGCACGCGGCCATCGGCATCGAACTCGGCCACGCCATAACGCTCGGGATCACGGACGGGATAAGCAAAGACCGTCGCCCCTTGGGCTTGCGCGTTGCTGTTCACCAGCTGGGGCACCAGATCGTGCCCATGGAAGAGGTTGTCTCCCAGCACCAGTGCGGCGGGGTAACCCGCCAGGAAGTCGGCACCAATTAGAAACGCCTGAGCCAAACCGTCCGGGCTCGGTTGCACGGCGTACTCGATCGTCATGCCCCAACGGCTGCCATCACCGAGCAAGCGCTGAAATGCCTCCCGGTCGTGGGGAGTGGTGATGATCAGCACCTCGCGGATCCCCGCCAGCATCAGGGTGCTGAGCGGGTAATAAATCATCGGCTTGTCGTAAACCGGCAGCAACTGTTTGCTGACGGCCTGGGTGATCGGGTGCAGCCGCGTGCCACTTCCGCCAGCCAGGATGATTCCCCGTCGCTTGGATGCGGTGCTCATCAGCTGGCTCACCGGCGTGAAGTCGGCGCTATTACAGCACGAGACCCCCTGCGATCACTTGCGTTCCCTCGACGGCGAAGCCGTTCAAACATCCGCTTCAATCCTGGTTTGGGCCGCAGTTGTCGTTGGATGCTGGCCGCTAGCTGAGGGTTGCGTTGGCCGATCACTTCGGGCCAGGTGTCGACGGGTTGCCTGGTGGGGTTGTCCCGCAGAAGGCTCACCTTGAGGAAGGGGAAGCCGCGTTGCTCAATCAAGTGCTTCCAGTCGTAGTGCAGAACATTGCCGTTGGCGTTGTGGGTGTAGAGGCTCTCGAGCCTTAGCCCCGCTGCCTGCAGCTGCACCGGCAGGCCCACTTCGCAATGTTTGACCAGGTCCCGTTTGCGGGGCCAGATCTGCAATGTCTCCCAGAAACGGCCAAAGGCTGGGCACTGCAGTGCCTTGCGTTTGTAAGCCGTGAAGGCCGACGACAGATGGGGCTCGTACATCAGATCGTCCGTCAGTCCAATCACGTCCGCTGAACTTGCATGCAGGCGTTGGAACAGATCGTCGAGGGGAGTGATCGGTCCCCAGAAGCTGTCGTTGGTGAGCACCAGGAACGCCGCCTGCTCAATCTCCTGCCTGTGAAGGTTGAGTGCTGCTTTCCAGCTGCCGAAGTCGTACCCCTGATTGCGCCGGATCACGATCGCGGCACAGCGTTGGCGCAGCCGATGCAGGGTTCGCGGGTGCCAGCGCAGCCCGCTGGCCGAGGACACAACGATCACATCGGCGAAGCGCCGGTACTCGTCAATCAGGGGGAAGAGGTCGTCTCGAAAACGGTTGTTGGCTGAAAAATGCGCCAGCACAACAATCGGTCGTTGGCGGCTGGGCTGGAAGTTCGGATCCCTCCAGTGCATCAGCACGGCATCGGCCACCGGACCTTTGGAGCGCGGCACAGGATCCCGGGGTTGGTAGCGATTGCTGTGGGGGTGAATGCATTGGCTGGTGAGGGGATCTCCAGCGGCAAACAACCTGGCGTGCTTGGCCCTTAGATGACCGGACTCCCGTTGATGCCGTGCCAGTGCCGCGCCTTCGCGGTCTTTGCCGCGACTGATCGATTCGTGATGAACGATCTCAACAAAGGGGGTCACCACCACCGAAGCACCGCTCTGCCTCAAACGCAGGCAGAGATCCACATCGTTGAACACCACGGCGAGATCTTCATCGAAGCCTTGGATGCGATCGAAATCGCTGCTGCGGAGCATCAGGCAGGCTCCGGTTGCTGCGGTGAATTCCTCCTGCACCAGTAGGGGTGTGAGGGTGGCCAGCACAGGAGCGCTGTGCAGGTGTTTGCCAGGCTCCACCACACAGCGCCGTTCCCCCTTTACAAGGGCGACCCCTTGATGCTGGATGCTCCCGTCGGGGTAGCGCAGCTTGGCCCCCACGGCAGTGGTGCCGCGGTAGGCGAATGGGTCCAGCAGGGCCTGGAGCACCTCGGCGGATCGGAATTCGATGTCGTTGTTCAGTAGCAACAAATGGCAGCCACGAGCGTGGCGTCGGCCGATGTTGTTGAGCCGCGAATAGTTGAACGGTTCATCCACCCGCACCACGCACACGTCATCGAGCTGCGCTTGTTCGTCCAGCCAGGCCTTGGTGGCGGCTTCCTCACTGCCGTTGTCGATCAGGATCAGTTCATAGCTCACAGCTCCGGCGCAGCGGCGCAGAGACGCGACGCAGCTTTGGGTGAGATCCACCCGGTCGCGAAACGGGATCAGAACCGACACCAGAACGGTGGGTTCGGTGCGGAGTTGCAGCTGATGGCAGGCGCTCAGCGAATCAACGGGAGTGAGCTGCCCACCGGGCACCAGAAAGCTTGGGCTGTGTCGCTGGGTGATCGCCAGGATTTCAGCGCTGAGCTCCGGTGACCAACACTGGCGGTCGGCGGGGGAGGCAACGTCGGGCACGGTCGGGTTCGCCCGTATGGATCGCTGCAGCAACACTTCCGGGCAGTGGGCGACGGCGTCGCCGCGGCGGCAAATCTGCAGCGCCAGATCCAGCAGCAGGGCGTGCAGCGAACTGGTGGATGCCGGCAGCGTTAGCTGTTGCAGCGTTGAACAGCGGATCGTCACCAGGCCGCCGAGGCATCCCCGGCAGAGCAGGCGAAACGGTGTGATCGCAGTTCTGCTCTGGCGGTTCCCCGCCGGAATGCCTGGGTTGTCACTCCAGCGCAGGGTTTCATCACTGGTGAGCAAGACCGCTGCAGGGTGTTTCGCTGCACACTGGGCCATGCGCAGGGCCGCCTGGGGATCCAGCTGATCACTGGCATGACAGAAGCTGACGAGGGTCTCGTCGTCTGGGGCCGGCGCTCCGCTCCATCCAGAGGGATCCTCCAGGGCGGCGTGCCGGATCTGGCCCCACCCTTCTTGTTGTGAGGTGCGAGCTGATTTGGCCTCAGCTTCTTTTTGGGTTGGGTGGAAAACCACCAGCATCGAGGCCACTGAGGGAATGGGCTCGGTTGGTGCTGGGTCCGGGATGGGGGGCTGGTAGCGATCGAGATCCATGCCCAGGGGCCGTCCCTTCTGGAAGCGTTCGCGGCCGATGCCGGCCAGGTGCTCGAGAGCGCTGAGGGAGTCTTCACGTGCCACTGGTCTCAGCCCATCCCGGTAGGCCTGGAGGTGAACCGGCGGCAGATCAGTGAACAGGCTGCGGTGGCCGAGGGCGATTTCGCGCAGGCGGCCGCTGGAAAGCAGTTGGTTGGCGTGCGTGAGATCCCTGTGGGATGTCAACAGATCGACCGGAGCCAGCCCGCTGTCTTCAGGGGACCACTGGCTTGGGTCGCGCAACAGGGCGATGGGCAGCAGTGAAGGATCCAGCAGCTCTGGCGGGATCTGCGGAAGCTGCTGGTGGAGTTGTTGCTGCCAATGCTCGATCTCTTCGGCGCTGGCGTGGCCAGACTGCCAGCGCTGCCAGGCCTGGGCATCAAGCGTGGTGTTGTCCTTACCGCTTGCAGGCTCCACGCCCTGATTGTCGCGGTGTCCAGTCAAGCGGACGCGGCAAGGGCGTCGATCTGCTGCGTCAGCAGGTCCCTGGCCTGGGCGGGTGTGGGGGCCCGCATCAGGTCATGACGCAGTCGCGAAGCGCCTGGAAAACCTGTGCAGGTCCAGCTCATGTGTTTCCGGGCGATCAGCAGCCCATGGTCGCCGCGATCCTGCACCAGGCCGTCCAGTTGGTCGCGGGCCAGTGCAAGCCGTGCCGATGGGTTGGGCGTGGAAGGGATCGCACGCCCGGCCAGTGCGGCATCGATCTGTCCCACCAGCCAAGGGGCTCCCATGGTGCCTCGGCCCACCATCACGCCCGCTGCGCCAGTTTGATTCAGGCAGCGCAGGGCATCGTCGGGACTGTCGATGTCGCCATTCGCGATCAGCGGGATCGTGAGGGCCTCACGGACGTGGGTGATGGCGCTCCAGTCCGCAGCGCCCTTGAAGCCCTGCTCGCGGGTGCGTCCATGCAGCGTTAGCAGTTGTGCTCCGGCTTGTTCCAGCTGTTGGCACCAGTGCACTGGATCGGCATCACTTCCGCACCAACCCAGGCGTGTTTTCACCGTGACGGGCACGGCCACGGCATCCGCCACTGCTTCCACGATCCGAATGGCTAGTTCGGGATCACGGATCAACCCGGACCCGCCACCTTTGCGGGCAATCTTCCGCACAGGGCAGCCCATATTGATGTCGATCAGGAAGGCGCCACTGGCTTCAGCTCGTCGTGCCGCATCGGCCATGGCCTGGGGGCGATGGTCGAACAGTTGCACCCCGATGGGGCCGGATTCCTCGGCCAGTGACTCCACCTTGCAGCGCCCATGCCCCATTTCAAGGCTGGTGGCATTCACCATTTCGGTGAACAGCAGGGCGTCAGGAGCCCATCGTCGAACCAGGCCACGAAACACCCGATCGCTCACCCCCGCAAGCGGCGACTGCAACACGCGGCAGCGCAGCTGACGTGCGATTCCATTGCCGGGAAGCTGCAGGGGGGATGAAGCAATCATGGGTCCATGCTGCACAACGCAATCGACATGACCTGGCCGCTCAGTCGTTCGTTGCTGATGCAGATCCTCGAAGACCGCTGCACTGATCGCTTTGTCTGCGAAAGGGTTTGGGAACGTTTGGGTTATCGGCCTGCCGAACCGCAGTGGTGCGCCGGCCCCGATACACCCTCCGAGTGGGCCGACGCCTTCCCCCAGGCTCCCGAGTTGATCGCCGAGCGTCCGGCGTCGGTTCGTTTGACCCGCTCGGTTCCCAAGGAACACAAGCAGCTGCTGAAGCAACAGCTCAACTTCGCGGGGTACCGGATCGGTGAGTTGTACCCCCGCCGCACCCGGCGAGCCACAGCGGTGAACTGGCTGCTGGCCTGGCTGGCGCAGCAGGACGAACCCCTGCCTGAGCAGGGACCCTTAGGGCCAGAGCTTCCGCCTCCAGTTGATCCGGTGCAGGGACACCCCGGTGATCTGCCGGTGGGCTGACTCAGGCCTGAATCGTGATGGGTGTTCCTTTCGGTGTGTTGTGGAACAACCAACGGGCGTGGTTCATCGGCATGCGTACACAGCCATGGCTGCGGGGCACGCCGAAGGGTTGCCCTGCGTTCTCCTGCCAGGGGGCGGCGTGCAGGCAGATGGCCTCGTTCGCACTGACGCACATCGTGAACGGCACCCCTGGAACGGTGTAGGTGCGCCCATACATCGTTGTGGAGCGGTATTTCGTATAGACCTTGCTATTGAAGATCGGTGTTGGCGTTGAGGCCTTACCAGTGCTGACTGGAATCACACGGACCACTTCCTGGTCGCTGTTGTAGACGGTCAGGCGTTGGTCGGAAAGGTCGACCACAAGACTGGCGACGAGCTCGAGCATGGCGAGGAAACACTCTGAACCCGCCCTAGCTGTCTCAGGTGAGACTCATTTGTCTCGCCCCGAAAGAATTTCGGTTCCGGAGGGGTTTAAGGCATCTCTGTAGGGTGAAAGATTGGCCTGAGCAGACCCTTGGCGCGTCCCGTCGTCGCAATCATCGGACGCCCCAATGTCGGTAAGTCGACCTTGGTGAACCGGTTGTGCCGCAGCCGCGAAGCCATCGTTCACGATCAGCCTGGGGTGACGCGTGATCGCACTTACCAGGATGGTTATTGGGGCGATCGCGAATTCAAGGTCGTTGACACCGGTGGGCTGGTGTTCGACGACGACAGTGAGTTCCTGCCGGAGATCCGGGAGCAGGCGGCTCTTGCGCTCGAGGAAGCCAGTGTGGCTCTGGTGATCGTGGATGGTCAGCAGGGGCTCACGGCCGCTGACGAATCCATCGCTGAATTTCTGCGCAGTCACCGCTGTCCCACGCTTCTGGCGGTGAACAAGTGCGAGTCGCCGGAACAGGGCCTGGCGATGGCTGGCGAATTCTGGAGTCTTGGCCTGGGTGAACCCCATCCGATCTCGGCCATTCACGGAGCCGGCACCGGAGAATTGCTGGATCAGGTGCTCACCTTTTTGCCTCCCAAGGATCAGGAGGGTGATGAGGAGGAGCCGATTCAGATGGCCATCATCGGACGGCCGAATGTCGGGAAATCCAGTCTTCTGAATGCCATCTGCGGTGAGCAGCGGGCGATTGTCAGCCCGATCCGAGGCACCACTCGCGACACGATTGACACCAGCATCATTCGTGAGAATCGTCCTTGGCGCCTGGTGGACACGGCGGGCATCCGCAGGCGTCGCAGCGTCAACTACGGCCCGGAATTCTTCGGGATCAACCGCAGTTTCAAGGCCATTGAGCGCAGTGATGTCTGTGTTCTGGTCATCGATGCCCTCGATGGGGTGACCGAGCAGGATCAGCGCCTAGCGGGCCGCATTGAAGAGGACGGCCGTGCCTGCGTAGTGGTCGTCAACAAATGGGACGCCGTGGAAAAAGACAGCCACACCATGACGGCGATGGAAAAGGAGCTGCGCTCCAAGCTCTATTTCCTTGATTGGGCCCCGATGCTGTTCACCTCGGCGCTCACGGGCCAGCGGGTGGAGAGCATCTTTGCTTTGGCCGCCTTGGCTGTTGAGCAGCACCGCCGCCGCGTTACGACGTCCGTTGTGAACGAGGTGCTGAAGGAAGCGCTGAGTTGGCGCAGTCCCCCCACCACCCGTGGTGGCCGCCAAGGAAAGCTGTACTACGGCACCCAGGTGGCCAGTCGCCCCCCCAGCTTCACTCTGTTTGTCAACGACCCCAAATTGTTCGGAGAGACCTACCGGCGCTATGTCGAGCGCCAGATCCGCGAGGGTCTCGGTTTCGATGGCAGCCCGCTGCGCCTGTTCTGGAGAGGCAAGCAGCAGCGTGATGCCGAGCGCGACCTGGCCCGTCAGCAGAGTCGCAAAGGCTGAGCCATGGACTGGTTGCGCCAGGTCCCCATGGGCCAATACGTCGATGGCTCCACCGGTTGGCTTCGGCGCTTGGACCCTCGGCTGAAGCTGGCCTGGTCCCTTGTATTTCTGCTCACGCCTGTCCTGGCAGGACCTCTCTGGCGTGTTGGCCTGGTGGTGGCTCTGGTGCTGATCACCCTCGGCAGTGGTCTGGCCCGCTCGCTGTGGTGGCGTTCTGTTGTTTTGTTGACGGCCTTGGCACTTGTGGTGGGCCTGTTGTCGATGTTGTTACCTGCTGTGGATCCCCCTGCGGCCTTCCCTCTGCGCAATCCGGCCGAGCTCCCGGGGCTCGAGACGGAAGGCCCCGCCTGGGACCTTCTGCGTCTCGGCCCCCTGCAGATGGGTGGTCTCCAGCTGGGCCCTTTGGTGGTGGATCGGGCCTCGGCGGTGCTGGGGCTGCGAACGTCGACCTTGATTTTCACCGTGATTCACAGCGTCAATCTGATGCTGATCACGACCCCTCCAGAGGATCTGGTCTGGGCCCTCAGTTGGTGCCTGGCTCCGTTGAAGTGGTTGGGGTGTCCTGTGGAGCGGCTGGGGTTTCAACTGCTGCTGGCGCTTCGTTTTCTGCCTCTGGTTCAGGAGGAGCTCCAGAATCTGCTCCGCTCCCTCGCCAGCCGTGCCGTCAATCTGCGCCAGTTGGGGTTCAAGGCCGGTTTCGGTTTGGTGCTGGCCGTCGGAGAGCGGCTGCTCGCCAACATCCTTCTCAGAGCTGAGCAGGGAGCCGATGCTCTAGTCGCCCGTGGTGGTCGAATTCTCGGTCCTTCGTACTTCCGTATGCCTCCCGATCGTCCTGCTTCCCTGCTGAATGGCCTGGCGATGATCGCTCTGGTGTTGGTGATCGGGCTTCGGGGTCAGTACGGTGCTTCATGACTATCGATTAGGGCATGGCGTCCGAGCGATATCTGAATCACCCCACCTTCGGGATGCTCTATCGGGTGGCTCCGGCAGGTGAGGGCCGCGATGTCTACGCCACGTTGTATGCCCAGCGCATGTTCTTCCTGGTGACGCTGCAGCCCCGTGGCGCCCAGTTTGAAGTGATTCCCTACGGAGACGCGCGTCACCACGCTGAGGTGCACCTGGGCCGCTGCCGGCGGAATGGGTCAGAGGATCTGGACTCCTGGACTCAGTTGTTCGATCAGACGTTCATCTGAACCCTTGACCGATTCACTCGCTGCGCGGTGGCAGGCACTCAATCTCGACCGTCCTTCCTCCGCCAGGCTCCTGGCCGTCAGCAAAGGGCACCCAGCAGCCGCTGTCCGTTGCGTGGCAGAGCTTGGTCAATTTGATTTCGGGGAAAGCCGCGTTCAGGAGGCTCTGCCGAAGCAAGAGGAGCTGGTCGATCTGAACTTGCGCTGGCATTTCATCGGTCGCCTGCAAAGCAACAAAGTGCGGCCGGTGGTGAAGGCTTTCGATGTCATTCACTCGGTGGATTCCCTGTCGCTGGCCGAAAGGGTGTCGCGCATCGCTGTGGAGGAGGCCCGTCAGCCTGATGTTCTGCTGCAGGTGAAACTGCGCCCTGATCCCAGCAAGGGGGGGCTGTCGGCCGATGAACTCGCCGCCATTTGGTCAGACCTCCAGGCTCTGCCGGGGTTGCGGATCTCGGGCCTGATGACCATGGCGCCGCTCGACATGGCCGCAGAGCAGCGCAAGGACTTGTTTTCCGACTGCCGTGCCTTGGCGGATCGGCTTGCCTTGGCGGAGTGCTCGATGGGGATGAGCACGGACTGGAAAGAGGCTGCTGAAGCAGGCAGCACCTGGCTCAGGATCGGTTCGGCACTGTTCGGCCCGAGATTGGTGTCAACAGACGCTGCGAATTGACTTGCCCCGCCGCAGCGAAAACGGTATCCAGGTACATGGTTTTCGAACCACATTCAGACCGAGAGGAATCCCAAGGTGTCGCTGATCTCCCGTCTCCGTGCCGTCGTCGCTGGCGATGACTATCTCGATGGCGAATTGGATGACTTCGCCTATGACGACGAGCAAGACGACCAGGATCAGCGCGCCCTGCAGGCTGACGGTGGTGCGTTGGCAACCATTGGTGACTCCAACCCGTTTGATCTCGGTGGTGATCTGCCTGGATCCAACGTGATCGGCATGCCCGGCATCAGCAATGCCGCGTCCGAGGTGAATGTGATGGAACCTCGCAGCTTCGATGAAATGCCTCGGGCCATTCAGGCTCTGCGGGAGCGCAAAACCGTCATCCTCAACCTCACGATGATGGAGCCAGACCAGGCACAACGTGCTGTTGATTTCGTTGCTGGTGGCACCTTCGCGATCGATGGACATCAGGAGCGCGTCGGCGAGAGCATCTTCCTGTTCGCCCCCAGCTGCGTCACCGTGACCAACACTGGTCAAGACGAAACCTCGGCTCCAACGGTGGTGAGCCGTGAGGCCGATGTGGCGGATGTCGACGAATCCGCCAGCGCCCCCTCGCCTGCCTGGGGAGCAGCTGCTCTCTGAAGCCCCCCGTGCAGCCCGCTTTCGGTGTGATCGGCCTGGGTCGAATGGCTCAGGCCCTTGTTGTTCCTCTTTTGGAGCGTGGACGGATTCCTGCCGACCAGCTGTTGGCGGTCGTCGGAGGATCTGGCTCGCTTGAGCAAAGGCGTGGGGCCTTGCCGGCGGGTATCGGTCTGGTTGCTGCTGACGATCCTTCTGCTCAACAGGTCTGGACGGCCCCGGTGCAGCTGCTTGCGGTGAAGCCGCAACAACTGGATGCAGTTGCAGCAGCTGCGGGACCTGTTGCGGGTCAACCGCTGCTGATCTCTGTGTTGGCGGGGGTGTCTCTGGCGCGGCTGCAGCATTTGTTTCCCGGTCATCGCTGTGTGCGGGCGGTGCCCAACACCCCTGCGCTGGTGGGAGCTGGTTTGACAGCTCTGGCCTGGGGGGAAGGGATCGACCAAGGGCAACGGGACGAGGTGCGGCATCTGTTCGCCGAAGTGGGTGAAGTGCTGGAGCTGGCGGAATCCAAGCTCGATGCCTTCCTGGCCCTCACCTCTTCGGGCCCTGCCTTTGTGGCCCTGGTGGCGGAAGCCATGGCCGATGGAGCTGTTGCAGCCGGTCTTCCCAGGGACCTGGCCTTGAGGCTGAGCCACCGCACCCTGGCCGGAACAGCTGAGCTGCTGGACCGTCGCGATTTGCACCCTGCCCAGCTCAAGGACATGGTCACCTCGCCAGGGGGTACCACGATCGCCGGCGTCCGCGCGTTGGAACGCATTGGTTTGCGCTCCGCCTTGATCGAAGCGGTTGTCGCTGCTGCGGAACGCAGCCGAGAGCTGGCCTAGGGCAAAACCTCCGGCCATCCCTGACGGATCAGCAATAGCGAGAAGTAGGGGCGGGGTTCGGCTGCGACTGAATCTGCGCAACAGATCTGCTGGTCTGGCCAGCCGACCCGTTCGGCAAACAGCGCTTGCTGCAGCAGACCACGCCGCTTCAGCAGGGGTTGCACCCAACTCCAGCGCCGGCCCAGCTTCAGCAGGGCTAGAACTTGCCCCGTCGCCGCGGCGGTGTCCAGCACCTGCTCCAGCTCCTCAGGCGTGTCGGGGCAGGGGCGCAACAGCAGTTGGTCCTGCTGCAGCGCGAGGGGCCAGAGGCCGGCAGCCGCGGCTGCTGAGCAGGAGGTGATGCCAGGAATCACGCTGATGGGACAGTCGGGCCATGCCTGACGAAGGGCCAGCAGCACGTAGCTGCAGCTCGCAAACAGAGACGCATCTCCTTCGCAGAGCAGTGCCACCTGTTGGCCGGAACGGACAGCCTGCTGCAGCTCCTGTGCTGCTGCCCCCCAGGCGGAGCGACGCGGTTGGGCGGCTTCCACCATCGGGAACAACAACGGCAGGCGCTGATGGTCGCTGCGGATCCAGGCGGCGGCGATTTTGGCGGCCATGCTGTCGGCCCCCGGACGTCCCACCGGGTAAGCCACTACCTCCGCTTTGCGGATGGCTTCAACAGAGGCCAGGGTAAGCAGGGACGGATCACCGGGGCCGACTCCCACCAGCGTGAGACCCCCAGTCGTGGTGGGATCGATGATGGTCAGCAGTCGATGCGCCCGGGGTCCAGACGATGAGTCGTCTCAGCATCTTTCCAGACGAAACCGCAGCCCATGCTCCAGATGAGCAAGTGCCCGAGCTGGAGAGCCATGATCCAGCGGTGATTCAGGCGGAGCTCAGCCGCCGAGGCATCGGCTTTGAGCAATGGCCAGCTGAGCAGGGCCTGCCGAAGGGGGCCGATCAGTCCGCCATCCTCCAGGCCTATGCCGATGCGATTGCCCGGGTTCAAGGCGATGGCGGTTATGCCACGGTCGATGCGATTCGGATGACGCCGGATCATCCTGATCGTGAGCTCCTGCGCCGCAAGTTCCTTGAGGAGCACACCCACGCCGAAGACGAAGTGCGCTTTTTTGTGGAAGGGTGCGGTTTGTTTGTGCTGCACATCGGTGCCGAGGTGCTCAGCGTGCTGTGCGAACGGGGCGACCTGATGCGTGTCCCCGCTGGGACCCGTCATTGGTTTGATATGGGCTCTCAGCCCCGGTTTTGTGCCGTGCGTTGGTTCAACAACCCCGAGGGATGGGTTGCGCAGTACACCGGTAGCAGCATCGCCCAGCGTTTTCCCAGGCTTGACTAAGGGGGCTTCCAGGAGATCTTGATGCGCCTCCACCGCTCCTTTGTTGCGCTGCTGCTGAGTCTGCCCATGGCAGCACCCATTGCTGTTGCTGCCGAGGATGCTCCCTTGGCACCTGAGGTTCAGCGGCGGGTTGCCGTGGTGGTGCTGGCCCGCCGAATTCGCGGCTATGCCGCCATGGCCAAGGCCAGCAGCGACTGTCAGGTGGAGAAGGGGCGTCTTCCGCGCCGCCAGGCCAGACAAGCCCTGGCGATTTCGCTCGAGGAGTTGGGCATCAGCCGGCGCGTGCTGGTGAATCCCCTGGTGGTTGCCGTCAGCCCGCGCCTGCAGCGCCTGCTGGATGAAAGCTGTGCCCTGGATCCAACCAAGCAGGCTGAAGCGTTGCAGCTGGCCGAAAACGAACTCTGAGCCTTTTCTCGAGCTGGGTCTCAGAAGGGGACAGTGAGAGTGCTGGCTTTTATTTCCTCAGCGAATAAAAACCGCCCATAGGGTTCCGCCCTGTTTGCTTGGCTGCTGTGGTCGTTCGGTCTTGTCTCGCATTGAAGCTGCTGGCGCTGTTGGCAGTGCCCTGTTCTGCGGCCGAGATGGATCTGGCCTCTGCATCCACGGTGCCAACCACGTCGCTATCCACCTCCATCCCAGCCAATGAGTCGGTCTTGGTGCTGGACCGCACCACGCGATCGCTGGCACGTACGGGCGATCCCATCTGGAGCCTGCGTCTGGAAACTCCAGGTCAGCCCGTGCAGCACTTCGATGCCGTCAGCGGTCGGGCCCACCGTCAAAATGCCGATCGCCATCGTTCTGGCACCCGCGCGCCGCTTCCCGCCGGTCGCTACAGCCTTGGGCCGGTGGAGCCCCTGGGGCCTTCCGATCCGCGGGAGCTCGGGCCGATCTGGATCGGAATTGAACCGCAGTTCCCCACGGGGCGAGGCCATCTGGGCATTCATCTCGATCCAAGTGCCAACCGCAATGCCAACAGCGGCACACTCGGCTGTGTGGGCTTGATTCGTTGGGATGACATGCAGACTCTGGCGGGTCTGGTGCAGCGCCGTAACGTCCGAACATTGGTGGTGAGCGAGTGAATGTTCTCCGATTGGGGCTTCAGTTGGGGCGGCTGGTTGGACAACCGCCGGGGTGAGTGGTGGCTGCTGGCCCAACTCCTGCTGATCACGGCCCATCTGCTGCCGGTCTGGCCTGCTCCGGCCAGCTTCGGTGTGGCGATCTGGCCCAAGCCCTTGTTTGGGCTGGGTTTGCTGCTGTTGGCTTTTGGCCTGTTTCGAGCCATTGAGGCGTTTCGCTGCCTTGGGGCAAGCCTTTCGCCGCTGCCGGCGCCCAAGCCGTCGAACCAGTTGATCGCCACAGGCACATATGCCATCTGCCGGCATCCGTTGTATCGGGCCGTTTTGCTGTGTTCCGCAGGAGTGGTGCTGGCCACAGGCAGCCTGCTGCATCTGTTGCTGTTGGTCAGCCTCGCGGTGGTGCTGCGGGGCAAAGCCCGCTTCGAGGAGCAGGGGTTACGGGCGCTGCATCCGGATTACAGCCAATATGCCGCCGCCACTCCGGCGATTTTGGGCTGGGTTCCTGGATTGGATTGGCGCTGATTGGCTGGCTCAGGCGGCGACCGTGCTCGTCCTTATCAGGTCGGCATAGAGATGTTCGAGGGCGTCGATGTTGCTTGAAATCGTGTAGCGCTCCAAGGCGCGGAGTCGGGCTTTGCGGCCCAGTTCCGCCGTCAGCACCGGCTGGTCCCTGAGCACCGGCAGCAGCGTGCGCAACTGGGTGGTGACGCCCTGGGTGCTCAACACGATTCCCGCGCCATGCTCAAGCACTTCGCCATCGGCACCGGCATCGGTGGCCACGCAGGCTGTTCCGGTGGCCATCGCCTCCAACAAGGCCAGCGACAGGCCCTCCACAAGGCTCGGCAGGATGAAGACTTCAGCGCACTGAAGCAGGGCCACCCGAGTGTCCAAATTTGGCTCGTGGCCCCACCAGTGGATTCGATCGTCATTGAACTGGTTCATCAGGCTGTTGCGCAGCGGGCCGTCGCCGACGATCACCAACCGACAGCCCTCCGGTGAGACCAGACGCCAGGCCCGCAGCAGGGCTTCAACGTTCTTCTCCGTCGCTAGGCGACCCATGTAGAGGACGATCCGTTCTCGCCCCAGCCTCTGCCGCACCTGTTGATGCATCGGCGAAATGGTGCCGGGGCTGGAGGGGCACCAGCGGTCGGTGTCCACACCATTGGGGATCACCGTTAGACGATCGGCTGGAACGCCGAGGCGCTCGAGAAAATCTGCCTGAAGCTGTGAAAACACGATCACCCGGTCGTAGCGGGCTAGGGCCGGTGCATACAGCTGGTAGCTGAGCTGTTGGGTGCCTGCCGTCAGGTTGCGCAGGCCAGCATCGAAGGGTGGATGAAAGGTGGCGACCAGGGGCACGCCCAATTGCTGGCAGAGCTCCGGCAGGCGGAAATCCAGGGGCGAAAGGGTGAGGCTGGCGTGCACCAGGTCGGGCTGCAGTCGCTCCAGGGATTCCCTCAGCTCCCGCTGAGCCCCTGGGGAAGGGATCGTATAAACCTGCGACTTGACCAGATAGGGCAGGCTGACGTCCGGGTCGTTGGCCAGCAGTGAAGTGTTGTCGCGCTCTGGGCTGCGTGGGTTATCGAAATGGATGAAGTGCACCTGATGCCCGCGTTTTCGCAGGGCTTCTGTGGTGCTGATCCCGTAGGACACATTCCCGCAGAAGGGAGACTTCTTGCCGAGCCACGCAATCTGCGCCAAGCGGGTTGGGCCTCCTCAGGCGAAACGGCAAGTTAGCAGCGTTGCCACGGCCGTTCGATCAACGCCGCTACCAGCGCCAATCCCGCCAGCAGCCACAGCACCGGTTGAAGACCAATGCTGCTCACCAAGGTGCCCGCCAGCACCAGCGGCAGACTCAGGGCGATGTTGATCAGGTTGTTCTGCAGTCCGAACACCCTGCCGCGCTCGGTTTCGGGGGTTTCTTCTTGAATCGTGGTCTGCGCTGGTATCGCCACCAGAGCTGCTCCAATGCCGAGGATGCCGCAGAGGCTCAGGGTGAAGGGCAGAGATCCCCGCAGTTGGCTGAGCAGTACCAAGGTCCAGGTGATGGTTCCAAGGCCTGCTGCCGTGAGTCGGCGGCGGCTGAACCGATGGCCCAGCTGGGCCATCATCACGGCTCCGATCGCCATGCCCAGACCACTCATCGCGAGCAGAGCACCAAAGCCTGAAGCCCCCAGGTTGTCGATTAGGGCCGCCAGCTGGAGCGCCAACACGTAGAGCGCCGCCAACAGGCTGTAAAGCAGCACCAGGTGAATCATGGCGCCGCGCACCGACGGCACCCGGCGCAGAACCTGCAATCCTTCGCCGATCTCCGCCCACACCGATGTATTGGAGGCGGGCTTTGGAGTTTCCTGCAGCTTCAGGCGCGAAAGGCTGAGGGCCGCGAGGCCATAGCAGAGCGGTAGCAGCAGAAACTCGCCGCCATCGATGCCGAGGATCGCCAGGCTGCTGTGCAGGGCACGAAGAATCGGTTCTCCCAGGGCGAAGCCCAGGATCGTGGCCCCCATGCTGGTGGCTTGGTAAAGGGAGTTGGCTGCTAACAGGTGTTCTCCCGGCACCACCACAGGAATTGTGGCCTGTTCCGAGGGGGCGAAAAACTGGGTCAGGATCGACTCCAGGAAGGTCATGCCCACTAGCCCCCAGTAGCCCCAGGGGAGACCAAGCCAGACGGGCCCTGGCAGAAGACAGAGCGGTGCGAACACCACCAACAGGGCTCGTACGGCATTGCTGGCCACCATCACTCGACGCTTGGGCCAGCGGTCAGCCCAGACCCCAGCCACCGTTCCCAGCAGCATGGCCGGGATGGTGTTCGCCACAAAGATGCCTGTGGCCAGCAGGGTGATCACCTGGGTGCGTGTGCTGATGTCAAGGCCGTAACCCGACGCCATCTCTGCCAGTACGCCACTTCCCTGCCCCTTCAGCAGCAGGTGCTGATCGATCAGGAAGACCATCAGCACGATGTAAAACTTGTCCGCCAGCTGGGAAAAGATCTGGCCCAGCCAGAGTTTTCGGAAGTCGTTGAGGCGAAGCACGGCTTCCAAGCCGCGCTTCCCCTCCGGATTGCTGCCGGTGGGCAGAGCGGGTTCAGGGGTGGTGAGGGTAGGTCCGCTCAAGGGGCAATTGCATCGCGGCCATGATGGCTCACGCGCCTGCTAGCAGCGTCTCTCGCAGCATGGCCAGGGCTTTGTTGGGTCGGTTCAGATGCGTCCGGCTCCAGATCTCGACCACCCGCAGTAGCCGGCGCCATACAGCTGGGGGTCCCATCAGCTCCCCATCCCGGCGACGGGGTAGTTCGGCCCGGGTCAGTCGCTGGAGCAGGGCCAGTTCGGAGGGATTCAGCTGGATCGTCGTCCCAGGCTGCTCATCGATTGCAAAGCCGTCCTGCGGCAGCAGGCTGCAGCGCCAGTCCCACTGACCCAGCGGTGGGTCCAGGGGATCGCCCGTCAGGCAGCAGGTCTGCAACGGCAGTCCATAACCGCCCAGGGTGAGCAGATGGATGCAGGCCTGGACCGTGCAGGCCAGCACCAGCTCCGGATCGGCTCGGTGCTCCTCCAGACGTTCCAGGTGCAGCTGCATCGTGGCCAGCAATCCTTCCACGGGGTCCTGGGTCGCCAGTTGAAGGCAGAGATCACACAGCGCCTGTGCCGCAGCAAGGGTCTCCAGCTGTTGCCCGAGGCCTGAAAAACTGCGCAGCACCCGCAGTTGTCGTATCCGGGCCAGACCACTGCGTCCTCCTACCTGCAGTTCCAACAGGGTGAGGGGGGCCGCGGCGGCCAGACTGCTCTTGGGCTTGCGTGCTCCGGGAACGGCGAAGCGACTGATGCCCTCCGCATCACTGAGCAGGCTCAGCAGCCGGTCGTGCTCGCCGAGGGGGCCCACCTTGAGGGCGAGTCCGATGAGGCGTCGTTCTGCCATTCAGGCGGCGGGGCGGCGCTGGGCCTGCAGCAGAGCCGGCGCGCTGCTGGTGCCCAGCAGATCGGCCCCCGCCAACAAAAGCTCCCCCGCATGGCTGAGGCTATGGATGCCCCCGGCCGCCTTGATGGCGCAGCGTTTGCGGATCAGCTGTTTCAACTGGCGGATCTGATCGGCTTGACAGGCCGGACCGAAGCCGTTTCCGGTCTGCAGTCCCGCAGCGCCAGCATCAATGGCGGCCTCTACGGCCAGCTCCAGCTGTTCGCTTTCCAGTCGTGCCATGTCCAGGACGGCCCGAACGGGGACCCCCAGCTCGCAAAGGGCGGCGAGTTCCTCGGCAAACGCGCCGGAGTCGCCATTGGCCAAGGCGCTGAAATCGGGCACGACATCCAGCTCCTGGGCGCCATGGGCGGCACACCACTCCGCTTCGGCCAGTTTGAGTTCAGCGGGAATTGCCCCAAAGGGAAAGCCGATGGCTGCAACCAGGCGGGGGCCTGCCTTGGTGGTCCCGATGCGTTCCCGCAGCAGCGGCAACTGACGCGGTGTGGTGCAGATCGCCCGCACGCCCTCCTGCATTCCGGAGTCACAGAGGGCCTGAAGCTGGTCTTGGGTCAGCAGGGGGTCGAGGATCGCCTGATCAAGCCGCGGCGGTAGGTCGGGGAGCTCTTGGGCTGGATCAGCCATGGCGGGCCAGAGGGTCAGTCACGAGCCTGAATCACGCCGTATCCCCCGTGGTTGCGTCGGTAGATCACCTGCAGTTGATCGCTGTCCTTCTCCCGGAACAGGTAGAAGTCGTGGTCGATCAGATCCAGTTGACGGCGCGCCTCCTCCAGGCCCATGGGCGGCATGGCGAAATATTTGTGTCGTACACCCGGGTTTGGCAGTTCCGCCTCACGCCCATGCAGCAGGGACTCCTCAACGGGGGACTCGTCGTTGACCACATCCGTGCTGGGGGTGTGGCTGGCGCTGTGGCCATGGCTGTGGTGGTGATCACTGTGGCGTTCCTTCCAGCGGCGCAGCTGGCGGGCCAGTTTTCCAGCGGCGAGATCGATGCTGGCGTAAAGGTTTTCGCTGCGTTCCTGGGCGCGGATCACCGTGCCGTTGGCAAAGACCGTCACTTCAGCGGTCTGCTGAGGCACACGGGGATTGCGGGCCACGGAGAGATGGACGTCTGCCTCGCGAACGGCATCACCGAAGTGCGCTGTGGCCCGCTCCAATTTGGTTTGGGTGTAGTCCCGCAACGCCGGCGTGATCTCGAGGTTGCGACCATGGATCAGCAACTTCATGCCTCGCTCCTGTGCCGGTTGTTATCGGCAAGCTAGATACGGCGCACGATTCGGCCCACCCCCAGCGTGCATTTCTTTTCGAGCCCGGTCATCCGGTTCGATTCGATGCGGCCTGGTCGGCGCAACAACGCTGGCAGAGCAGCCTTCTGGCTGATCCATCGGCGCCAGAGGCGGTTTGGATCTTGCAGCACCAGACCTGCTACACCCTCGGCCGCGGTGCAAGCGAGGAGCACCTGCATTTCGATCCCCTCGACCCACCAGCACCCCTATACCGGATTGATCGTGGCGGGGAGGTGACCCATCACCTGCCCGGCCAACTGGTGGCCTACCCGGTGTTGGACCTTCGGCGTCGTAATCCCGATTTGCACTGGTATCTGCGCCAGCTGGAACAAGTCGTGTTGGATGTTCTGGCGGAGTTGGGCTTGGAGGGTCAGCGTCTGCCGGGGTTGACCGGTCTCTGGTTGGACAACCGCAAGGTCGCCGCCATCGGTGTGGGCTGTCGCCGCTGGATCACCCAGCACGGCCTGGCCCTGAACGTTGATTGTTCGATGCATGGGTTTGAGCAAGTCACCCCCTGTGGTCTCACCGGTCGTGCGGTCGGGCGGCTTGCCGACTGGTTGCCAGGGCTGACGTCGGCTGAAGTGCAGCCGCTGCTGCGGCAAGCCCTGGCCCATCGTTTTGGTCTGGTCTGGGAGGAGGAAGCGAGATAGACCTGAGCTGTTTCAACCCCTGCCTCGGATGACGGCCAGCTGGAGCCCGATAACCCGCGAAACGGACGCTTTGCAGCGTCATGCCCATGTTCAGAGGTTGTCGAGGGTCGATGCGGTGTGGCCCTGGCTCGCCGACCGCCACGGGCTGATTGCCGCCGTCGATGCGCCCCATGTGGCGCATCCCGAACGCTTTAATTTCGGCGAATTGGCTGAGCGCATCGCCACCGCTGCTGCCGCCTTTCGGCGCCATGGCGTGAACGATGGCGATGTGGTGGCTCTGTTTGCCGAGAACAGCCCCCGCTGGCTCGTGGCGGATCAGGGGCTGATGCGTGCTGGTGCCGCTGATGCCGTGCGCGGAGCCTCTGCCCCTGTGGAGGAGCTGCGCTACATCCTCATGGACTGCCAGGCGTCGGCCCTGGTGGTGCAGAACGCTGAGGCATGGCATCGTCTGGCCCTTCCCCCAGACCAACGGGCTCAGCTGCGCTTTGTGCTTCAGCTGGAAGGGGAGCCTGCCGAGGGCAGCATCGGCTGGGAGGCATTTCTGGCGTCAGCTGCCGGGCTTGATCCCGTTCGCCCGGCGGGGGGGCGAGACGCCGTGGCCACTGTTCTGTACACCTCGGGCACAACCGGGCAACCCAAAGGGGTTCCGTTGACCCACGCCAACCTGCTGCATCAGATGAGCTCGCTGGCCTGTGTCGCCTATCCCGAGCCCGGTGCTCCGGTGCTGAGTGTGCTGCCGATCTGGCATGCCTACGAGCGCAGTGCCAGCTACTACTTCCTCTCTTGCGGCTGCACGCAGACCTACACAACCATCAAGCAACTGAAGAAGGATCTGCCGCGGGTCCGGCCGATCGCGATGGCCACCGTGCCGCGGCTGTGGGAGGCGGTTCAGGCCGGATTTGAGGATGTGCTCAAGACCTTCCCCCCGTCCCGGCAGCGCCTGCTGCGGGCGGCCTTGGTCAACAGTGCTGCCCAGCGCAAAGCCGTGCGAACGGCGCGCAATCTCCTGCTGGAACCGGTGTCAGCCTTTGGCAGGCTGCGGGCCTGCGGCTCCGCTGCCCTGCGCTGGCCTCTGCATGCCCTGGCGTCGACCTTGATCTGGCCGAAGCTGCGTCGCCAGCTCAGTGGTGGTCAGCTCGCCTATCCCATCAGCGGTGGCGGTGCCATCGCGCCCCACATCGATGCCTTCTTTGAAGCCGTGGGGATTGAACTGCTGGTGGGCTATGGCCTCACGGAAACCAGCCCTGTGGTGAGCTGCCGCCGGCCCTGGCGCAACATCCGCGGCAGCTCCGGCCTGCCGATGCCCCAGACCGAATTCCGAATCGTCGACCCCGATAACGGTCAGCCCCTGGGCTTCCGGCAACGGGGGCGGGTGATGGTGCGGGGGCCTCAGGTGATGGCGGGCTACCTCGGCAAACCCGAGGCCAGCGCCAAGGTTCTCGATACCGAGGGCTGGTTTGACACCGGCGATCTCGGCATGCTCCTGCCGGATGGTTCCGTGGCCCTCACTGGCCGGGCTAAAGACACGATTGTGTTGAGCAGTGGCGAGAACATCGAGCCCGGCCCCCTGGAGGAAGCCCTGGTGGCCAGCCCCCTGATCGAGCAGGTGATGCTGGTGGGTCAGGACGAACGCCAGCTCGGTGGTCTGATCGTTCCCCGGGCGGAGGCGATCGTGGCCTGGGCGGTTGAAGCCGGGGTCAACGTGGCGCAGGACTTGGGCGGCCAACCCGGTGATCCGGCCCTGCTCCGCTTGTTGATGCGCGAATGCAACCGCTTGCTCAAGCAGCGGTCTGGTTCCCGTGGGGATGAACGGCTGGCCGGGGTGGTGCTCGTGGATCCCTTCAGCATTGAGAACGGACTCCTGACCCAGACCTTGAAGCAGCGCCGTGATCGCATCACCAGCCGCGATCAGCACTTGATCGATGCCCTTTACGGACGTTGAACGCGGCGTGGCTGAAGAGGCTTGGGGATCGGTCGGTTTACCGGTGATTGACCCCACGTGAAAGGGCTGACACGCTTTGGCCGTCTCCCAAGAATCCATGTCCGACGGCACTTCCCTGACGATCAAGCGTCCGATCACCGTCCGCGCCGTGGTGACACCCACCTGGAAAGAGGAAGCAGAGCGCGAACTCAGCAATGGCATTGCCACCGCTGACCAACAGCTGGCTCAGCTGGAACAGGAAGGCCAGGACGTGGTGGACCAGGTGCGTCGTCAGAGCGCCAATCCCCTTGATCCCAGGGTTCAGGATCAGGTGGCGCAGATCCAACAGCAGGTCGCGGCCAAGCGTGCCGAGCTGGAGGAGCAGAAGCGCAACCTGCTTCAGCAGCAGGCCCAGGTGCGTGAGCTGGAGATGGACCAGATCGTTGAGCAGGGTCAGCTGGAGAGCAGCTGTGAGCTGAAGGTCGGCGACAACCTGGTGCAGAAGATGCAGGTGGCCATCGTTGTGAAGGATGGTGTTGTTCAGTCGATCGAGGAGGCCTGATCGGCTTCCTTCTGCTGACTCGTAAACTCCCCTGATCTGCCCTCTCGGAGACGGTTTTGGCGACCACAGACATCTTCATGCCTGCCCTCAGCTCCACCATGACGGAGGGGAAGATCGTGGAGTGGCTGAAACAGCCCGGCGACAAGGTGGCTCGGGGGGAGTCGGTTCTTGTCGTTGAGTCCGACAAGGCGGACATGGACGTTGAGTCGTTCCAGGACGGCTACCTCGCTGCGGTCTTGATGCCTGCTGGCAGCACGGCACCGGTGGGTGAAACCATCGGTTTGATTGTCGAAACCGAAGCTGAGATCGCTGACGCACAGGCCAAGGCCCCCAGCGCTCCTGCTGCGGCGTCAGCCCCTGCACCGGCTCCCGCTCCCACGCCAGCTGCAGTCCAGGCCCCAGCCCCGACCCCTGCGCCGGCACCGGCTCCTGTCGCCGCCCCAGCACCGTCGGCACCGGTGGTGAACAATGGCCGCATCGTGGCGAGCCCTCGGGCCAAAAAGCTGGCCTCCCAGATGGGAGTGGACCTGGCCACGGTGCGCGGCAGCGGCCCCCATGGCCGGATTCAGGCGGAGGACGTTGAGCAAGCCTCCGGGCAGCCCATTTCCGTGCCCCGGGTGGCGGAAGGAACAGCCCCCGCAGCTTCTGTGGCAGGCGCACCAGCAACAGCGGCCCCAGCCGCTCCGGCTGGCAACAGCTTCGGGCGGCCCGGTGAGACCGTGGCCTTCAACACCTTCCAGGGTGCGGTGAACAAAAACATGGAGGCGAGCCTGGCGGTCCCTTGCTTCCGCGTCGGCTACACCATCACCACCGACAAGCTGGATGCCTTCTACAAACAGGTGAAGCCCAAAGGCGTCACGATGACGGCGTTGCTTGCCAAGGCTGTGGCCGTCACCCTGGCGCGTCACCCCCAGGTGAATGCCGCCACAACACCCGCTGGCATGGCCTACCCGGCCGATGTGAATGTGGCTGTCGCGGTGGCGATGGAAGACGGCGGCTTGATCACACCGGTGCTGCGCAATGCCGACCGCACCGATCTCTATGAGATGTCACGTCAGTGGGGTGATCTGGTCAAGCGTTCCCGCAGCAAGCAGCTGCAGCCAGATGAGTATTCCACGGGCACCTTCACCCTCTCCAACCTCGGTATGTTCGGTGTTGATCGCTTCGATGCGATCCTTCCCCCAGGCACTGGAGCCATCCTTGCCGTCGCCGCATCACGCCCAACAGTGGTGGCGAACAAGGACGGGTCCATCGCCGTCAAGCGTCAGATGCAGGTCAACCTGACGGCGGATCACCGGGTGATTTACGGCGCAGACAGCGCAGCATTCCTGAAGGATCTCGCCGCGCTGATCGAGAACCGTCCCGAAAGCCTGGCGCTCTGATCGGTCGCCCGCGTGCCTGATCCCAGGGACCTTCAACTCAGCAGCTACGACTACCCGCTGCCGTCCGAGCGCATCGCCCAGGCACCGGTCGAGCCCCGGCACAGCGCTCGGTTGTTGATGGTTCCGCCCCATCGGGAGCCATCACTGCAAGCAGCCCACGGCCAGGTGTGGGATCTGCTGGAGCAGCTGCAGCCCGGTGATCTGCTGGTGGTGAACGACACCCGAGTGCTGAAGGCCCGTCTGGCGGTGCGTCGTTCCGGGGGAGGGCTGTCCGAGTTACTGGTGCTTGAGCCACGGGGTGAAGGCCGCTGGCTCTGTCTGGCCCGCCCTGCCAAGCGCATGCGGCCCGGCGACAGCCTCACCATTGATGGCACCTCGATCAGCTTGAAGGTGCTCGCGGAAGATCCCGCCAGTGGTGGACGGGTGGTGCAGTTCCCCAGTGATTGCAGGGATGCCGAAACCATTGAGGGCCTGCTCAATGACGTGGGCGAAGTTCCTTTACCGCCCTATATCGAACGGCACGATCCCAGCGACAGCCAGCGTTATCAGACCCGCTACGCCGATCGCCCCGGTGCGGTGGCTGCCCCGACGGCGGGGTTGCACTTCAGCGATGAACTACTGGCGGGCTTGCAGCAGAAAGGGGTGGAGCTGGCCCGGATCACTCTGCATGTGGGCCTCGGTACCTTTCGCCCCGTTGAGACGGAAGACCTCACCGCCTTGGAGTTGCACAGTGAATGGGTTGATGTCAGCCCCGCTGTGGTGAAGGCGGTGCAGGCTTGCCGAGGTCGTGTGATTGCGGTGGGCACCACCAGTGTTCGAGCTCTGGAGGGAGCCGCTCAAGCGCATGGCGGTGTTCTGAAGCCCTACACGGGGCCGGTGGATCTGGTAATTCAGCCGGGTTATCAGTTCAAGGTGATTCAAGCCCTGCTGACCAACTTTCATCTGCCCAAAAGCTCCCTGCTGCTGTTGGTGAGTGCCCTTATTGGCCGGGAAACTCTGCTGAAGCTCTATGCCGAAGCGATCGAGAGGAGTTACCGCTTTTTCTCCTATGGCGATGCCATGTGGATTGATGCGGCGGCGGTTCAGCCCCAGGCCCGCCCACCGGCACGTTGAGGCCTGAACGGTGATGCCATAAAAAAAGCCCCGTCAAGGACGGGGCTCCAGATCTGACTGCTGGAAACGATCAGGCTGTGACGGGTTGCTCGATGATGCCGGTCGGCACCTCGGCGAACATCACTGAGGAGAGATAACGCTCAGCCAGGTCGGGCAGCACCACCACGATGGTTTTACCGGCGTACTCATCTTTCTCCGCCAGACGAATGGCGGCAGCGGCAGCGGCACCGCAAGAGATGCCCACCAACAGGCCTTCCTCCTGGGCCAGGCGCAGAGCCATGGCGACGGACTCCTCGTTGGTCACCTGCTCCACCTTGTCGACCACGGAGAGGTCGAGGTTTTTGGGGATGAAGCCGGCACCGATGCCCTGAATCTTGTGGGGACCGGGCTTGACGGCCTCACCGTTCATGGTCTGGGTGATCACCGGGCTGTTGGTCGGTTCAACGGCCACGGCTTCGATCGCCTTGCCCGCTTCATTTTTGATGTAGCGGGAGACGCCGGTGATGGTGCCACCGGTGCCGACGCCGGCCACCAGCACATCAATGGCGCCATCGCAGTCGTTCCAGATTTCAGGACCGGTGGTCTTGAAGTGGATCTCGGGGTTGGCGGGATTGTCGAACTGACCGGGCATGAAGTATTTGGCCGGATCGCTTTCCGCGATTTCCTTGGCCTTGGCAATCGCACCGGGCATGCCCTTGGCGGCTTCGGTGAGGATCAGTTCAGCCCCGAGCACGGCCATCACCCGACGCCGCTCGATCGACATCGACTCGGGCATCGTCAGGATCAGCTTGTAACCCCGGGCAGCGGCGGTGAATGCCAGAGCGATGCCGGTGTTGCCGGAGGTGGGCTCAACAATCACCTTGCCCTTGGTGAGCTTTCCGCTTTTTTCAGCGTCCCAGATCATGTTGGCGCCGATCCGGCACTTGACGCTGTACGCGGGGTTGCGCCCCTCAACCTTGGCCAGCACGGTGGCCTTGCAGTTTTTGGTGACGTTGTTCAGCTTGACCAGCGGGGTGTTGCCGATGGCCTGACTGTTGTCGTCGTAAATGCGGGACATGGAGCTGATGTAGAGGGGCCCGAAGTAAACAAACTAATGATCAAAAGCCTCTCCTCATCCTGTTGTTAAGGGCTTTTTCAGAGTCTCACCGGTCTCTCAGTCAGCAAACGCTTGCGTAAACCGCATCCACAGCGCGTCGGGGTCTTCCAGACCCACCGAAACTCGCAGCAGATGAGCCGGCACGCCGCACTGTTCTGCCCAGCTCAGTTCGTCGTAGTGGGCCAGCTGGGTGTAAGGGCAAACCAGGCTGAAATCGGTGCCAAGGCTGGGGCCTTTGCTGATCCGAAGCGCGTCGTAAACCCGCTTGGTCTGCTCTTGGCCTCCCTTCAGTTCAAAGGAGAGCAGGCAGCCATGGCCAGCTCCTTTTCGCATCAGAGCACGGAAGTTGGGGCAGCTTTTCGGATGCAGCACCCGTCGCACGGCTGGGTGGGCCTCGAGCCGTTCCGCCAGTACCAGCGCGTTGGCATCGAGTTGTGGAACCCGCTGGAGCACATCCCGGCTGGCAATCTCCAGGGCGATGGCATCGGCATCGCTAAGCGGGGCGATGGCTGAAACCGCCGCCCGCAGGGAGGCCGCCCACGGCGATTGCGGACTCACCAGCACACTGCCGGCCATCACATCACCGCGCCCCGCGAAGCTCTTGGTGAGCGAGGTGAAGATCAGATCGGCATAGGGCAGGGCATTGAGGTTGATGCCGGTGCCGATCGTGTCATCGGCGATCACCGGAATGCCGCGGTTCCGGGCCAATGCCGACACGCCGGGCAGGTCCATGCAGCGCAGCAGCGGATTGCTCGGCAGCTCCACGATCACGGCCGCTGGCTGGAGTTGATCCAGCGCTGCTTCCACTTCGGTGAGGGTCTGCGGCTGCAACAGCTCGCCACCGTGAAACACCACGCGCGGCTGCTTCAGCACATCCACGTAGGGAAAGCCCAGCTGCAGCGTGGGCCGACTCGGCCGGAGCATTTGGATGGCGCTGAGGGCTGCATGCAGGCCGGCCATTCCCGCTGGATGCAGGCTGATCTGCCGGGGGTCGACGCCATGGATGCCGGCCAGGCGCTTTCGAATCACCTCGCGGGCCGCATCGCCGGATGTGCTGCTGGGGGCCGTCTCTTTCCCTAAGGCGATGGCGGCCTGGCGGGAGGAGAGGCCCAGGCCGGTGTGCTGCCAGAACGCTTTGGCATGGGGGCTCGCCGCTGCATCACTGCGCAGGCAGGTCACCCCAGCAACGGCGATCAGCTCCGAGCGGCTCTCCGGTGCTTTGCGTTGGCAGTGGGCCAGGGCCGCTTGGGCTGCCGCTTCGGTGGGATAGGGCCAGACCGTGGTGCCTGCAAGCTCCGATGTCTGAACCAATTGTCGGATCAGCGGATGCAGGCCGAAGCGTGGATAGATCGTCTGCAGGGCATCGCGGCAGGCCGGATCCTTCTCCTCGTAGGCGACCACATCGCGCCAGCGCGGCAGCGCCACAGACACTGCATGGGGGGAGTCGGGCAGGGGATGGCCGAGATCAGAGCCCTGCCAGGCCGGATCGCTGAGCAGATTGCGGGGACTCACGCCAGCAGCTCCAGGGCCTGGTCCAGATCGGCCTGCAGATCGGCGAGGTCTTCGCAGCCCACCGAGAAGCGCACCAGGCCGTCGTCAATGCCCAGCTTGGCCTTCACCTCTGCTGACACCGCTGCATGGGTCATGGTGGCGGGGTGGCAGATCAGGCTTTCGATGCCACCCAGGCTTTCGGCCATGGTGAACCAGCGCAGTTGCTTGCAGAGGGCATAGGTCTGCTCCTGGCTGGCGTTGAAGCTCACCGTCAAGATGGCGCCACCGGCGCGCATCTGTCGGATCGCCACCTGATGCTGGGGGTGATCGCTGCGGTGGGGGTAACGCACCCAGTTCACCTTGGCGTGCCCCGCCAGTTGATCGGCCAGGGCCGCGGCATTGGCCATCTGCTGCTTGAGCCGCAGCGGCAGGGTCTTGATGCCCCGCGTGATCAGCCAGCAATCAAAGGGGGAGGGCTGCAGGCCCAGGGCCTTCTGGGAGAACACCATCTTCTGGTGCCACTCGGGATCGTTGGTGCAAACGGCTCCTCCGAGGGCATCGGAGTGGCCGTTGATGTACTTGGTGGTGCTGGTGAGTGAGAGGGTGGCGCCCAGCTCCAGGGGGCGCTGCACCAGGGCGGTGGCAAAGGTGTTGTCCACCACCACGGGGATGCTCAAGGGTTGGGTGACGGCACAGACTGCCTCCAGGTCGATCACCTTGAGCAGAGGGTTGGTGGGGCTCTCCAACCACACCATCGCCGGCTTCTGGGCTTGGATCTGCTCCAGTGCTGCTGGCTGGGTGAAATCAACCCAGGCGGTTTTCAGCCCGAACTTGGCGAACACCTGCTCGAACAGCCGCACGGTGCAGCCGTAGAGGTTCTCCTCGCAGAGCACCAGATCACCCTGTTTCAGCTGGGAGACCACAGCGGTGATGGCACTGACGCCGGAGGCGAAGACGGTGGCGTGGGCACAGCCTTCAACAGACGCGAGCACCCCATCAAGGATGCGGAAGTTGGGGTTGCCGGAACGGGTGTAGTCGAACCCGCCGGCGTTGCCATGGGCAAAGGTGCTGGTGGGGAAGATCGGCGGCATCACCGTGCCGGTGTCTCCCGCAAAGCTGTCGCCGTGGTGGATCACGCGGGTGTTCAGGCCTGTGTTCACGAACGATCCATCGATTCAGACAGGCTAAGAAATCGCCTTTTCCAACCCAATAAAAAACCCCCGCCGTATGGCGGGGGTTGATGACGACGATCGTTTGGGTTGGACCGGTGGATCAGTCGAGGTCGGGCATGCCGAGCACAGGCTCAGCCTTGCGGTCGATGCCTTTCTCGAAGCCAGCAGCAGCAGCGCGAGCGCGGCCGGCGTGCCAGAGGTGACCAACCAGGAAGAAGAAGGCGAGCACGAACTGCGTTGCACCCAGCCACTGGCGGAGGTTCACGTAGTTCACCGAGTTGGGCTCGGTGATGATGCCGCCCACGGAGTTGATCGAGGCGTTGGGAGCGTGGGTCATGTACTCAGCCGCACGGCGCACTTGCCAGGGCTGAATGTCGTTCTGCAGCTTGTCGAGGCTGAGACCGTTGGGGCCACGCAGGGGCTCCAGCCAGGGACCACGGAAGTCCCAGAAGCGCATGGTTTCACCGCCGAAGATGATTTCACCGGTGGGTGAGCGCATCAGGTACTTACCCAGGCCGGTGGGGCCCATGGCGGAACCGATGTTGGCGCCGAGGCGCTGGTCACGCACCAGGAAGGTGAAGCTCTGAGCCTGGGATGCCTCAGCGTTGGTGGGGCCCCAGAACTCGGAGGGATAAGCGGTGTTGTTGAACCAGATGTAGGCCGAAGCGATGAAGCTCATGAAGCTCAGAGCGCCAAGGCTGTAGCTCAGGTAGGCCTCACCGTTCCAGATGAAGGCGCGACGCACCCAGCCGAAAGGCTTGGTGATGGCGTGCCAGATGCCACCGAAGATCAGGGTCAGACCCAGCCAAATGTGGCCACCGATGATGTCCTCCATGGAGTTCACACCGATGATCCAGCCCTCGCCGCCAAAGGGAGCGCGGAACAGGTAGCCGAAGATCACGCCCGGATCGAGGGTCGGGTTGGTGATCATGCGGACGTCACCGCCGCCGGGGGCCCAGGTGTCGTAGACGCCGCCGAAGAACATGGCCTTGAAGACCAGCAGCAGGCAGCCGACGCCCAGAAGGATGAGGTGATAACCGATGATGTTGGTCATCTGGTTCTTGTCACGCCAGTCCTGGGAGAAGAAGGAGGAGTAGTTCTCCAGGATCTCCGGACCACGCAGAGCGTGATAAAGGCCACCGAGACCGAGCACGGCAGAACTGATCAGGTGCAGAACACCCACCACGAAGAAGGGGAAGAGATCAGTGACCTCACCGCCGGGGCCCACGCCGTAGCCAAGGGTGGCGACGTGGGGCATGCAGATGAAGCCCTGCTCATACATGGGCTTATCGAAGGTGAAGTGGCTCACCTCGAACAGCATCATTGCGCCGGCCCAGAACACCATCAGACCAGCGTGGGCCACGTGGGCACCAAGCAGACGGCCGGACAGGTTGATCAGACGGGCGTTGCCAGACCACCAGGCATACCCGGTGGATGGAAGGTCTTTGCCGCCAGTGGCGCCAAGACCGGGATTAGAGAGCGTTACCACGGGGCAGAACCTCTTCAGGGAAGACGAAGTTTTCGTGCGGCTGGTCAGCCGGTGCCATCCAGGCACGCAGACCTTCATTCAGAAGGATGTTCTTGGTGTAGAAGGTCTCGAATTCGGGATCTTCTG